>CP060636.1:2400000-2769762 GCA_014337235.1 [Eubacterium] hominis | reverse complement strand
GATTCAGACTTCCTGTCCATGGCAAAAAATTTGTGCCGCCATCAATGGAATATTCAGGATTTAATAAATCAGCAGGTATCGTATCTGTTAATACCACATTTTCTGAAATAGATGGTCCCGCGTTACGAACGATAATCGTATAAGTTAGTGGTTTCCCTGGCTGTAAAGGACTGGGACTTGCTGATTTTGTTATGGAAATATCAGCTAATTCTCCAGCGATCGTCACAGGTACCTCATTGGTTTCTACTTCAAATTCTTGTGGAATACCACCTTCCACCGGTGTATACGAATATCGCATATTTGCATGATTTAAAGTAGGATTTATAGCTGGTATAGAATCTGCCCTTACAGTAAATGTGATGGTCACACTGCCTTGTACAGGAACATCCGGTACTATAAAACCAGTATTGGGATTTGCCTGTGGCTGAGAAATACCATTCACAATCACACTGCCCTCTACAAAACTTAGTCCTGCTGGTATCATATCCTGAAAGAATACATTTGTAAGAGGATTGCCACAAGGATCCTCCAGAGTAATCGTATATTGAAACTCTTCACCAATAAATGCAGTTGACGTACTGGCTGTTTTTACTGGTATAAATTCTCGTATTAGAATTTCATTAAATGCGATATCATCAATTGCGTAATCATTTCCAACAACTTCAGGTCCTTCACTTAAAAATTCAACAGTTAAACTTGTGTTATTGCGTGAATTTATAACCGTCCCGATTTCTTTCCATTCCGGTGCATTTGTGTTGACAGGTATCAATGCTCCAAGTGTGGCACTATATAATACACCACCATTTTCATCCAATATCTGTACACCTAATTCAGGATTTGGATAGCCATTCACACGAAACAAATTCAATATCCATGAACGAAATAAATAATTTGTATTTGGTTTTACCTGTATCGTATCCCTGAAAAAGACTGCACCTGGGTTGAAGCCATTTACAATCATCATACGTCCGGTTTCATTACCAATCGTATGATCTGCAATCCTCCACCATGCGCCAATTTCTGCACTCATGGAATTATTCATAATATTTTGTACTGTATATTCTCCATCCAGAGGTGTAAATACGGCAGGATTTGGTAAAACATATGTGAAGTCTGGCGTTACATCCGGATATGGTTCTGTTGGTGCCCCTGTATTAGCAGATGTTCCCGCAGGGAATGTGCCAAACGTACCTTCATCTGCGACATTGATAAGATTATCACCTGAAATAATAGCACATTCATCAATAATTGCTTCAATAGGTGTATAAATAACAGGTCCATTATAGAAATTTTGATTTGTTAATTCATTACCAGCTACTGTAACAAAAAGTGTATCTGGTGTTAAAGAATCAATATTGGTAGTTCCTGTAGGAGGATTACTTACTGCTGATACTGGAGGATTGACACCTTCTGGTATATTTCCAACTACAGCATTCGCAAAATCTCCGGGTGAAGTTACACCACCTGTTTCACCATAAGCTTCCACAATTCGATAACTGCCATCTGCTACATTGATAAAACTATAATTCCCATTTGTATCCGTTAATACTACCAAACGCATACCTGATACTGTATTTTGAAGAACAACAGGTATCCCAGCAATCCCTGAATCCTGTGAAGAGATGCTTAAGCTGCGATCTCTATCAAAAATTACGCTACCTGATATTGTTGCCATTGCCATCCACCCCCACTTCATCAAAACATGTGGCATCTATCATATCCACAAGCTCTAACTTTGTCTGTAATATTGTTTCCAGCCTTGTTGCAGTATTGACCATCTGTTCCACAGAACGATTCAGTTGTAAAAGCTGTTGTGCTGTAACACCTTCCATATTGATCACTGTCTGCATTTTTTCTGATTCTGCATTCAGGATATGTGATAAAGCACGTTCCTGCATTGCGATAGATTCTATTAAATCTGTTATGGCCTGTTCACCTGTACGATCTCCAGGCGTAATTACTGGCATTCCCATAGTATATCCTCCTTGTATAAAACATGATTGTATACTTCAGTATATGTTTTTAAACATGATATGGTTCATAAAAAAAGAATGTTCCTTCATATATCGACATACAATACAGAGAATGAAACATAAATGGAGGTATTATTATGGACTTTACATTACAATTTGAAGAATGTATTTACCTATCCTGTGGACAGCCTTATGCATATGAAGGCGTTGCATATGATGGAAATGCATATTATTTTACCTTATCAAATGCTCCTTGTATTCATATCTATCAAAAAGATTTTTCATTTATGGCATCTTATGAAACATGTCGTAATTATTCCGCTATTTGTTATGATTCTGTAAATTATTGTTTTTGGGCAAGTGATCATGCGCATCCAAATATGCTGTATTGTCTTGATGAAAATTTAAATGAACAAAGTATATTTACCATACCTATAGATAAAAATATTGATATTACGGGTTTATCCTGTGATGATATCCATGATACCCTTTTTATTTCCTTTTATGAAGGTGTTATGGAAATCACAAAAGATGGTCAAATACAAAATCAATATGCGCCAATCATTGGTACATTTGCGTCTGTATTAAGTTATGATGAAGCTTTTTTAACACTTCGCGCACATAATGACATGCAGTTTCTTGATTTTCAATCTTTAGATGGCACTCTTTTGGAAAGCTATCCAATTGATTGTCCTTATCAGATCATGAATATTATATGGGATTATGAACGAATGAAAACATGTGATATGTTATGTTTTCTGTTTCTTATCATCGGAAAAGATGGATGTCCATGCTTTATAAAATGCTGTTTAAAACCATGTCAATGTAAGCCTTGTGCTTGTGATCTGGATGATTGTAATCGATCAGACAGTGTTTGCCGATTGCTTTCTTCCATTGCCTGCATAGAAGCTGCACTTTCTCATATTCTAAATGCAGAAGGTGAAAAAATACAAAAGGCGGTTGAAATCGCCGGTAATGTCTGTGAACTCTTGGAAGTAAATGAATCTGTTCGTAAAACAGTAACGGATGTTACCATGCTGGAACAGGTTTTATTTGCTAAATTAAATGCTGTATTAGAAATAGATCAATGTATAAATAATTGTGAGGATTGTAAAAACTAGTGAACGAAATTGTCCACTAGTTTTATTTTTCTATATCTTTTATCTTCTTTGCTCTTACAATGATAATTTCCGGGATTTCTTCATGAGCGAAACATTCCTCATAAAAACCATCAACTACAAAACCACATGCAAAGCAAAGATGGAATATATCCTGCATCGAACGATGATAATAGCACTGTTCTTTTGGTTGTCCAGTAATCGCTTCCCCATAATAACTATGTGGTGTCATGTATTGCTTTGTTAAAGTGACAAAACATGGATGCTGTGTTGCGAATACAAAGGATCCTTGATCTATTAGCATTTGATTTACACTTCTAAATAGTGGTTCTATATCTGAAATATCCATAATTGCCATATTGGAAACTGCTTTTGTGAAAGGCTTCTTTCTTCTTAAAGCCAAAAGACTACTTTCATTAGTCGCATCAGCTACACAGAATTCAATTTGCTCTAGGTATCGGTGTTGACGCTTTTTCGCCAATTCTATCATATTTGCTGAATAATCAAATGCCACAACAGAAATACCTTGATTAGCAAGATATGCTGAATAATTTCCATTCCCACATGCGATATCTAAAATGAAATCATCTGGTTGAATATCTAACAATTCATTTACTTTAGGACGTACTGTTTCTCTATGAAATTTGTTTGACTCATCTCCCATTGCCTCATCCCAAAACTTTGCATTTTCTTCCCATGCTTCTAAACTTTCTTTATTTTTATCATCCATTTTAAAACCTCTCTATTTATTATGGTTAAGCTTTTCTTATCATAAAGTATTTTACTTCAAAATTCATTGATTACTTTTTAATGAAATTCGATTATACAATTTCCCAAACAAAAGTCGCAGTGTCTTGCACATCAATATTGTCTGGCTCTATATCCATAGATGGTATTGCTGATAATTCTCTAAAACTTCTTTCATCAAATTTGTATTTCGTATCAGAATAAACATTCAATTCATCCCAATTGTAATCTATTATAAGTAACTGTCCCAACTTCACGCCTGATGCTTCACAGAGCAGTTCTGCTTTCTTTTTTGCATTTATTGCCGCTTCCCTGAGAAGTGCATCATTTATTTCTGTTGGATTTTTAACTGTAAATACAATATCTAACTCTAGGTGTGTGGGACAAGAAGCAATTGTTACTAATACCTGAGATAATCGTTTCAAGTCAAAATCAAATGCTAACTTTAGCTGGTGGCAACATACAAAGCCAGTGAAAACCCGCTGGTAATGATCATGTTCATCTTTGTAACTATCATAATCGGTGTAAACTTTAAAATTTGTAGTTTTTACTGCATTCTTTTCGAAGCCGATAGATAAAAGACTCTGCTTCAATTCTGCTAATTGCTTTGTCGCAGTATCCATTACCTTATCATATTGCTTATCCTTCGCTTCCAATCTCATCTTCAATATCACATAATCTGAACATGCTGAAACCTTACCAATCCCCTTTACTGTTATTGTTCTTTCCATAGATTTAGCCTCTTTTCTTTTAAACAATCTGTCTTTATCTTAAATCATAATTATACCACCAAATCATTGTCATAGATTTCCTATATTGTTGAAAACTTGTCCATTATCATTTTTTCAGTAGATAACTTTCATAGACATATAATGAAATTGATTTCTCATCTAATATCCTGTGTATAAATCTCAATTACATTTTGCATGAATTGTATCCTGAATTATTTTTCCCATTGTTCCTTTGAAAATATTACTAATTTTTCTATCATATCAAATATCACTTTTTTAAACAGATTCTGATTAATCAATAGAAACACTAAAATATTTTTAACATAAACAAGGTGTATTTATTTTTAAATGATAATTCTGACCAATTCATATCAAAATATCATTTATTTCATTTATTCATTTTCAAAGGATAGCTCTTGAATAAATCTTCAACAACCTCTTGAGGACTACGACCATCTATAAAATATTTATATCCAATATTTTCATAGATATGACCATACCACTCTATATCACTTCTTATTTCATTTAAATAATGATCTTTATACTTTTCACAATAATCTCTATCCTCATAAATAACATCGTTTTCATCTGAAAAAACTAATCGGATAAATATATTTTCCGGAGTATCTCGTAATTCAATCGCCAAAACATTTTTTCTTTTCAATATATCCTGAATAGAATCGATATATGTCATTGGTGTAATTGCAAAAACAATTTTGTCTGTTCGATTCACGATCTTCTTAATAATTTGCCCACGTATTTGATCTCTTTGATAAAGCGTAGGCGTATTATTTATAAAATCTTCAAGTGTTGTATGTAATGCTTTTTTTACTTCTTCATCTAAATCATAAAAAGTATACCCAATTTTTTCTGCTAATAATTTAGCACATGTTGTCTTGCCTACATTAGAAACACCAAATAATAATATTTTCATAACATAATCTAGATTATTCTATTAGCCTTATAACAATAATCTTTCTCCTTTCTTAAGCTATAAATAATTATTCATTATTTTCTCTTTATGTGTAGCTTTATGTCTTTTTCAAAAACCCTTGTTTCTTGCGATTTCTAGTGATCAACAATTAATCGTTCCACTTTTTCCATAAGTGTAGCATACTTTGTTTCATATATATACTTAATCTGAACTATCTTCATCATATACAAGAAATTTTATATAGTAGAAATCTGTTCTATCGCATAAAGAGGTAGATTGATAAGTCCATCTTCTTTTTTATAATCTGCCATGGATGTGCGAACGGAAATTTCAGGTGAAAATTTCTCTCGATATGTTTTAAGACTCTTAGCTTTAAGATTTACTTCTGCTTTTACTTCAACTGGAATAATCTGCTCTCCAGTATCAACGATAAAATCAATCTCACAAGAACCCCGATCATTCGTATAATAATAAATACCTAAATCATCGATTGTCTTAAGTTGCTGACAGACATATTGTTCAGTTAAAGCATCTTTGAATTCAACAAAAAGGGCATTGCCATCAAGTAAAGTACGCTGCCGAAGTCCGCTCATACATCCAAGAAGTCCTACATCAAGCACGAAAAGCTTAAATGCCTTTAAATCTTCATAGGCTTTTAACGGAATTCCTGCTGCATTAACACAGCTAATCTTGTGCACAAGTCCACAGTCTGTTAGCCACATAATTGCAGTTTCATAATCTTTTGCACGCCCACCTTCACGTACAAGACCGTAAATGAATTTTTTATTTTCTTTTGCAAGTTGGGAGGGAATGCTGTTCCATATCATACGAATCTTGGGAACAAGTTCATAAGGAGCATGCTTTGAAAAATCTTGTTCGTAAGCTTCAAGTATCCTCCTTTGAATCGCACGAACCTCATTAAAGTCTTTATTCTCAGCAAAACATTGCACTGCTTCCGGCATACCACCGACAAAGTAGTAAAGTTTTAAAGCATCAATATACGTTTGTTTGAAACTTGTTATCATATCAAAGTCGCGCGTGTTCATCAACTCAGCAAAACGTTCTTTTTCGGTTGCCATTAAAAACTCCTTAAAAGATAATGGATAAAGCTTCAAAAAATCAACTTTACCTACGGGGAAAGATGTCCCTTCGTGCAAAGCGATTCCTAAAAGTGAACCTGCGCAAATGATTTAAAGAATCAGTCAAAAATTAGTAGCGTATTTTCCGGATTGATCTTTCTACCCGAATACAACTCTAATCCCATAATCAAACGTTCTGTATCTAAATCTGATGCAAAGAGTTCCGCCATTCTAGAATTAGAGTCAAAATTAATATATATGGTATTTTCATATGCCTGTTTACCAAACTCTTTCATAATCCAAGTTTTTCCTACTTGCCGCGCTCCTTCAATTATTATTGGCTTACGTCGTTTGCTTTTTTTCCATTGATATAATTTTTCAATTGCAATTCGGTACATATCCACACCACCTTAAATTATTTCAAATTATACAACGATATTTTGTACTATACCAACATTTTTTACAACGAATAAAAGATTTTTCCGTATATATCAAGTTATAATTAACTCAAATCTAGTACATTTCAAGATCAACTGAATATTTTATCATACCTTTATGAGAGTTATCCCAATGGCATTATCCTGTTTATTTTACTATTTTTAATTTACCTCCTCTATGCTAGAGGATTTTTATACGATTTTCAATTTTACATACCACTATATTTTAATTATATCTCTACTCCAAATCCATTGAGAGCCTATACTTCCTATCTTTTTTATCATTTTTCCTATCTAACTCAGAATTAACAAAATTCATATGCCAACAAAATTTTTGATAAGTCTTTTCATCTATGCCTTTTCCCACTTCTTTTTGCATTTTTTTAAAACCATTCATTAACATTTGTCCACAAAAATAACAATCATTAAGAAAATTCAAAAAATAAAGATTATCAAAATCTTTTCTTATAAATTCACACAACTGACTATCTTGTTTGATTTCATTAACAACTTTCTTTTCAATGATAATTCTAGGATAATTTGCAATCTTGTCCTCCAAATAGTACGATTTCAAAAGTGCTTCACCCCAAACCATCGCATCATCTATAAAGAGTTGTCCTATCGAAATGCCTCCACGCAAAAGCCAACCAACACTATCACTTGCGGCTAGCTCTTGAAAATGTCCTGCACACATTAATAAACTTTTTATATCCCGTTTGCGTTGAAAGATCTCATTGGACAATTTTTTTGCTATAATAATATTATCCGAGAAAATCTTAAACTGAATATCCTTATTCTCATCAATTTGAATATCCTTTGTTAAATCTATAGAAAACGTATATAAATTATGTAACTTATTCATTGCCAATTGTTGATCTGCTGCCTTTATTTTATTACTGAATCCTAAAAGATCAATATATGCAACAATGTACGTCCCCGTCTTTCGGTCATAAGCATCCACATTTTGATTTACTAACATTGTAATCTCCCTATTTTTTTCGCTTTGGCACCTAAACTCCTTATTCCCATCTTAACATAATTAGTTTAATCGCTGAAAAATCTGTTCTTATCTAAATTTGCCAAAACTTTCATTTTTTATTACCCCACCTCATTAACACCAAACAAATTTCAGTCCATCCAAACATAAAAACACAACATCATATCTGAACCAAATCTCTGTACTCCTTTGATTTACTGGGCTTTCTTGGACAGCAAGCAGATGGTCTCTACATGATTCGTATTTGGAAACATATCCACTCCTTGCATCGCATCTCCAACATAGCCAAAACGCTTCAAATACTGCATATCCCTAACCTGTGTGATCGGATTACATGAAATATATAAGATCTGTTTTGGTTTCATATTCACTAATGCAGACAGAAACTGTTCATTGCTTCCACTTCTTGGCGGATCCATAATCACAACATCAAAACGTTCCTTACGCTGTTGTGCTTTTTTCATATAGGCAGATGCATCATCACAGATAAATCGAATATTCTTCACATCATTGATTTTTGCATTCACAATGGCATCATTCACTGCATCCTTATTGATTTCTACACCAATGACTTGTTTCACTTTATGTGCCATACTCATACCAATCGTTCCAATGCCACAATATGCATCCAAAACCTTTTCATTTCCTGTTAGTTCCAACATATCAATGCCTGTTTGATACAATACCTGTGTTTGTTCATGGTTGATTTGATAAAACGACTTAGAAGAAATACGATATTTTAAACCACATAGTGTATCTTCAATATATCCTTTTCCATACAGTACACGTTCCTGATCACCTAACACAACACTTGTTTTTCGTGTATTTACATTTTGTACAATCGTTGTGATATTAGGAAACTTATGTAGCAACGCATTCACAAAGTTCTTTCTTGCGGGGAACACATTTTGATTGATTACCAATACCACCATGATTTTACCACTTTGTTTGCCATAACGTAATAATACATGACGAAGTAAGCCACGTCGCTTATCTTCTTCATATGGTTCAATGCGAAGTTTTTCCATCAAGGATACGATTTCTTCTACGATTTCATCACAGATTTCCGGATGCAACAAACATCGTTTATAAGGGATGATCTTATGCGAAAATTCTTCATAAAACCCTGCTTGAATATGTCTGTTTCTATCTTTCTGAAATCCTATAATCATCTTATTACGATAATGATATGGTTCCTCCATTGTTAGAATATCTTTAACTTGTAAAGGCAGTTTTGCATCTTTACACAACTTAATCAATTGATTCTTCTTAAAATCTGATTGCGCTTTTGCGTCCATATGTAACAAATGACAACTGCCACATTTTTCAAATATCGGACAAGCTGGTTTAATTCTTCCCGGATGTTTTTGATCGACACGAATAAGTTCTGCCACATATCCTTTCTGAATACGCTTTTGTATCCTTGCCTGTACCTGTTCCTTTTCAAACACATGACGAACCAATACTTTATCTTTTCCTACATAAAAGACACCGTTGCCATCTTCATCAATAAATTGAATATTACCTTTTACGATTTGCTTTTCTTTTAACATGTTGTTTTCTCCAAATATGTATTCACATATGTTTCTATTTGATCACTCTGATCTAATGTAATCCCATGTATCCCCATTTCTTTTGCGGCGATAATGTTTTTTTCATTATCATCAATAAACAAACATTCCTCTGCTTTTAAATTATATCGTTTTAATAAAATCTGATAGATTCTTGTATCCGGTTTTACGATTTTTTCTTCATAAGATAATACACAGCCATCACTCCAATCAAAGAATGGCTGATTTGCTTTTAAATAATCTGCACTGTCTTTACTGATATTTGATAAAATATAAATATGGTATCCTTCCTTTTTTAATCTTTGCATAAGTGAAAAAGATATTTCCATTGGCTGCATTAATTTCATCCAGTCTTTTAAAATAATATCAATTTCTGTTTGATACTGAGGGTATTCTTTATGGTATATTTCATATAAGTCTTTCATAAACAAAACGCCCTGATCATATTTTAACCATGCATCATGTGAAAATATTGCCTGACATACCTTTTCTGTCAAAGCTTCATCATGAAAAATTTCTTTATAATACGTTACAGGAGAAAATGTCATTAAAACATTTCCAATATCAAAAATAATATTTTTTATCATATCTATCTACCTCACAGATACATTGTACTAGAAATTGTAAATGAAAAAAAGTGATTTCTCACTTTCTTCCTAATGACCATCGATATAATTTCTCTTTTGCCTCATCTACAGAACAAACTTCTATACCATCTTTACAAATATATGCAATTAACTGATTCCATTCACTAACGGGAAACATGTCATCATTAATTTTCATCACAAATACGATATGCATCCGAAAGATTGCTGGAATACGTAAATCAGATAAACAATCTTCACCAGTATGTTTGAATATATATTCCAACAATTCCTCTCTCATATTCACATTCTCCTTTCTGTATAAAAATGTATACTATTTTATATATATCGTTTTTTTATAGAAAACGGCGTTTTTATACCTTATAAACCTAAATTTTATTGTAAACAGGACTATCTCATATTTTATACATTATGAAACAAAATGCTGCTGATTTCCATATTATGTATTTTAAAAGCCCTGATATCAGTATAATTTATATCCCCTATAAAAGTCAATTGAAAAGCGAAAAAAAGAAGTGACAGTAAACTTTTTCTGCCACTTCATTCAACATCATGCAAAACGATTATTTTGTTGCTCTTACCATGAATTCACAGATCTTTTTAGAGAATTCAGCTGGATTATCAATTGGGAATCCTTCAATCAATAATGCCTGATCAAATAACAGGTCTGCATATTCTTTTACTGCATCCTTATCTTCTGCATATACTTTCTGTAATGCTTCAAAGATTGGATGGTTTGGATTGATTTCCAGGATACGTGAAGCTTTCATACCATAAGGATTGCCTTCTGGCATAGCACTTAATACTTTTTCCATTTCAAATGACATACCTTCATCACTTGATAAGCATACTGGATCATCTACCAAACGTGTAGAAATCTTAACTTCTTTTACTTTTTCACCTAAAGCTGTTTTTAAGCCTTCCAGCATATCTTTGTTTTCTTCAGCTTTCTTTTCTAATTCTTTCTTTTCTTCTTCACTATCTAAGTCTAAATCACCCTGAGAAATATTTTTGAAGTTCTTTTCTTTGAATGTGCCTAAAATCTGTAAAACAAATTCATCAACATTATCAGTTAAGTACAGGATTTCATAGCCTTTGTCTTTAACCTTTTGAACAGCAGGCATCTGATCGATTTTTTCAATCTTTTCTCCACTCATAAAGTAGATGTTTTCCTGTCCTTCTTCCATACGTGCAACATATTCATCTAATGTAATCAGTTTTTGTTCCTTGCTGGAGTAGAACAATAATAAATCCTGTAACAATTCTTTATTTGCGCCAAAGCCATTATATACACCAAATTTAATCTGTAGACCGAATGTATTCCAGAATTTTTCATATTCTTCACGATCATTCTTCAACATCAATAACAGTTCAGATTTGATTTTCTTTTCGATACGATTTGCGATTACTTTTAACTGACGATCATGCTGCAACATTTCACGAGAGATATTCAGATTTAAATCCTGAGAATCTACCAGACCTTTCACAAAACGGAAGTGTTCTGGAATTAGTTCATCCGCATTATCCATGATGAATACGCCACGGCTGTATAACTGTAAACCTTTCTTGTAATCCTGTGAATAATAGTTCATAGGTGCTTTACCTGGGATAAATAACAAGGAAGTAAAGCTTACATTACCTTCTACAGAGAAGTGAATTGTCTTTTGAGGGTCTGTGAAGTCATTGAATTTACTCTTATAGAAATCGTTGTATTCTTCTTTTGTGATTTCATTTTTACTTCTCTTCCATAATGGAATCATAGAGTTCAATGTTTTCAGTTCTTTTACTGTTTCATATTTCACATCTTCTGGTTTTTGCTCTTCGCCATCTTCTGGTTCTATACGTTTTTGTTCTTCTACCCACATCTCGATTGGATAACGGATGTAATCAGAGTATTTCTTAATCAAACGTTCAATTTCATACTGCGCTAAATATTCATCATAGTTTTCATCATCTGTGTTATCTTTTAGATATAAAGTAATGGTTGTTCCACAATCATCTTTGCTTGTTTCTTCAATTGTATATCCATCACTTGCATCACTGCTCCAGATATATGCTGTTTCTTCACCATATTTTTTAGATACAACATCTACACGGTTTGCGACCATGAATGCAGAATAGAAACCAACACCAAACTGTCCGATGATATCTACTGCATCTTCTTTTTCATCTTTTTCTTCTAATTCCTGTTTAAATGCGAAAGACCCACTTTTTGCGATCGTACCAAGGTTTTCTTCTAATTCTTCCTTGTTCATACCAAGACCGTTATCACTAATACTTAAAGTACGGTTTTCTTTATCGATTTCCAGGTGGATCTTGAATGCATTCTGATCAATATCACTTAAATTCTCGCTTAGTGATTTATAGTATAATTTATCGATTGCATCACTTGCATTAGAAATCAGCTCACGTAAGAAGATTTCCTTATGTGTATAGATAGAATTGATCATTAAATCCAACAGACGTTTTGATTCAGCCTTAAACTGTTTTTTTCTTGCCATGTTCATTTACCTCCTGTTAGCACTCTTTTCATAAGTCTGCTAATAGTATAGGACTTTTTCTTAGCACTGTCAACACCCTAGTGCTAAATTTTATAGAAAACTTCGCCTTTTCCAATTTATCATTGCCCGTTCATAAAAACTCGTCTATAATATAAGAAACAATTTACAAAGGGGTTGTAAAAGAATGAAAGAAATGAAAGATATAAAACGAATTGTTGTCAAAGTAGGTTCTTCCACGATTACGAGAGAAAACGGATTAAATTTAAGAAAAATTGATCAGCTCGCTATGGTGTTAAGTGATATAAAAAATAAAGGAATTGATGTAGTACTTGTCAGTAGTGGTGCTGTCAGTGCAGGTGCCAGTAAATTAAAAATGAAAACCCGCCCTTCCCTTATGCGTGAAAAACAGGCAGCAGCAAGTGTTGGTCAATGTGAATTAATGTTTATCTATGATAAATTCTTCTCACAATATGGACAGACAATCTCACAGCTATTGATCACAAAAACGATAACTGCCAATGAAACACCACGTGTCAATGTAATCAACACAATGGAAACTCTGCTTCAGTATGGGGTGATTCCTATCGTAAATGAAAATGATTCTATTGCATTTGATGAAATTGCTTATGGTGATAATGATACTTTATCTGCGATTACAGCATACTTAGTACATGCAGATCTGCTTGTGATTTTAAGTGATATTGATGGTTTATATGATAAAAATCCCAGTAAGTATGATGATGCAAAACTAATTCCCGTCGTAGATGGTATCAATTCGCATATACTTTCTATGGCAGAGGATGCTTCCAGCAATGTTGGAACGGGTGGAATGATTACCAAATTACATGCGGCACAATATGCAAGTGAGCATAACATTCCAATGATCATCGCCAATGGTAAACAGCCATCTATTTTATACGATATATTAGAAGACAATTATAAAGGAACATTATTTGATGTAAAGGAGGAGTCATATGGAACTCATTGAATTATGTAAGGCAGTAAAAACAGCAAGCAAGGATATCATGAAAGCATCTACTGCACAAAAGAATGCGGTATTAGAAAGTATTGCGCAAGAAATTGAACAGCATATGGATGAAATCATGGTTGCTAATCAAAAAGATGTGGATGAAGGTGAAAAACGTGGCATGAATAAAGGCCTGATTGATCGTATGCATTTAACAAAAGAACGTTTAGCACAGATTGTTGTCGGTGTTCGTCAGGTGAAAGCATTAAATGATCCTATTGGTGAAATCGAAGATATGAAAACCTCACCAAATGGTCTTCAAATAGGGAAAATGCGTGTTGCCTTAGGTGTTGTCGGCATGATTTATGAAGCCAGACCAAATGTTACGGTAGATGCTGCAGTTTTATGTTTAAAAGCTGGAAATGCTGTAATTTTAAGGGGTAGTAAAGATATTCTTCAATCTAATATCGTGTTGGTAAGACTCATGCGTCATGCTCTTGAGAAACAAAACATGAATCCTGATATCATCACATTATTAGAGGATACTTCAAGAGAAACCAGCAGTCAGCTGATGCGTATGAATGATTATTTAGATGTTTTGATTCCAAGAGGCGGTGCTTCTTTAATTAAGACCTGTGTAGAAAATGCCAGTGTACCTGTTTTAGAAACTGGGACAGGAAACTGTCATGTTTATGTAGACAAAGACGCAAAGCTTGAGGATGCCCTTTCCATCATAATTAATGCGAAAACAAGTCGTACCAGTGTATGTAATGCATGTGAAAGTGTCTTGTTCCATAAAGATATTCCTGATACTTTTATAAAGGAAGTCATTGATGCATTAAAAGTGCACAATGTTATCATTCACGCTGATCAGGATATATGCTTATTAGATGATACTTGTATATTGGCAAGTGAAGATGACTATCACAAAGAATATCTTGATTTGGAAATATCCATGAAAAAAGTTGATTCTTTACAAACAGCGATTGATCATATCAACACCTGCAGTACCCATCACAGTGAAACCATTGTTTCTGAAAACTACAGCAGTATCCAGCAGTTTATTAAAGAAGTAGACAGTGCCTGCGTATATGCCAACGCTTCTACACGATTCTCTGATGGATTTGAATTTGGACTTGGCGCAGAAATTGGTATCAGTACCCAAAAACTTCATGCAAGAGGTCCTATGGGGTTAAAAGCCTTAACAACCCAAAAATATATCATTTTGGGAAATGGGCAGATACGACAATAATGGTACAGGATATTCTCCTGTACCTTTTCTTTATATTGCAGAAAAAACAGAGCATGATTTTGCTCTGTTTTTGTTATGCTTGTAAATGTGCAATGATTGCATCACGGTATTCTTCTGTTGTGGAAGTTCCATGCAAATCAGGTGTCAAGACTTTCGCTTCCTGTAAAACAGCATCTACTGCCTGACGAATGTTAGCGGCACATGCGTCTTCTCCTAAGTATTCCAGCATCATACATGCTGACCAAAGAATTGCAGTAGGATTAGCGATATGCTTTCCGGCGATATCTGGCGCACTTCCATGTACTGCTTCAAACATTGCATAATCGCTGCCTAAATTACAGCTAGGAAGTAATCCTAATCCACCAATCAATCCGCTTGTTAAATCTGATACGATATCCCCATAAAGATTTGGCATGACCATGATATCAAAAGTTTCAGGGCGCATAACTAACTGCATACAAACGTTATCGACGATTTTATCATCTGATGCAATCGTTGGAAATTCTTTTGCGATTTCATGGAAGATATCCAAAAACATACCATCGCTCATTTTTAAAATATTCGCTTTATGTACACAAGTAACCTTTTTACGTCCATGATCTACTGCATACTGGAATGCATCACGAATGATACGCTCACTTGCTTTTCTTGTGATAATTTTAGTCGCATGTACAGTGTTTTCATCAATTTTTTCTTCTACACCAACATATAAATCCTCTGTATTCTCACGGAATGTGACAATATCTACATCTGGAAATGGTGTTTTTACAGCAGTATTGCTTTTTGCGGGACGAATATTTGCATATAAATCATATTTGTTACGTAAAGTAACGTTCAACGATTTAAACCCTTTTCCAATCGGCGTTGTGATTGGTGCTTTTAATAAAATACGATTTTTTTCAAATGAAGCATATGCCTCATCAGGAATCAGTTTTCCATTGCGCTCATATTCGGCTTCTCCTACTTCAAAGCACTCAAATGCAAGTGGTGCTTTTGCCGCTTTTAGTATCTGTAAAGTCGCATCACAGATTTCTGGTCCTATGCCATCTCCCTTAAATACAGTAATTGTTTTCATTTCTATCGCTCCT
This sequence comes from [Eubacterium] hominis, assembly GCA_014337235.1. GTDB lineage: Bacteria > Bacillota_I > Bacilli_A > Erysipelotrichales > Erysipelotrichaceae > Hoskinsella > Hoskinsella hominis. Next base: position 2,753,762 of record CP060636.1, on the reverse strand, counting down.
CCATCTTCTTATATTCTTTTGTTGATCCTACATATTTCGTAGCCGGACGCATGATTCTTCCATCGTACAGCTTGTTTTCAATATTGTGTGCTAACCATCCTATTGTTCTTGCTAATACAAACAATGGGGTATACATATCTTCTGGAATCCCTAACATCTGATATACAAAGCCACTATAGAAGTCTACATTGCTGGAAACATTAATTCCCTTTACATCCAGAATGACTTCTTTTGCACATTGTTCAAAACGCTGATAAAAGGCATATTCTTTTTCTTTACCTTTTTCCTGTGCAAGTTTTGCGATATGTTCTTGAAGCACTTCACTTCTTGGGTCGGATAAAGTGTAGATTGCATGTCCCATACCATAAACAAGCCCACTGTAATCATAGAACTGTTTATGCATGATACGATAAATCAACGCTTTGATCTCTACTTCATTTTCACAATATCCAATTTCATCAATGACTGCTTTCATCATGCCGGAAACCTTCAAATTTGCACCACCATGACGTGGCCCCTTCAATGCCCCGATTGCACCTACCATACTGGAATAAAAGTCAGTACCTGTTGATGAAATCACCACATTGGTAAATGTAGAGTTATTTCCACCACCATGATCAGCATGTACAATTAACATCATATCTAATACCAGGGCTTCCTGATGCGTAAAGGAATGATCTCCTCTGGACATATAAAGGATGTTTTCCGCAATGGACATATTTTTCTGACACTGGTGAATAACTAATGATTCTTTATGATAGTAATGCATCTTGCTTTGGTAGGCATAACAGATAATACTTGGCAGTTTCGCTAATATATTTAACCCCTGTTCCAACGTATTTTCTACACTGATATCATCTGGTGCATCATCATAATCATATAAGGCAAGCACTGCCTGCTGTAATCGATTCATTAGATTTTTACCTGGCATATGCAAAAACTTTGTTTCAAGAAAATCACCAGGCAGTTCATAATGATCCTGTAAGATTTTCACAAAGGTCTGTAATTCTTCTCCATTTGGCAAATATCCAAACAATAGTAAAAAGCATACTTCTTCATATCCATAAGGACGGTTCCAATCACGTCCGTGGATGATATCACGTAATTCTATACCGCGATAAAACAGCTGCCCCTGGGCATCCCGTTTGACTTCTTCTACGTATTTATAACCGACAACATCGGCAATTTTGGTTAATCCGACACGTACACCTGTGCCATCTTCATTACGAAGACCTTTTTTTACATCATATTTGCGAAACAGATCATTGGGGATATCTGTAAATTCCAGTGACTTTTTATATAATGAATTTAACTGTTTATTCATGATGGTACCTCCCTTTTTTATTTATTTTTCAATGTCTTTCAATATTATATCATAATTTTCATAAAGTCAATGAAATATTTTCAGATTTTATGTTATAATAAAACACGTACACTAAAAATATAGCGGAAAGGAAGAAAAAATATGCTAACAATTACAGAAAAAATTATAAAAGCTCATCTGGTGGAAGGTGAAATGCATCGAGGAGAACCAATTGCGATCCATATCGATCAGACCCTGACACAGGATGCAACTGGTACGATGGCGTATCTGCAGTTAGAAGCAATGGGGGTAGACCAGGTAAAAACTGAATTATCCATCAGTTATGTTGACCATAACACACTGCAGAGTGGTTTTGAAAACGCTGATGACCACAAATATTTACAAACTGTCGCTATGAAGCATGGCGTAAAATTCTCTAAACCAGGCAATGGTATCTGTCATCAGGTACATTTGGAAAGATTCGCAAAACCTGGAAAAACTTTATTAGGAAGTGATTCTCATACACCTACAGCTGGTGGTATAGGTGCATTGGCAATTGGTGCCGGAGGACTTGATGTTGCCTGTGCCATGGCAGGAAGAGCATTCCATTTAACAATGCCAAAAGTAGTAAATATCATCCTGCACGGCTCTTTACAGCGTGGTGTCAGTTCTAAAGACATTATCTTAAAAGTGTTACAGCTGTTAAGTGTAAAAGGCGGTGTTGGAAAAGTTATTGAATATAGTGGAGATGGTGTAAAAAACCTGAGTATTCCACAGCGTGCAACCATTACTAACATGGGGGCAGAATTAGGCGCAACAACTTCTGTATTCCCAAGTGATGAAATCACTTATGAATTCTTAAAGAAACAGCATCGTGAAGAAGACTATGTTGAATTAAAGGCTGATGAAGGTGCTGTATATGATGAAACTTATGAAATTGATTTAGATACATTGGAACCAATGATTGCAATGCCTCATTCTCCTGATAATGTTTTACCTATCAGTGAAGTGCTTGGCATGAAAGTTGATCAGGTTGCCATTGGAAGTTGTACAAACTCTAGTTATCGTGACATGATGACAGTTGCCAATATCTTAAAAGGAAAAACTGTTGATCCTGAGGTATCTCTTGTTATTTCACCAGGTTCTCGTCAGGTATTGAATATGCTTGCTAGCAATGGTGGATTATCTACCATGATTACTGCTGGCGCAAGAATCCTGGAAACAACATGTGGACCATGTATTGGTATGGGACAATCTCCTATCACCAACGCTTTATCCTTGCGTACCTTCAACCGTAACTTCTATGGAAGAAGTGGAACCCTGAGTGCTAAAGTATGTTTGGTTTCTCCAGAAACAGCTGCCGCAAGTGCAATTGCCGGATACATTATAGATCCAAGAGTTTTAGAATTTGATATTCCTGAGGATCCTGAATATTTTACTATTGATGATTCTATGATCATTGAACCGGATATGGAATTATCTGCGGAAACAGAAGTTGTTCGTGGACCAAATATCAAGCCATTACCTATCAATACACCATTAAAAAACACAATCACAAAGAAAGTCATGATCAAAGTAGATGATAATATCACAACCGATCACATTGCACCAGCAGGCGCAAAAGTATTGCCTTATCGTTCTAATATTGAAAAGATTTCTGAATTCATCTTTATGAATGTGAAAGCAAGCTTCCATGATGATTGTATCGCGAATGATGGTGGATTCATTGTGGCAGGCAGCAATTATGGCCAGGGAAGTTCTCGTGAACATGCGGCACTTGCGCCTATGTATCTGGGTATTAAAGCTGTTATCGCAAAAAGCTTCGCAAGAATTCATCGTGCAAATCTGATTAACTTTGGTATCATTCCATTCACTTTCGTTAATGAAAAAGATTATAATGATATTGATGAAATGGATACCTTAAAAATAACTGATTTATTAGATATCAAAGAAAATACACCTATCACTGTACAGAACGTAACCAAAGGCAAAACCTTCCAGGTAGAACATAATCTAACACAGTTGGATATTGATACCATCAAAGCTGGTGGAACATTAAATCTAATTCGTCAGAATCAAAAGTAACATAAAGCACTTTCGAGTGCTTTTTTTCATGCCTTATGCTATCATGAACATAAGAGGTGATAACATGATTCTATTGTTGGGCGGTGCGACACATTGTGGCAAAACCAAACTTGCGCAAAAACTTTTGGAAACCTACCACATCCCTTATTATTCTATTGATCATATCAAAATGGGATTAATCCGTGCACATATAAGTGATATTTGTGTTGAAGATGATAAAGCATTAACTTCATATCTTTGGCCAATTATGAAAGAAATCATTCTAACCGCGATTGAAAACAATCAGCATTTCATCATAGAGGGCTGTTACATCCCCTTTGACTGGCAGAAGGATTTTACAGAAGAGGAAAGAAAAAAAATTCATTACTGTTGCCTGATTTTTTCTAAATCGTATATCGAGCAACACCAAAAAGAGATCTTTCAATATGCGAATTGTATAGAACAACGTAAGGAGGAAGCATTGGATATCGATGCATTGATTAAAGATAATCTCAATCATCTACAAAGCTGTAAACAGTATCATTTGCCTTATATTCTGATAGATAACACCTATGCTATAGATATTGAAAATAATTTTGCTTTTTTGAAACAAAAATAAGTATCCTAAGGTATCATTAGTAGAGAGGAGAATGTTTATGAAACATAAATCTAAATTACTCATGATACCACTTTGCTTATCTTTATGCATTGGTTGTACAACACCAAATAAACCGACAAACAATAAGGTGTATATTGAAGAAACCATGCATACATCATTACCAGACAGTCTGAATGCTTTTTCTATATCCAGTTTTTCCAGACTATGGCAACAGGATCAAAATCTGTTGTATTCCCCTTACAGTGCATATCTTGCCTTAGCTTTATGCAGCAATGATGCCATAGATGAAACCCAGCAACAGCTTTTACATGCGTTGTGTTATAAAGGGGATATACAAGATTTGAATCAACAGCTTGTGAAAGAGCTAAACACCTTAAGCCAGCAAAATGTTCAGTCTAATACTTCCATCTGGAATGATCAAAATGTTACACTAAGTCAAAAACTAAAAGATGCATCATCGCTTTATCAATCTGATATCTTCACAAGGGATTTCAAAAAATCGTCATTAACCAGTGAGATCAACAGATGGATACAATCAAATACCAATAAAAAGCTTACCTTCCAGCAGCCAGTTTCTAAGAATACTGCAATTATTTACTTCAATACTTTATATTTACAGGATCGTTGGGATACTCCTTTTGATAAAAAGAACACAAAAACAGATACTTTTACAACTTCTAATCAAAAACAAATTCAGACGTCCTTCATGCATACCAGTCGATCCGGATACTATATGGATAAAGAAAACTATGAAGCAATCAATCTACCACTTGAAAAAGGTGGACAAATGTTGTTGTTTTTACCAAAGGAACATCAAAATCCTTTAGATATTTTAAAAGATCCAGCATGGATTTCTCAATTCTATGAAACGAATGATACGAAAATGTTAAATATTTCACTTCCTTCATTTACGCTAAAACAGGATTATTCTTTAACCAATATGCTTTCTTCTATGGGCGTAAATCGTGCTTTATCAAAAACAGATGCACAATTTCTTTCTAAAAATGATCATGAACCGCTTTATCTTGATGATATGCATCAGGGAACCTATCTAGCGGTCAATGAAGAAGGTATTGAGGCTGCGGCTTATAGTGAAATCGAAATGAAAACCGGTAGTGCTTTTATGGAAAGTGTTGATATCCAGTTTAACAGACCTTTCCTATATACAATTGTTTCCGCTCAGGGTACCCCTTTATTCATTGGTTATATCGAAAATCCAACAGCATAGTCAAAAAAGGATTGGTGATCACGCCAATCCTTTCCTTTATTTTATCTTCTTTTTATGAAACTTTTGTTCACTTTCCGGATCTTTTACAAATGCCAATACCAGTGCACCAAGCAACATCATTGGTATCAATCCAAGTATTCCATAACGTGTTTCCCCTGTAATCATGATAATCACAGATACTGCAATTGGACCTAAAATCGCAGAGAATTTTGAGAATACAGAGAAGAATCCAAAGAATTCATTACTGTCTGCTTTATCAGGAATCAGCTTTGCGAAATAACTTCTTGATACAGATTGAATACCACCCTGAAACAACCCAACCAACAATGCTACTGCCCAGATAAAGGATGGATATGTCTTAATCATCGCACCACATAAAACAACGCCTGTATATCCGATAATGCCAGAATAAATCATCTTCTTAGAACCAAATCTGCCAACCAGTCTGCCAAAGAAAATAGATGCAGGACAAGCCACAATATTAATCAAGATTACAACCACAAGACTCATAGTATCATCAATTCCCATTTCACTTGCAAGTGATACAGCCATTTTAATAACGGTATTTACACAATCGATATAAAAGAAATAAGAAATACAAAACAGGAAAATATTTTTATTTTTCTTAACATCGCGGAATGTATGATATAAGTGTGAAAATGATTCTTTCACAACATGTGGTACAGGTTCATGATAATGTGTTTGTTTTACATTCTTCATAATTGGCAAAGAATAAAATAACCACCATAATACCGCAAGTCCCATTGTAATACCACATGCGACACGATAGGTCAATGTGAATCCGCCTAATACCAAATCACCATTCGTATCTCCAAATAAGGTTACTGCCGCAAATGGAATCACAAAGATCAAGAAAGGCAACACACTGCCAATATATCCCCATGCATAGCCTGCCGCAGACACTTTATCCACTCGCTCATCATCGCACACATCTACAATAAATGCATCATAGAAAATGATAGAGCCATTGTATCCCAGCATGGCAATGACGAATACAACAATCGCTGTTTTATAATCAATAAATGGCAACGCCAGACCAAATCCTCCCGCAATACCAATAAACAGGAAGAACTTAAACATTTTCATTTTCGTATCTTTATAATCTGCCATCGTTCCCAGCACTGGTGAAATAAGTGCCAGAATAATCGCATATACTGCATTTGCCCATCCAACATAGACGCTGCTGTCACCCGGTGTGATTTTCGCAATCAACAATGGAAAAATAACGGTACATGTCGTTAATACCTGTGCGCTGTTTCCTACATCATATAGAATCCAGCTTCCCTCTTCTTTTGTGAAACCCATTCTCTCTAAAAGTTTTAATAACATAATGAATCCTCTCTTTACTTTCTTTCATTATACCAAGTATTTCATATAATTCCTATTCCGTTTATATTTTTTACATTTATTTTACAAATCATCACATGTTATTTGTATTGACGATTACATTGATTGGATGTCCCTCAATATATGCATTTAATGTATTGGAAACCAGCTGTAGTAAGCGCTGTCTTGTTTCTAAACCACGCCATCCCATATGTGGAGTAAGAATCACCTGATCCATTTCGTAGAAAGGATGATCTTCTCTTGGCGGTTCTACTTCTTGTACATCTAATCCTGCCCCCGCAATCTTTTTGTTTTGTAAAGCATGAAGCAATGCCTCCTCATCGATCAGGGCGCCGCGTGATGTATTGATCAAAAATGCTGTACTTTTCATCAAGGATAACGTTTCTTTGTTGATGATATGTTTTGTATCTGGTGTAAGTGGACAGTGTAGAGAAACAAAATCAGCCTGTTTTAGTAATTCTTCTAAAGATACATAGCAAATCCCATCATGATCTTTCTTTGGTGTACGAGTATAAACTAGGATTTTCATATCCAATGCCTGCGCAATTTTTATAACTTCCTTACCAATATTGCCCTCTCCAATAATGCCTAATATCTTATCATTTACTTCCATATGCTCAACCATCATATGCTGTGTAAAATTACGATGATCCTTTTTATGTATCATGTGCAGCTGTTTTGGCATAGAGCTTGCCAGCATCAAAATCAGCATAATTGCTGTATGTGCAACTCTTTTTGTGGAATATGCTGGTGTATTGCAGACCATAATATTACGCTTTCGACATGCTTCTAAATCAATGTTATTATACCCAGTTCCCGCTTCACAAATCATTTTTACACGATCCGGTAGTTGCATAATCATATCTTCACTCACTACATATTCTTTTGTGACGATGATATCTGCCTGCTTCACACGTTCCATAAACTCCGTTTTACTACTATCAGAATAAAAAGTAACTTCTCCCGGTATACATGAGCGATCTAATTTTCCATCATAATCAATTTTATCAATATTTACACAAACGACTTTCATTTTATATTTTTTCCTTTCATATCATAAAATTCTACCTGTACATCTTCTTTTGTGACATTCACAATGGCATAACTTTTATCATTACCATCCATTCCAAACAATAAAGAACCAGGATTCACGATTGTGATTCCATCATAAATTTCCCATACTCGGATATGTGTGTGACCAAAAAAGACGATATCACATTGTTTCTTCTTTGCATAATCAGCAATATGATGATATAAAACATCCATACATACCTGCATGATATCTTCTTTCTCATCGATCATTAAGGAAAAGACTTCCTCCATGACATCTGCTTCAAATATATCTCCATGTACGCATAAAATGCGATGATTTTCTACTTCCACAATTCGCTCTATTGGTAGCTTTAACGCTTTATCATGATTTCCTTTAACCACCACAAAACCATCTAATTCTTTTAACGCAAATCCAATATCACCTAAATCTATTTTTAAATCCACATCCTTATGTTTATGGATCAGTTTTCTAGTATTTTCTAATTCTCCATGCGTATCACTTATTAATAAGATTTTCATAAGACTCACCTGATTTCATTTTTCTATATCTTCATAAAACATATATGTTCCTTTTGTGCGTTTTTCAGAATGCAACCCCAGTATCTTTCTTTCATTATACCGGTGTTGTGATACGATAGCAAGCACAGGAATTATTTTATATAATTATTTTTACGCTATAATGCATAAAATTAAAAAAAGTATTGCATTCTATAAATTTAGATGTTATAATATCAAGGCAAATGCGGATGTGGTGAAACTGGCAGACACGCTAGACTTAGGATCTAGTGCTTCGGCGTGCAGGTTCGATTCCTGTCATCCGCACCATTGTATAAATGAACTTCGAGGAATCGAAGTTTTTTTATATTTCATGCAAGATATCATTTTATCACAAAAGTCTGCATTTCATATACTCATCATATGTATACTCACATAAACGATATTTTTAATTTTATCGACCAACGTTGATAAAAAAAAGATGATAAGAAAAACACAGTAAATAACATCCTACGAATGATTTCTACATTTGAAATTTCCATCATCTATTCTAATTCCTATCTCTTTCATTTTTCAATATTTTTCTCTAAACTTATACTTCGACAATATCAGCTTCATTCCCATGTTCACGAATTAGATGAATAAGCTGATCTGCTTGTATCCATATTGTCGCAGTATTATCATTTGGATGTACGCCAATGATATTACCGGCAAATTCAGAATCCATATAAAAATGTACTTTACAATCTATATCATTCAAAATACCAAGTGGTGTTACAGAGCCAGGAGTTAATCCCATAATTGCCATTAGATCATCTGCCGAAGCGAAAGAAAGTGGTCTTAAACCCAATTGTTTACGAAAGTTTTTTAAATCAACCCTTTTATCCCCTTTAACAGAAATTAAATAATAATTGCGTTTCTTATCATCTCGAACAAATAGATTCTTAGCATCCCATTCAGGATAAAGAAGCTTTACAGAGTCTAATTCTCCCATATTGAATACCGCTTTATGCTCATTTACTTCATAACTTATTTGATGTTTCTTTAGATATTGATATATTTCTTCTTTTTTCATAACTATTCCTCTTTAATTATTTCAATAATAACCTGATACTACATCATCCATTATCAATGTAGTATTTGTTTAATTATACCACATATTAAGCTGAATGCTTTATCGAAATTATTGCCTGTAACCATACATCAAATAGCATAAGAATCTTTCAAATTTTAAACTTCTATTTATTTTTTTCTCATTAATCGAGCTTTTATTGGTCCAATCATAAACTTCAAAACCAACGATAAAAGCAGAACTAATATGAGTAAAAAAGATTTTGTATAGAATAATGCATCTGCAATTATAAGCATCGCTACAACACAACCAGATATCAGAAATAGTAATTTCTTTTTTCTTATATTCAAGCTGCTATCAGCTAAAGTAAATTCTTTCCAATGTAACATCATCAACTCTTCATTATCCATATAAAAGATAGAAAATGATGCAGTTATATACAAAACAGCGATTCCAATAAGAAGGAAAAAATTTAAAGATATATTATTTGAAGTATACAAAAATTCCTGATAGATCCAATATAAATCAAATCCTACAAATAATATAAAGATTATGTTTATTATGATTTTGTTTTTTAAAAGATAAATATTTCCAGCTTTATCTCCAAGTAACTTTGTTTTATCGCTTTTTTGTGACATGAACTTGGGCATAAAAAACCAAAGGATATATGCAATCGCTGGGGCAATAAGATATGTATATTTTGATCCCCACCCATCAACTCCTTCAAAATGTGTATGGGTAGGTACTCTGTCTGGTAAGAAAAACAAACTAACAAAAGTTATTATAAACATCAAAGTAGCTAAAACAAAATTAATGTTATTATATTTTTTCATAAAATTCAGCCCTTTCTATTTCTATGTGATTTTAGTTTAAATTTAGTATCATGAAAACTACGTTAATAGTATAGTTCTTTTGAAAAAAACACAATAATAATTCTTAAATATAAAATCTTCTAATACACACATAAATTCTAACCAAAAACAGCCAGAAGTACTCCACCTCTATACTTAGCATAAATAATGTAAGTTCATACTATGGGAAATTATGAAATGGATTAAAACTTACAGGATTAATTATACATAAAACAACGTAATTTTCTAATAATATCTAAAAAAGTTTCCGGCTTATTTTTTAACGCCAGAAACTTTTTCATTTTACGATTTCTTATATCGTTTATAAAGTATGACACCATACACTGTCAATATCATTCCAAGTACAAGTCCTATGATTCTAAAAATCATGGGGCCAAAAAGATTCAGATCGGTATCCAAAACTTTCTTAGAATAAATATCAGCGACAATACTTGCGAAATCAAAAACCATAATGCCTTCTATGGTTATAATCAGCAACATAATCCTCTTGATTTTTCTTTGATTCACCACCAGATCACCGCTTTCATTTATTGATTACTATTTACACAACGCTTTTTTTAAATCATTCACATAGGTTTCCTGTTGCTTTTTTAAATAACCTTTCACAAAAGGTTTCATAAATACCTTTTTAGCTGTGACATCCTCTGTAAAATCAATTTCTACACCATCCGCTAACTGATTGAAAATACCTGTCCAGTGCCCGCTCATATTGCTGTTGTCCATATCAAATTCATAACGATATGGCTCCTTCACTGTGATTGTAAATGTTGTAGGATAATCATCCTTGGTGTATTCAACAAACTGCTTTTCATTAACGATTTCAATTCGACTAATATCACTTCTCCATGCATAATTTTCTAAAGAAGTCACAATCTCCCAAACATCTTTTATGTTACTTTTTAATGTTGTTTTCATATTTGATACTGTCATCTTTTATCCCTCCATTTATCATTGATTATATCATAGACGACAAAACTATTCTTGTAAGATATGCACATGCCTGTAAATTATCCGTTTGCATAATGTATCCCTTTATCTTTTAGAAAATCCAAGGTTTTCAAAATATTCATGTAATTGATATGTTTTCTCAAATTCCTCTTTTGTGATCACCTGTGCTAAAAAATCTTCATCCTGATTGATTTCATCCACTTGGGGTACAGGTGCTTCTGTGACAAATTCGCATCCTTCATCTAATCCTAAAGATATTCTGCCATTTGAAAACACCTCAATCATTCTTCTCGCATAGCGCTCATTTTCTAAATCTACCTCATAGAAAAGGATCACCGGTGTTTCATCATCAATATAGTTCCAATTGCATTTTATGTATTCATATCGTTCCATTGTTATCACCTTATATTAGTTTTATCGTACCATACAGAAAGGCCTATGTAAAGATAGGAAAGTTATTATAAAATATATTCTTTCATTGTCTGATCCTCCAACATCCAGACTTTTTCACATAGTGCTTGTATAAAATATCGATCATGGGATACCACCAAAAGAGTACCAGCAAAGGCCTGAAGATTTTCTTCGATAATATCAATACTGGTGAAGTCTAAATGATTGGTTGGCTCATCTAAAATTATCATATTGATTTCTTTTGATAACATTTCTGCTAGTTTTAATCTAGTTTTCTCCCCACCGCTTAATGCTTTTAAACGCTTCATCATATCGATGTGATCAAATCCATATTTCATTAGATAACGCCTTGTATCTTCTTCATTCATACAAAGTTCTTTTTTCGCATATTCCAATATCGTCATATCTTTAGGAAAGCTGATCATCTGAGGTAGATAACCAATAGCGATATGATTGCCGTATTGGATACTACCTTCTTGAATTTCTTCAACTCCCATAATTAATTTGATCAGCGTACTTTTTCCTGTGCCATTTTCTCCACATATTGCTACACGTTCTTTAAAACAAAGCGTGGCATTTACATGTTCAAATAATAGCTTATCAAAACAGTGCCCCAGTTCCTTTATTTCCAACACATGTTTAGATGAACGTTTTGCCATGGATAAAGTAAAGTCCATATTCCTTTGAATCAGTCTTGGACGCCTCATACGTTCTATTTTATCTAAACGTTTTTCTAACATTATGGCTTTCTTGAAGAATTTTTCATTATCGCCTTCTCTGCCCCATTGACGAAACTGACGAATCGCCGCTTCTAATCGTTTGATTTCATTTTGTTGTGCTTCATAATCTTCCTGCATACGTAAAAAGCGTTCGTTTTTTTCTTTTCGATATACATCATAATTTCCATGGTATACAGATAATTCTCCATAACTGATTTCGTATATTTTTGATACACAATGATTGAGAAATGTACGATCATGTGATACGACAATGATGGTCTGTTTATCATTTGCCAGAAAGTTTTCCAGCCATGCTATCCCTTTAAAATCCAAATGATTGGTTGGCTCATCCAATAATAAAACATCTGGTCTTTCCAATAAACGCCGTGCAAGATTCACTCTTGCTTTTTCTCCTCCACTCAACACTTCATACTCACTGTATAACAACGATGAGAACTGAAGTCCATGGGCAATCTGATCCACAAAGGTAAAGATATGATAGCCATCCAGCTGTTCAAAACGCTCTTGTATGTTGCCATATTTTTTTAATAAATGTTCTAGTTCTACCTCATCAACTTTTTCCATAGCTTTCTCTAAGGCTTTCATCTTTTTTTGCAAATGCATGATATCGCTGTAAGTCTGCATCAGATATGCTTCCACAGTGCCCGAAAATTCATCAAAGTTTTGATTCAAATACGCAATTTTGGTATGTTTTGATACAATGCGTTCTCCTTCCTGAATGTTTTCTAATCCTGCAATTACCTTTAACAGCGTTGATTTCCCACATCCGTTTTCACCCACAATGGCGATATGCTCGCCATCTGTAATTTTCATTGTTAAGTCATCTAATATGATATCCTGTGTATAGGATTTTGTAATATTTTGTAAATGTATTGTCATAAATGTTTTCCTTTCTTTTTTCTATGGGAAAACAAAAAGCCCGCCAGTAAAAAAGCGGGACATCGTCAATACATTATAATGGTATGTTCTTTTGATGGCTGGCTTTTACTCATTGTTTTCCCGAAAATTTGACGCACTCGTCCCTATAATCGAAAAAACAGTGAATGTTATCGTACGACAAAAAACATCCTGATTATGCATTTTATCTAAAATGATATCTTTTATCTTACGATTCATAAGCCATCCACCTCCTTTATGCCTACTGTTTTAGTTTATTAGAATTTCAAATGAAAGTCAAGCTTTCATTTTTTATGCACGGTGCATGATAAAATGATATTTGTGGCAAGTGCTACACTTCCTGTGATCAAACATATGTTTGACATGGTTGGATGATAGGTTTGTTTTAATTTTGCTGATGCAAGGATAAAGCCAATAGAGCCTCCATAAGAAAGTGCTTTTGCGATTATACGCGCAGGTCGATGTTTCATTGTTGATTCTAAAGTATCATCCAGTTTTTGCGCAGCATTTTCTACTGCCGTTTCAATTTTTTCTCCACCACGTTCCATCATTTCTTCAAATTTTTCTTCTGTCATTTTCATTTCCTCCTATGATGTTTGTAATTTTCGTTTGAATAGTACTTGTGATAAACCAAAACAAATAACAATAAAGACCACACACCACATCATACCTAAAAGATATTCCTGTATATAGAACACTTCTCCCATAAATAAAGCCCGTAAAGAATCAATGATGGGAGTCATAGGCTGATATTTCGCAAATACTGCCAATGCTACAGGCATACTGTCCACAGATACAAAACCTGAGCTAAGATAAGGTAGAATAGATATGAATACTGCACAAGCACCGGCACCTTCAGGCCCTTGTGCAAGCAATCCAAATAATATGCTCATCCATGAAATCATCAATATAAACATTGCCAACAACAAAATAATCAGTAACATATTATGCACTTGCATATCCGGACGAAATCCTACAATATATGCAATTCCAAGTATTATCATCGTTGTCACAATACTCCTGAAAAAAGCCTCAATGATGTGCCCTAACAAAATCGATGATTTCATGATTGGCATCGTATAAAAACGATGGATAATACCTGATTTGATATCATTATTTATGGCGATTGCTGTATTAGAACCACATTGTCCGATACACTGAATCAAAATACCCGGTACAATATAATTTACATAAGACATGCCTTCCACATGCATTGAACCACCCAATACATACACAAATAAAATCATCATCAAACTGGGTGTCACCACACTTGTTAAAATGGTATCCAGATTTCGTATTGAGATTTTCAACCTGCGTAAAGACATTGTTCTTACATCACTTATCAACTGTTTCATATGCATGCTCCTTTCCAATCATCTTCATAAATACATCTTCCATAGTTGTTTGTTTCCAACGAAAATCTTGTATCTGTATATCGGCTTTTTTCATTTGTTGTAATATATCCATCAATTCGTTTAAGACATCTTGAAATGTAATACTCACTGTCCATATCGTTTCTTCCTTATGCAATTGATATTGCTTTAATAAATCAATTGTTTTTTCATAGGAGATCTGATTAGATAATTGTAATTCCAATACATGTTTTGGCAGGATTGATTTCAGCTGTTGCGGTGTCCCTTCTTTTATGATTTTCCCTTCATGTAAAATAGCAATATGATCGGCCAGTTCTTCTGCTTCTTCTAAATACTGTGTTGTTAGAAAGATCGTCACACCTTGGTTTTTTAATTCCTTAACGATTGCCCACATTGCTCTTCTACTTTGTGGATCAAGACCTGTCGTTGGTTCATCCAGAAAAATGATAGAAGGTTTATGAATCAGGCTCATTGCGATATCCAACTTCCTACGCATCCCTCCTGAATACGTGGAAACCTTTTTATGTTGTGCTGTTTCTAAGGAAAAGTATGATAATAATTGCTGTACTTCTTTCTTTGGTTCCTTTACACGATACAGCTTTGCCATCATCATTAAATTTTCCATACCAGTCAATGCTTCATCAACTGCCACAAATTGCCCTGTTAAACTGATTTGTTCATGAATCTTTTTGATATCTTTACAAACATCGATTCCAGCGACCAACACCATGCCTTCATCTGGCTCTAACAACGTTGTTAGAATCTTGATTGTGGTCGTTTTACCAGCTCCATTTGATCCTAATAATGAAAAAATCGTACCTTTTTCTACCTGAAAATCTACACCATTCAAAACTGTTTTTTCTTTAAATTTCTTTTTTAAGCCTTGCACTTGCATTGCATATGTTTTATGTTCCATATAACTCCTTTCTAAAACATACATACAGTATGTATGTTTTGTCTGAAAAATAAAATTGCTACTTGGCAATCTTATTCATTTCCCCTATTTGATCGATCATATGCTCCATATAAGAAATAATCTCATCATCAAATAAAGGCAAACCTAATTTTTCATATAATTCTTTACTAAAATATAATCGCTGTTTCATTTCCTGTGGATCACTTGGAAAAATCACTGGTGCTAACCATAAATCCGAAAACAACATCATAAACTCAGAAGCGGTTTTTGTGTACTTGGGATCTAAATGAATGGAACCATCACGTATTCCTTCTTCAATCAATTCTTGAAACATTGGTGCTACCACTCTTTGATTTGTTTCTAAACAATCCACTAAAATTCTAGGATTTTTCAAAAGTGGCAAGCTCATCATATTTACATTTTTCACATCCTGATTACTAAATTGATATTTAATCACATGTTTTAATTTTTCCAAGCCCGTCATATTCTTTTCATTTCGTATCTTTTCAAAAGGATTATTTTCTAAAAACATGCGATCATTTATCGCATTCAATACCTCTTCTTTTGATTTAAAATGATGATAAAAAGCACCTCTTGTCAAACCACCCAACTGATCTACGATATCTAATATCGTCGTTTCTTCATACCCTTTTTCAAGAAATAATTTTAAAGAAACATCAAGAATTTTTTGAACAGTTGCTTCTGATCGTTTATATCCTGCCATAATACCTCCATATAAAAACATACACTGTGTACGTTTTTATATTAACATACATCGTGTATGTATTCAACCTTTATTTTTCATCAATTGAAATTTCTACAACTATACCATCCGGATCATTTACTCTGAAATATTTTGGTTTAGGGCCCTGATCAATGATATCTGTAGGTGTGTAGCCTGCTTTTTCTACTTTTTCTCTTAACATTTCAAGTGGTATTTGTGAAGTAAAACTCATAACCATGCCTTTCACGGAAACACTTTCTGTATCATCAAAATGGATCAACTCTAACATTGTTTCATCTTGCCCATTTGCCATAAATACGATTTTCCCATCACCTGGATGCATTTTTCTTATAACCTTTAAACCTACCAGTTTTTCATAAAACATTACTGATTTTTCAATATCTTTTACCATAATGGTAATATAATTTAGTTTCATATAATACCTCCTCGTATAAAATATATGATAGCTTAGTTTCTTAAAAACAACAATCTTTTTTGCATATCCTTAACATATTATTACGATTCTGATAGCTTCATTGACATTCCTTTCCAATTATATAATAATGAATCTATAAAAAGGAGAATCTTATGAAGAAAAAATACATAGGTATCGTGATACTTGCACTTATCTTGTTAGGATTTATACTGTTTTTTTCTAGCCATAAGCCATCCGATATCCACTTACTTGATGATAATTCCATCGATATTTCTGATTCATTGAAACAAACGCTTCAAACGGATTTAAAAAAGAAAAGTGAAAGCTTACAGCCCATCATTCAGAAAGATGCCATGAATGGCACTCGTAAAAATATCAGTACACCTGCTCTATCAAAAGCAGGCGTGAAAGCTATTTATGAAAAGCTTTTGGATGAAAATAGTTGTGTTAATGATGAACAGGGATACTATGATTTACAAGGGCGTGATCATTTTTTATCTTTCTGGAAAGATTATCAGGCGAAAAAAGATACAAAACTTACACACTATACAATATCCTCAACTGGTGGTATTCGTCGAGATGATTTCATCTATCAGGATAATGTGTTGTATCTGATTTCCATATCCCTTTATTATGATAATGGAAAAGCAATCATATCAGATACCAATGGATGGAAGATAGAAAAAGCTGACTATGATACATATGGCTATTTTTCATATAAAAATAGCATAAAAATCTAGTTATCCGCATAAAAACTGGACTTATCACACTTTATCAAGGTCAAAACCACTCAATTTACTACTAATTTACTACTTATGAATGAGCTTTGATACGACGATTTATCCTTGAAAAGTGAAGATATAAAGATACTTCCAATAAAATTTGAATATTTAATAGGTAGACACTTCAAAAAATGAGGTGTCTATTTTTTTACCCGATTTTGAAAGGAAGTGAACTTATGAAAACAAAAAATCAAGAATCAAAAGGTCGTTCCCCACTCTTTAAGACCATCAAACATTCATTCAGCCAATAAAAAAGAAAGGATAGGTAAAAATATGGAACTTAAATTTGTGATTCCCAACATGGAAAAAACATTCGGCAATTTAGAATTTGCTGGCGAGGATAAAGTCGTTCAGCGAAGAATCAACGGACGGCTAACTGTCTTATCAAGAAGCTATAATCTCTATTCTGATGTTCAAAGAGCAGATGATATTGTGGTGGTGCTTCCTGCTGAAGCTGGCGAAAAACATTTCGGCTTTGAGGAACGTGTGAAGTTAGTCAATCCACGTATTACCGCAGAGGGCTACAAAATCGGCACTCGTGGTTTTACAAATTACCTTTTACATGCTGACGACATGATAAAAGAATAAAGAAAGAGAGGAAAAATGATGAGATTAGCAAATGGCATTGTATTAGATAAAGACACGACTTTTGGAGAATTGAAATTCTCTGCTCTACGTCGTGAAGTGAGAATCCAAAATGAAGACGGGTCGGTTTCAGATGAAATCAAGGAACGTACCTATGACTTAAAATCCAAAGGACAAGGACGCATGATTCAAGTAAGTATTCCTGCCAGCGTGCCTTTGAAAGAGTTTGATTATAACGCACGGGTGGAACTTATCAATCCCATTGCGGACACCGTTGCTACTGCCACCTATCAAGGAGCAGATGTTGACTGGTATATCAAGGCAGACGATATTGTGCTGACAAAGGATTCTAGTTCATTCAAAGCTCAACCACAAGCAAAGAAAGAACCGACACAAGACAAATAGTCGCTAGGTAGAAAGGAGACTTTTTCGCATGAAACAGCGTGGTAAAAGGATTCGCCCATCTGGTAAAGATTTAGTCTTTCATTTTACGATAGCGTCACTCCTGCCTGTTTTCCTGCTGGTTGTCGGACTGTTTCATGTGAAGACAATCCAGCAGATCAACTGGCAGGATTTTAACCTATCACAAGCAGATAAGATTGACATTCCCTATTTAATTATCAGTTTCAGTGTCGCAATTCTTATCTGCTTGCTGGTAGCGTTTGTATTCAAACGGGTTCGCTATGATACGGTTAAACAACTTTACCACCGTCAAAAACTGGCAAAGATGATACTTGAAAACAAGTGGTATGAATCTGAACAGGTCAAAACAGAGGGTTTCTTTAAAGATAGTGCTGGTCGTACAAAGGAAAAGATAACCTACTTCCCTAAAATGTATTATCGACTTAAAAATGGCTTGATACAGATACGGGTGGAAATCACGCTGGGAAAATATCAAGACCAACTCTTACACTTGGAAAAGAAATTAGAGAGTGGCTTGTACTGTGAGCTGACGGATAAAGAGTTAAAGGATTCCTATGTGGAATATACTTTGCTCTATGACACCATAGCCAGTCGTATTTCTATTGATGAAGTAGAAGCTAAAGATGGTAAACTTCGCTTAATGAAAAACGTATGGTGGGAATATGATAAGCTCCCTCATATGTTGATTGCTGGTGGTACAGGTGGCGGTAAAACTTACTTTATACTGACACTGATTGAAGCCTTGCTTCATACAGATTCAAAACTGTATATTCTTGACCCGAAAAATGCTGATCTTGCGGACTTAGGTTCTGTGATGGCAAATGTCTACTATAGAAAAGAAGACTTGCTTTCTTGCATTGAAACATTCTATGAAGAAATGATGAAACGTAGTGAGGAAATGAAGCAGATGAAGAACTATAAGACTGGCAAAAATTATGCTTACTTAGGTCTCCCGGCACACTTCTTAATCTTTGATGAATACGTCGCTTTCATGGAAATGCTGGGAACAAAAGAAAACACCGCAGTTATGAATAAGCTGAAACAGATTGTCATGTTAGGTCGTCAAGCTGGCTTCTTTCTAATACTGGCTTGTCAACGTCCAGACGCAAAATATTTAGGCGACGGAATCCGTGATCAGTTTAATTTCAGAGTGGCTTTAGGTCGTATGTCTGAAATGGGCTATGGCATGATGTTTGGCAGTGACGTACAAAAGGATTTCTTCTTAAAGCGAATCAAAGGTCGTGGCTATGTTGATGTAGGAACAAGTGTCATATCAGAGTTTTATACTCCCCTTGTACCAAAAGGATATGATTTCTTGGAGGAAATTAAAAAGTTATCCAACAGCAGACAGTCCACGCAGGCGACGTGCGAAGCGGAAGTCGCAGGTGTGGACTGATCTTGCTGGCTGGTGTGGCAATAGCCACGCCAGCACTTAACCCCCCGTATCTAACAGGGGGGTACAAATCGACAGGAAACAGTCAAAAAAACATTAGAAAATCCTTTGGTTACAAGGGATTTACAAAATTTCAGCGTATGTCAAATGGGCTTTAAAAGTTGACATACGCCTTTTTGATTGGAGGGATTTTTACTGAATGAACAAACTTGGTTACAGCATTTAAAAGAAAAACGCTTGGCTTATGGACTATCTCAAAACCGTTTAGCTGTTGCGACTGGTATTACAAGGCAGTATCTAAGCGATATTGAAACAGGAAAAGTCAAGCCATCAGAGGATTTACAGCAGTCCCTTTGGGAAGCTCTGGAACGCTTCAATCCCGACGCTCCCCTTGAAATGCTGTTTGATTATGTAAGAATTCGCTTTCCGACAACAGACGTACAGCAGGTGGTCGAAAACATCTTACAACTGAAACTGTCCTATTTTCTTCATGAGGACTATGGTTTCTATTCTTATTCAGAGCATTATGCTTTAGGCGACATATTCGTCCTTTGCTCCCATGAACTGGACAAAGGAGTTCTGGTGGAATTGAAAGGTCGTGGGTGCAGACAATTTGAAAGCTATCTTCTGGCACAACAAAGAAGCTGGTATGAGTTCTTTATGGACGTTTTGGTGGCTGGCGGTGTGATGAAACGCCTTGACCTTGCCATTAACGATAAGACAGGGATTTTAAATATCCCTGTACTCACTGAAAAGTGCCAACAGGAAGAATGTATCTCCGTCTTCCGCAGTTTTAAAAGCTATCGCAGTGGCGAACTGGTACGCAAAGAGGAAAAGGAATGTATGGGAAACACCCTCTATATCGGTTCATTACAAAGTGAAGTTTATTTCTGTATCTATGAAAAGGACTACGAGCAGTACAAGAAAAATGATATTCCCATTGAAGACGCAGAAGTAAAAAACCGTTTTGAGATTCGATTGAAAAATGAGCGTGCCTATTATGCAGTCCGTGATTTACTCGTCTATGACAATCCAGAGCATACCGCCTTTAAAATTATCAATCGGTATATCCGTTTTGTAGATAAAGACGATTCCAAACCTCGTTCTGATTGGAAACTGAATGAAGAATGGGCTTGGTTTATTGGGAACAATCGTGAACGATTAAAACTAACCACAAAACCAGAGCCTTACTCCTTCCAAAGGACGCTGAACTGGCTATCTCATCAAGTTGCCCCGACCTTAAAGGTTGCGATTAAACTTGATGAAATCAACCAGACGCAGGTTGTAAAAGACATTCTCGACCATGCGAAACTGACAGACCGACACAAGCAGATTTTGAAGCAACAGTCAGTAAAAGAACAGGACGTGATAACAACAAAAAAATAACTCAAATACAAATTCATTGAATATAGAGAGGAGAACATTTTTATGAATTTTGGACAAAACCTTTATAACTGGTTTCTATCAAACGCTCAATCACTGGTGCTTTTAGCAATCGTTGTGATTGGCTTGTATCTTGGCTTCAAGCGTGAGTTCAGTAAACTCATTGGCTTTCTCATTATTGCGATTATTGCGGTAGGCTTAGTCTTCAACGCTGCTGGAGTAAAAGACATTTTACTAGAGCTATTCAATCGCATTATTGGTGCTTAAATTAAACCGTTATTTTGTGGAATATAAGTGGTTTTCTTATGTTCCGCAAAAGAATGGTACACCAAACGAAGTGCGGTAGGGATTTTTGAATCTCTATAAAGAAAGGACGTGTGAATACATGGACGATATGCAAGTCTACATTGCCAATTTAGGCAAATACAATGAGGGCGAATTAGTTGGTGCATGGTTTACCTTTCCCATTGATTTTGAGGAAGTCAAAGAGAAAATCGGCTTGAATGATGAATATGAGGAATACGCCATTCATGATTACGAGTTACCCTTTACGGTTGACGAATACACTTCTATTAGCGAACTCAATCGCCTATGGGAAATGGTATCGGAGTTGCCAGAAGAACTACAATCGGAGCTATCTGCTCTGCTCACTCATTTTTCAAGTATTGAAGAATTAAGCGAACATCAAGAAGATATTATCATTCATTCCGATTGTGATGATATGTCTGACGTGGCACGCTACTACATTGAAGAAACGGGTGCTTTAGGCGAAGTGCCAGCCAGTCTTCAAAACTATATTGATTATGAATCCTATGGTCGGGATTTAGACCTTTCGGGAACGTTTATCTCAACCAATCACGGGATTTTTGAAATCGTCTATTAAATCTGTCGGTACATTCTTACTGGCAGATTTTCTTGTTTACGGGGTAGTCAAAAGACTATCCCCATTTTTATGAAAGGATTGATTACATGAAGAAAATACGAAGCTATACCAGTATCTGGTCTGTTGAGAAAGTGTTGTACTCCATCAATGACTTTAGACTTCCGTTTCCCATAACCTTTACGCAAATGACATGGTTTGTCGTGTCACTCTTTGCAGTTATGATACTTGGCAACTTGCCCCCTCTTTCTATGATAGAGGGAGCATTTCTCAAATACTTTGGGATTCCTGTGGCTTTCACATGGTTTATGTCTACAAAAACCTTTGATGGTAAAAAGCCTTATGGATTTTTGAAGTCTGTCATTGCTTATGCACTGCGACGAAAACTGACCTATGCAGGAAAAAAAGTAACGCTTGGCAGAAACCAGCCACAAGAAGCCATTACAGCAGTTAGGAGTGAATTTTATGGCATATCCAATTAAATATATTGAAAACAATCTGGTCTGGAATAAAGATGGGGAATGTTACGCTTACTATGAGCTTGTTCCCTACAATTACTCATTTCTAAGTCCGGAACAGAAAATACAAGTACATGATTCTTTCAGACAGCTTATCGCACAAAATCGTGATGGCAAGATTCATGCTTTACAAATCAGTACAGAATCCAGCATACTTTCTGCACAAGAACGTTCCAAAAATGAAGTCACTGGAAAGCTCAAAACGGTTGCCTATGACAAAATCGACCAACAGACAGACGCTTTAATATCCATGATTGGCGAAAATCAAGTGGACTACCGTTTCTTTATCGGTTTTAAGTTGCTTCTCAACGATCAGGAGTTTTCTATGAAAAGTCTTACCGTTGAAGCAAAAAATGCTTTTACTGATTTTGTCTATGATGTGAACCATAAGCTGATGGGCGATTTTGTTAGTATGAGTAATGATGAAATCCTGCGTTTTCAGAAGATGGAAAAGCTTTTAGAAAATAAAATCTCCCGTCGTTTCAAAATCCGAAGATTAGATAAGGACGACTTCGGCTATCTGATTGAACACCTTTACGGACAGACAGGCACTGCCTATGAAGAGTATGAGTATCCTCTATCAAAGAAAAAGCTGGAACATGAAACACTGATTAAAACCTATGACCTCATTAAGCCTACTCGCTGTCTGGTGGAAGAAAAACAGCGATATTTGAAAATCCAGCAGGAAGACGAAACCGCCTATGTAGCTTACTTTACCATCAACAGTATTGTCGGCGAACTGGACTTCCCGTCCTCTGAAATCTTCTACTACCAGCAACAGCAATTTACCTTTCCGATTGATACGTCAATGAATGTGGAAATTGTAGCGAATCGTAAAGCCCTATCTACTGTCCGCAATAAAAAGAAAGAACTGAAAGACTTGGATAACCACGCATGGCAAAGTGATAATGAAACCAGCTCTAATGTGGCGGAAGCTCTGGAAAGTGTGAACGAGCTGGAAACCAATTTAGACCAAAGCAAGGAATCTATGTATAAGCTGTCCTATGTTGTAAGGGTATCAGCAAATGACCTTGACGAACTTAAACGTCGTTGTAATGAAGTGAAAGATTTCTATGATGATTTGAGCGTGAAACTGGTACGACCTTTTGGGGATATGCTGGGCTTACATGAAGAATTTTTACCTGCCAGCAAAAGATATATGAATGACTATATTCAATACGTGACCTCTGATTTCCTCGCTGGTTTAGGTTTTGGTGCTACTCAAATGCTGGGTGAAAATGAGGGGATTTATGTTGGCTACAGCTTAGATACTGGACGCAATGTCTATCTGAAACCTGCTCTTGCCAGTCAAGGGGTTAAGGGTTCAGTAACCAATGCGTTAGCGTCTGCCTTTGTCGGTTCGCTGGGTGGTGGTAAATCCTTTGCGAATAACCTTATCGTCTATTATGCAGTGCTTTATGGGGCACAAGCAGTGATTGTAGACCCAAAAGCAGAACGTGGCAGATGGAAAGAAACCTTGCCAGAGATTTCCCATGAAATCAATATCGTCAATCTGACTTCTGATGAGAAAAACAAAGGCTTACTTGACCCTTATGTAATTATGAAAAATACCAAAGATTCTGAATCACTGGCTATTGATATTTTGACATTCCTTACGGGGATTTCCTCTCGTGATGGGGAACGCTTCCCAATCCTTAGAAAAGCCATTCGTGCAGTAACCAATAGTGAAGTGCGAGGGTTGATGAAAGTGATTGAAGAATTACGGGTTGAGAATACGCCACTAAGTACCAGCATAGCCGACCATATCGAAAGTTTTACAGACTATGACTTTGCCCATCTGCTTTTTAGTGATGGTTATGTAGAGCAGTCTATCAGCCTTGAAAAACAACTGAACATTATACAGGTTGCCGACTTGGTACTTCCTGACAAGGAAACTTCCTTTGAGGAATATACCACAATGGAGTTACTATCGGTAGCAATGCTGATTGTCATTAGTACCTTTGCGTTGGACTTTATCCATACAGACCGAAGTATTTTCAAGATTGTAGACTTAGACGAAGCATGGAGCTTCTTACAGGTGGCACAAGGGAAAACACTATCTATGAAGCTGGTTCGTGCTGGTCGTGCTATGAACGCTGGGGTATATTTCGTGACCCAAAATACAGATGACCTCTTAGATGAAAAACTGAAAAATAACCTCGGCTTAAAATTTGCCTTTCGTTCCACTGACCTTAACGAGATTAAAAAAACCCTTGCCTTTTTTGGTGTAGACCCAGAGGACGAAAACAATCAGAAGCGATTGCGTGATTTGGAAAACGGGCAATGCCTTATCAGTGATTTATATGGTCGTGTCGGTGTGATACAGTTCCACCCTGTATTTGAAGAACTGCTCCATGCCTTTGATACCAGACCACCTGTGCGAAAAGAGGTGTAAATGTGAAACCATCAATATTAAACAGAATAAAATCAAACTGGACGCTGAAACGTCTAGGTAAAGTGGCAATGACAGTGGCTTTCACACTTGTGATTGCCATTTTTCTTTTAGCCATGCTGGGAACGGTGGTTCAAGCTGCGGGCTTGGTAGATGATACGGTCAATGTGGCAAATGAATACAGCCGATACCCACTTGAAAACTATCAACTGGATTTTTATGTGGATAATAGCTGGGGCTGGCTACCGTGGAACTGGTCGGACGGAATTGGAAAACAAGTCATGTATGGACTATATGCCATTACCAATTTTATTTGGACAATCAGTCTTTATGTTTCCAATGCGACGGGTTACTTAGTACAGGAAGCCTATTCCTTAGACTTCATTTCCGCTACAGCAGATTCCATTGGCAAGAATATGCAGACCCTTGCAGGGGTTACGCCTAGTGGACTATCAACAGAGGGTTTCTATGTTGGATTCCTTTTACTCTTGATTTTGGTTCTTGGGGTTTATGTTGCCTATACAGGACTGATAAAGAGAGAAACCACAAAGGCAATTCATGCCCTCATGAATTTTGTGCTGGTTTTTATCCTATCGGCTTCCTTTATTGCCTATGCTCCCGATTATATTAAGAAAATCAATGACTTTTCATCAGACATCAGCAACGCTAGTTTGTCACTGGGTACAAAAATTGTCATGCCCCATTCAGATAGTCAAGGCAAGGACAGTGTGGACTTGATACGTGACAGCCTATTTTCCATACAGGTTCAGCAACCGTGGCTACTGCTTCAATATAACAGTTCAGACATTGAAAGTATTGGTATTGACCGTGTGGAAAGCCTGCTCTCAACCAGTCCAGATTCCAACAATGGGGAAGACAGAGAAAAAATTGTTGCGGAAGAAATTGAAGATAGAAGCAATACCAATATGACGATTACAAAGACGATTAACCGTTTAGGTACAGTCTTCTTCCTATTTGTCTTCAATATTGGGATTTCCATATTTGTATTCCTATTAACAGGAATCATGATTTTCTCGCAGGTACTTTTTATCATCTATGCTATGTTTCTGCCTGTGAGCTTTATTTTAAGCATGATTCCATCATTTGATGGTATGTCAAAACGAGCCATAACAAAGCTCTTTAATACCATTTTGACACGAGCTGGAATCACATTGATTATTACGACAGCATTTAGTATTTCAACCATGCTCTATACCTTATCGGCTGGTTATCCGTTCTTTTTGATTGCTTTTCTACAGATTGTGACCTTTGCAGGAATCTACTTTAAGCTGGGCGATTTAATGAGTATGTTTTCTCTACAGAGTAACGATTCTCAAAGTGTGGGAAGTCGTATGATGAGAAAACCTCGTATGCTTATGCACGCTCACATGCACCGTCTACAGCGGAAACTTGGACGCTCCGTGACTGCTTTAGGGGCTGGGTCTGCCATTGCCAGTGCTACGGGTAAAAAAGGACAGTCGGGTTCGGGAAGTTCTGCGAGTACACAAGCAGATCACTCTCGACCAAACGGGCAGGAAAAATCAACACTAGGAAAGCGTATCGGTCAAACCATCGGTACAGTAGCTGATACCAAAGACAGAATGGTAGATACTGCTGGTAATTTGAAAGAACAGGTTAAGGATTTGCCGACCAATGCAAGATATGCAGTATATCAAGGAAAATCTAAAGTGACGGATAATGTCCATGATTTAACCAGAAGTATTTCTCAAACCAAAGCGGATAAAGCCAGTGGACGCAAGAAACAGCAGGAACAAAGACGGAAAACCATTGCGGAGCGTCGCTCTGAAATGGAACAGGTCAAACAGAAAAAACAGCCAGCTTCTTCCGTTCATGAAAGACCAGCCACTAAGCAAGAACAATCTCATGATGGACAGACTTCAAGGCAAACAACTGTACAGGCTTCCTATAGGGAATCTCAACAAGCCAAACAAGAGCGTCCAACAGTTAAGTCCGATTCTTCAAGTTTAAAAACGGAACGTCAAAGTAATACAGTTCAAGAAAGAACGGTTCAAAAGCCAGTAACTTCAACTGCACCAACAGATAGAGCTTCACAACGTTCAATCACAAAAGAACGTCAGTCTACTGTTCAAAGAGTACCACTACAAAATATAAAAAGTAGACCACCAATCAAAACCGCCACCATTAAGAAAGGCAGTAAGAAACCATGAAGCTGAAAACTTTAGTGATTGGTGGTTCGGGATTATTCTTGATGGTCTTCTCACTGCTTCTGTTTGTCGCCATTTTATTTTCAGATGAACAAGATGGCGGTTTTTCCAACATTCACTATGGCGGTGTGGATGTTTCCGCAGAAGTGCTGGCTCATAAGCCTATGGTAGAAAAAGTTGCCAAAGAATATGGAATTGAAGAATACGTCAATATACTTCTTGCGATTATACAGGTGGAATCGGGTGGTACAGCAGAAGATGTTATGCAGTCCTCGGAATCCCTCGGTCTTCCACCTAATTCATTGAGTACAGAAGAATCCATTAAGCAAGGTGTGAAGTATTTCAGTGAGTTATTAGCCAGTAGCGAAAGGCTTGGTGTAGATTTAGAATCGGTTATCCAGTCCTACAATTATGGTGGTGGTTTCTTAGGATATGTGGCTAATCGTGGGAATAAATATACCTTTGAACTGGCTCAAAGTTTCTCAAAAGAGTATTCGGGTGACGAAAAAGTGTCTTACCCCAATCCCATAGCCATACCTATCAATGGGGGCTGGCGATACAATTACGGGAATATGTTTTATGTGCAACTGGTAACGCAGTATCTTGTCACAACAGAGTTTAATGATGATACAGTACAAGCCATCATGGACGAAGCTCTGAAATTTGAAGGCTGGAAGTATGTCTATGGCGGAGCTTCCCCGACTACCTCTTTTGATTGTAGCGGACTGACACAATGGACGTATGGAAAAGCTGGAATCAACTTACCACGAACAGCACAACAGCAATATGATGTAACCCGGCATATCCCATTATTGGAAGCAAAAGCCGGCGATTTGGTTTTCTTTCATTCTACCTATAACGCTGGCTCTTATATTACTCATATCGGGATTTATTTAGGCGATAACCGTATGTTTCATGCAGGCGACCCTATCGGTTATGCCGACTTAACAAGCTCTTACTGGCAACAGCATTTAGTGGGAGCAGGACGAATCAAACAATAAGAAAGGACGATTCAATGATGAAATTCGGAAAAAATCAGAATACAGAAAAACAGACACCAAAGGAAAAGAAACCTCGTGTCTATAAGGTCAATCCTCGTAAAAAGGTTGTGATTGTCCTATGG
This sequence comes from [Eubacterium] hominis, assembly GCA_014337235.1. Classification (GTDB taxonomy): domain Bacteria; phylum Bacillota_I; class Bacilli_A; order Erysipelotrichales; family Erysipelotrichaceae; genus Hoskinsella; species Hoskinsella hominis. Next base: position 2,725,578 of record CP060636.1, on the reverse strand, counting down.
GTACTTTTAGGACTTAGTTTCAGCTTTGCGATATTCAAGCACTTTACAGCCATTGATACCCATACCATTCATGAAACCACCATCATAGAAAAGGAATATGTCGATACTCATCATGTGGAAAATTTTGTAGAGAACTTTGCGAAAGTCTACTATTCATGGGAACTAAACGACAAGTCCATTGATAATCGCATAGAAAACCTGAAAGCATATCTGACAGAGGAACTTCAAGCTCTGAATGTCGATACAGTTCGTAAAGATATTCCTGTATCGTCTTCTGTAAAAGGATTTCAGATATGGACGGTAGAAGCAGATGGCGACAATCAATTTGATGTAACCTACAGTGTAGACCAACTCATTACAGAGGGGGAAAATACAAAGACCGTCCACTCTGCTTATATAGTGAGTGTCTATGTAGACAGTACTGGAAATATGGTCCTCATTAAGAATCCGACCATTACTAGCATACCAAAGAAATCAGACTATAAACCAAAAGCTATTGAAAGTGAGGGTACGGTTGATTCCATTACAACCAATGAAATCAATGAGTTTTTAACGACGTTCTTCAAGCTCTATCCTACAGCGACAGCCAGTGAACTTTCCTACTATGTGAATGACGGGATATTAAAACCAATCGGAAAAGAGTACATCTTTCAAGAACTGGTAAATCCTATTTACAATCGTAAGGATAATCAAGTCACGGTATCGCTGACAGTGGAGTATATCGACCAGCAGACCAAAGCAACGCAGGTATCTCAATTTGATTTGGTACTTGAAAAGAACGGGAGTAATTGGAAGATTATAGAATAACAAATATTGGTACATTATTACAGCTATTTTGTAATCACGTACTCTCTTTGATAAAAAATTGGAGATTCCTTTACAAATATGCTCTTACGTGCTATTATTTAAGTGACTATTTAAAAGGAGTTAATAAATATGCGGCAAGGTATTCTTAAATAAACTGTCAATTTGATAGCGGGAACAAATAATTAGATGTCCTTTTTTAGGAGGGCTTAGTTTTTTGTACCCAGTTTAAGAATACCTTTATCATGTGATTCTAAAGTATCCAGAGAATATCTGTATGCTTTGTATACCTATGGTTATGCATAAAAATCCCAGTGATAAAAGTATTTATCACTGGGATTTTTATGCCCTTTTGGGTTTTTGAATGGAGGAAAATCACATGAAAATTATTAATATTGGAGTTTTAGCTCATGTTGATGCAGGAAAAACTACCTTAACAGAAAGCTTATTATATAACAGTGGAGCGATTACAGAATTAGGAAGCGTGGACAAAGGTACAACGAGGACGGATAATACGCTTTTAGAACGTCAGAGAGGAATTACAATTCAGACAGGAATAACCTCTTTTCAGTGGGAAAATACGAAGGTGAACATCATAGACACGCCAGGACATATGGATTTCTTAGCAGAAGTATATCGTTCATTATCAGTTTTAGATGGGGCAATTCTACTGATTTCTGCAAAAGATGGCGTACAAGCACAAACTCGTATATTATTTCATGCACTTAGGAAAATGGGGATTCCCACAATCTTTTTTATCAATAAGATTGACCAAAATGGAATTGATTTATCAACGGTTTATCAGGATATTAAAGAGAAACTTTCTGCCGAAATTGTAATCAAACAGAAGGTAGAACTGTATCCTAATATGTGTGTGACGAACTTTACCGAATCTGAACAATGGGATACGGTAATAGAGGGAAACGATGACCTTTTAGAGAAATATATGTCCGGTAAATCATTAGAAGCATTGGAACTCGAACAAGAGGAAAGCATAAGATTTCAGAATTGTTCTCTGTTCCCTCTTTATCATGGAAGTGCAAAAAGTAATATAGGGATTGATAACCTTATAGAAGTTATTACTAATAAATTTTATTCATCAACACATCGAGGTCCGTCTGAACTTTGCGGAAATGTTTTCAAAATTGAATATACAAAAAAAAGACAACGTCTTGCATATATACGCCTTTATAGTGGAGTACTACATTTACGAGATTCGGTTAGAGTATCAGAAAAAGAAAAAATAAAAGTTACAGAAATGTATACTTCAATAAATGGTGAATTATGTAAGATTGATAGAGCTTATTCTGGAGAAATTGTTATTTTGCAAAATGAGTTTTTGAAGTTAAATAGTGTTCTTGGAGATACAAAACTATTGCCACAGAGAAAAAAGATTGAAAATCCGCACCCTCTACTACAAACAACTGTTGAACCGAGTAAACCTGAACAGAGAGAAATGTTGCTTGATGCCCTTTTGGAAATCTCAGATAGTGATCCGCTTCTACGATATTACGTGGATTCTACGACACATGAAATTATACTTTCTTTCTTAGGGAAAGTACAAATGGAAGTGATTAGTGCACTGTTGCAAGAAAAGTATCATGTGGAGATAGAACTAAAAGAGCCTACAGTCATTTATATGGAGAGACCGTTAAAAAATGCAGAATATACCATTCACATCGAAGTGCCGCCAAATCCTTTCTGGGCTTCCATTGGTTTATCTGTATCACCGCTTCCGTTGGGAAGTGGAATGCAGTATGAGAGCTCGGTTTCTCTTGGATACTTAAATCAATCGTTTCAAAATGCAGTTATGGAGGGGATACGCTATGGCTGTGAACAAGGATTGTATGGTTGGAATGTGACGGACTGTAAAATCTGTTTTAAGTATGGCTTATACTATAGCCCTGTTAGTACCCCAGCAGATTTTCGGATGCTTGCTCCTATTGTATTGGAACAAGTCTTAAAAAAAGCTGGAACAGAATTGTTAGAGCCATATCTTAGTTTTAAAATTTATGCGCCACAGGAATATCTTTCACGAGCATACAACGATGCTCCTAAATATTGTGCGAACATCGTAGACACTCAATTGAAAAATAATGAGGTCATTCTTAGTGGAGAAATCCCTGCTCGGTGTATTCAAGAATATCGTAGTGATTTAACTTTCTTTACAAATGGACGTAGTGTTTGTTTAACAGAGTTAAAAGGGTACCATGTTACTACCGGTGAACCTGTTTGCCAGCCCCGTCGTCCAAATAGTCGGATAGATAAAGTACGATATATGTTCAATAAAATAACTTAGTGTATTTTATGTTGTTATATAAATATGGTTTCTTGTTAAATAAGATGAAATATTCTTTAATAAAGATTTGAATTAAAGTGTAAAGGAGGAGATAGTTATTATAAACTACAAGTGGATATTGTGTCCTGTATGTGGAAATAAAACACGATTAAAGATAAGGGAAGATACTGAATTAAAAAAATTCCCCCTCTATTGTCCGAAATGCAGACAAGAAAATTTAATTGAAATAAAGCAGTTCAAAGTAACTGTGATTACAGAGCCAGACGCAAAGACGCAGAGCCGATAAAATGAGATTAATACAATCTCATTTTATCGGCTCTTTCCGTTATGTATGGATTCTTTTAATTAGTCTTCGATGTTTCTTGCTTCGTTGATACCGCTGGCTAAAGATTCCATTAAGGATAGTTCTTTGTCTGTAAAGCTATCCATGTATTTCTCTATCTGTAATCGTCGGGTGCTTTTTACCAAGTTATTAGCAGGTAAGAAAAATTCATCAACGGAAACATGAAGTAACGATACAAGGTCATAAAGAACTTGTATGCTGGGGTGTTGCCCCTTATTTTCAATATTAGTTAAGTAACGTGGGTCAATTTCAATCAATGCTCCCACTTGTTCACGAGTTAAACCTCGTTTCAATCGAGCTTCTTTAATGGCTAAACCAAAGGCTCTAAAATCATATTTATCTTCTTTTTTACGCATAATAGACCACCTCTATACATTTTACTGTTCCTATTGAATTAGAAACAGGTATAGAAAAACATGTTATATAGTTTATAGGTTCATATTTAATAAAAAGCACTACTAAACGCCAATAAAAAAAACCGTTATATGGTAGTGCTATTTATGCTGTTAAAATATTGTATCTTACTTCCAAATGGCGGTTTGTTGGAGGTCAAAGTCGCCATGAAGTATATCACATACAATCAAGTTCCCCACATTGAGTATTTATCAAAAAAAGTCGTCTATCTGCAATAGATAAGTACGTCCACCAATGTGGTTTTATAAATCATATAGATAGAAAAATAAAAGCATGTAAACAGAGAAATCAATCTGTTTGTGTGCTTTTTTGGTTATTCAGAACTTTTTTACAAAGTTTATTTATCAGTAATGCAACAAATCCCCCTTTCACATTGGGACTAAGAGTGAAAGGAGATAAACGAGCAAGGCTCACTTCCTTTCCTAGACAGAAAGGGGGTGAGAAACATGAAACCATCTTCTTTTCAGACCACAATAGAAAATCAGTTTGACTATATCTGTAAACGTGCTATGGAAGACGAGCGAAAGAATTATATGCTTTATCTTTCAAGGATTGCAAAGCGTGAGGTGTCCTTTTCGGATGTTGGCGATTATCTTGTTAGCCAGTTTGCGACAACAGATAACTATTCAACTGACTTTCAGATTTTTACACTCAATGGGTTATCAGTAGGCGTTGAAAATGATTTGTTGAGTGAAGCATTACGTGAGTTGCCAGACAAGAAACGTGAAATTCTACTGCTGTTTTACTTTATGGACATGAGCGATTCAGAAATTGCAGACCTGTTGAAATTGAACCGTTCTACTGTCTATCGGCATAGAACCAGTGGACTAGCCTTAATTAAAAAGTTTATGGAGGAATTTGAAGAATGAAAACACAATATCCTATGATTCCCTTTCCTCTCATTGTAAAGGCAACAGATGGCGATACCGAAGCGATTAACCAGATTCTACATCATTACAGAGGGTACATAACGAAGCGTTCCCTACGACTTATGAAAGATGAATATGGCAATCAAAGTATGGTCGTTGATGAAGTCTTACGTGGAAGAATGGAAACCAGACTGATTACAAAGATTTTGTCATTTGAAATTAAGTAATATCCTCTCTCCTTTCGTGGAAGCGTGCTAAACCATTCCACGCTTCCCGAACAGGGAGGTTTGTTATTCCACCAAAGCATATTGAGCTTTCAATGTGTTTTGATAGGCTAACGAGCCATTGTTCTTTGAAAACTGAATAAAAGTAATCGAATACGTTTCGATAAGAAAAGAGCCAACGGAACTAACCGCCATGACCTATCTTATAAAGATAGCGAGCGATTCATGTTAGTGATCCGAGAAGCAATCTTTAGCAGGATTGCCTGCAACGACATTCTTATCGTGATAATGATACTCCCATACAGTCAATAGTCCGAGCGTGATAAAACCGTCGCAGGCAATGAGTATGGCTACATGAGAACCATGCAGGGGTGGAACTCCCGTGAGCTTTGCTAAAGCTGTTCGATTGCTGGTAAAACAACTTTTATGAAATCCAAATAAGTGATTTGGAAAGGAGGATTTTATGAAGCAGACTGACATTCCTATTTGGGAACGTTATACCCTAACCATTGAAGAAGCGTCAAAATATTTTCGTATTGGCGAAAACAAGCTACGACGCTTGGCAGAGGAAAATAAAAATGCAAATTGGCTGATTATGAATGGCAATCGTATTCAGATTAAACGAAAACAATTTGAAAAAATTATAGATACATTGGACGCAATCTAGCGTCGCCAAAGGGTCTTGTATATGATAAAATAGTATTAAGTCGTATCAAGGCTCTTTCCATAAAGGAAAGGAGCAAATGCCATGTCAGAAAAAAGACGTGACAATAAAGGTCGAATCTTAAAGACTGGAGAGAGCCAACGAAAAGACGGAAGATACTTATACAAATATATAGATTCATTTGGAGAACCGCAATTTGTTTACTCGTGGAAACTTGTGGCTACAGACCGAGTACCAGCAGGAAAGCGTGATTGTATCTCACTTAGAGAGAAAATCGCAGAGTTACAGAAAGACATTCATGATGGTATTGATGTTGTAGGAAAGAAAATGACACTCTGCCAGCTTTACGCAAAACAGAACGCTCAAAGACCAAAGGTTAGAAAAAACACTGAAACTGGACGCAAATATCTTATGGATATTTTGAAGAAAGACAAGTTAGGTGTAAGAAGTATTGACAGTATTAAGCCATCAGACGCTAAAGAATGGGCTATTAGAATGAGTGAAAATGGTTATGCTTATCAAACCATCAATAACTACAAACGTTCTTTAAAGGCTTCATTCTATATTGCTATACAAGATGATTGTGTTCGGAAGAATCCATTTGACTTTCAACTGAAAGCAGTTCTTGATGATGATACTGTCCCTAAGACCGTACTAACAGAAGAACAGGAAGAAAAACTGTTAGCCTTTGCAAAAGCTGATAAAACCTACAGCAAAAATTATGATGAAATTCTGATACTCTTAAAAACAGGTCTTCGTATTTCAGAGTTTGGTGGTTTGACACTTCCAGATTTAGATTTTGAGAATCGTCTTGTCAATATAGACCATCAGCTATTGAGAGATACTGAAATTGGGTACTACATTGAAACACCAAAGACCAAAAGTGGCGAACGTCAAGTTCCTATGGTTGAAGAAGCCTATCAAGCATTTAAGCGAGTGTTAGCGAATCGAAAGAATGATAAGCGTGTTGAGATTGATGGATATAGTGATTTTCTCTTTCTTAATAGAAAGAACTATCCAAAAGTGGCAAGTGATTACAACGGCATGATGAAAGGTCTTGTTAAGAAATACAATAAGTATAACGAGGATAAATTGCCACACATCACTCCACATAGTTTGCGACATACATTCTGTACCAACTATGCAAATGCAGGAATGAATCCAAAGGCATTACAGTACATTATGGGACATGCTAATATAGCCATGACGCTGAACTATTACGCACATGCAACATTCGATTCTGCAATGGCAGAAATGAAACGCTTGAATAAAGAGAAGCAACAGGAGCGTCTTGTTGCTTAGTAGTACAAATGAATTTACTACTTATTTACCACTTCTGACAGCTAAGACATGAGGAAATATGCAAAGAAACGTGAAGTATCTTCCTACAGTAAAAATACTCGAAAGCACATAGAATAAGGCTTTACGAGCATTTAAGAAAATATAAAAAGATAATTAGAAATTTATACTTTGTTTATAACGAAAAAAATCGTATTGGAAAAGCCTTTTGATTTAGGTGATATTACCAATGGATATTTTCGTGTAGATCCTATGGATGAAACATTGCGTACCTATACCAATACTTATATCACCCCTATTGAGTATGACTGTAACAATCTGTTTGTGATGGATTGGGATGAAAACAGTGTGGACAAACTTTGTTTCAACGATTTGGTAGAATACCTGTATCCCATAGAGCATCAACAAGCAATACCTGAAAATTATATGAAAGATAGTGGTCAACAGTATATCAGCTATATCGATGCAAATGTATTTGAAGACCTCGTGCATCGTTATTTCACGATTGATAATGCCATTCTTCGATCACAGAATTATTATTGTGAAACCCAGCATGCCTATCCTTACGCAGAATTATATTGTATCGCTTCTCATGTCGCTACACCAAGACTTCGACCAGAAGTTGTCAAAGCACAAAAAGAAAAAAATATACTAACATTAACCATTCATGCGACTGGATATGAAAAAGGATATCCTGTTGCTTATACACACATTGTGAAAATTGAATTGCTGGATGATGGCAGCTATCACTATATATCAAATCATATCGTGCCAGATAACAACAATCAGATACCAAAATATACACCGGGTATTACAAATAAATCCCAAAAGGAAGGTGGTTGTTTATGAAAAAAAGAATGATTCTATTGGATGTGTTATTATGCATTTTAATAACATTTACAGCTGCTTGTTTTTCTATCAAGCCCCTTGTGACAAAAACCATATCCACAGATATGAGTGGTACTGCGATTTCGCATCAATTCATGGATTTTGTTTATAAAGAATTTCCGAATGCTGCCTCAAATGATATGCTGATGGTGCAAAATAAGCTTGCGGAAAGTAAAGCCATAGAAAACATTACCGCTAAGTATATTGATCAAATTATCAAAAACCATGGTAAAACTGTCACATTATATACAAGTCCAAAAGATATTGATCACTTACGTGATGAAGCAATATCTATTATTGAAAGCAATATTGGTATTAAGATTACAGATACTCAGAAACAATCCCTGCAAAATATGATTGATGAACATAAAGATACTATGATATCCCAGTTAGAATCCACAATCAGTTACTTTGGCTCTATGGCTTCAAATCCACAATACGGCTTTTTATTTCAACTCTATGCGATAGGAACTTCTCTGTTGTTTCAATTTGTCTGTGTCCTCTTGTCAATAGCTTGTGCCTATTTATTGATACGTCAATCATCACTTGAAAAGGCAGTTTATCATATTGCAATCTGTTGTATCATCTCGGCTGTTTGCCTGTATGCTGTAATACCAAATATCGCTGATTCTATCCTTGCGACATTAGCAAATCATATTCTTGGAAGAACGACTTTCTTTAATTTCTCACCTATGAAAACAGCTGGTATGATATTGATCATACTTGCGGTAATTGCAGGCATCATTGGCTTATTTCTTCATCATAAAGATGTCAATACACAAGAAACCATACATCTGGCCTAAAAAGGAATCATGCATTGATTCCTTTTATAATATCTAAATCATGAAAACTTTCGCATATCCTATGCGCATCAGGATATAAATATAAAAATTGTATTGTATTTTTCTTGTAGAGCTTTCTTTCAGATTCATGATATGCGTTTTGTTGCAGGTATAAAAGGTTGTTTAATAGTAATTGTAATAGTGTATCTTTCCATGTTCTTGCCATAAGTATACTCCTCTCTATCTTTTTTTACATTATCATTATAACGAAGTCAGATACTTGTTTCTTTCATTAAAACGTCATATACTATAACAAAAGCGACAGAAAGAAGGAATTAAATGATTACATCTGTAAACAATATATTAAAGAACAGAGATGGAAGGCAATTATTTCAGGCAGGCACATCTTTATTTCCTTGTAGTGCATACCATTGTGATATTCATGATTTTATAAGTGGAGATATTGCGCCTCACTGGCATCCGGAAATGGAAATATTTTATTTGGAAGAAGGCTGTGTTACTTTGTCTTTGATTGATCAGGAGGTCAGATTACAGGCTGGTGATGGCTATTTTGTGAATGTAAATGTGTTACATGGCATCATTTGTGAAAGCGAAAGTCCCTGTCGTTATCGTTCCATAGTATTTGATCCAGCCTTGCTGTCAGGCGCCCCTGGCAGTGCATTTGACCTATTGTATCTTCATCCTTTCATGGAACAGGGTGCTGGTTTTTATCCATTATCAGATGCTGTGATCTCATCATATTTTGTTGAAGCTTTTCATGCATGTGAAAAAGAAATATATGGTTATGAGTTTATTGTACGGGAAGCATTATCGCATATCCTGCTGATTTTAAAAAACAACCAGACAGTGACTTTGAAAAAGACATTATACCAGCAGGAACAGCGAATGAAACAAATGCTTTCCTGGATTGATGAACACTATCAGGAGAGTATCAGTGTAAAAGAAATCGCTGCAATTGGTGGCATCAGTGTAAGAGAATGTCAACGCTCTTTTGCATCTTTTTTACATATTTCCCCTATGCGTTATGTCTTGAAATATCGTATCGCAAAGGCTGCAGAATTATTGCTCACACAGGATTTCACAATTACAGAAATAGCTTATCAATGTGGTTTTGAAAGCTCCAGCTATTTCACAAAAGAATTTAAAATGATGATGCATATGACACCTCGACAGTTTAGACAAAAGTATTTTATATAATCAAAATATCCACTGATGAAAATATTTAAACATTTTAGCACTCTACTATTGTTATTACAGCGTAGCTTTTGTCTTAGTTCATAGAGTGCCGTAAAGTGCCTATTTACAGGCTTTTCACGGGTTTTATGAATTTATCACATTTCATCAAAAATCGTCAATATACAAAAATTTGGTGTCAAAATTGGTGTCAAATAACCTTGATTTGAGATTTTGATGAGTAACACATCAGTAAAAAAATTGAATATTTTATAGACTATGGAACGCCTAAAATGACGTTCCTTTTCTATTTCCAGCCGTTCTTATTGGACGGCTATTTTATTACTCAAAATGAAAGGAGCATTAGACTTATGAAAAAGATGTTAAAACGATTGTGTACGGGCTTCTTAGCTCTTGCGACTGTCGTTACTGCTTTACCGACTACACCCGTTCATGCAGAAAGCAAGCAATACTGGACGGAAAGTGCGGAGCGTGTCGGTATCATTGAAAAAGTAATGAATGACGGTTCTATCGGTTCGACATTCAATGAGGGCTATATGAAAGTCGAGGGCGAAACTGCCTATTGTATTGACATCAATACAGATTTTAAGAACGGCTACAAGACCAGAGCTGACGCAAGCTCATGCATGAGTGCCGACCAGATTTCAGATGTGGCGTTATCTTTAGAGTATGTCAAACAGTATGGCGAAGCTCATAAGGAACTGAACTACAAGCAAGTCTATCTGTTGGAACAATGTGTTGTCTGGCAGAGATTGAGCGTACATCTTGTCTGGCAATGTGATAACGTGCGAGCTTCTTATGATGAAATACCAAAGGCTACGCAGGACGAAGTTTTCGCTGGTGCAAAAGCCTTTGTCAAAGAAAATAAAGGACGCTATGAATGTGGCGGTTATATCTACTCTGGCGAGGGGCAGGAATTGGGACAATTCTGGGCGAAACTGAATGTCGGAAATGCGAAACTGCAAAAGACTTCCAGTAATACCAGCATTACAGACGGTAACGGAAATTACTCTATCGCTGGTGCGACCTATGGTGTCTTTGCTGATAAGAATTGCACAAAACAGCTTGCCACCCTTACGACTGATGAAAACGGAAATACAGATGTTGTAGAGGTAAAGGCAGGCACAGTTTATATCAAGGAATTATCCGCACCAGCAGGATATAAAGTAGATAAAACGGTATATTCCTTAAAGGTTGAAGCTGGAAAAACAGCGACTTTGAAAGTATCAGATACACCAAAAGTAACAGACACTTTGATTGAGCTTTTCAAGATAGATATGGAAACACAGAAAGACAATCCGCAGGGAAACGCTTCTTTAGCAGGTGCGGAATTTACATGGAAGTATTATGCTGGCTTCTACAATAAAGACAATCTCCCTGCCGAAGCTACTCGTACATGGGTTACAAAGACAATCGCTGAAACTGACAGCGACGGAACAACCCACTACATCACAAAATTAGCGGACGCATACAAGGTGTCTGGCGACAGCTTCTATATGCAGGACGGTAAAGCCGTTCTTCCTTTAGGAACACTAACCGTTGAAGAAACAAAAGCTCCAAACGGCTACTTGTTAGACGGTGCATATATGCAGGCTGGCGATAAGTCCGAACAGATTAAGGGCTTATATGTAACACAGATTACCGAGGACGGCGACCTTGCCGTATTATCTGGAAGTAACCAGTTTTCCGTATCAGACAAGGTTATCCGTGGCGGTGTGAAAATTCAGAAACGAGATTTAGAAACGGGCGATACGAAGCCACAAGGAAGTGCCACTTTGAAAGATACTGCCTTTGACATCATTTCCTTAAATGATAATTCTGTTTTGGTTGAGGGCAAGCTATACAAGAAAAATGAAGTCGTAAAAACTATTCGTACAGATATTGAGGGTGTCGCTTCTACTGCTTCTGACCTCTTACCTTATGGAAACTTCCGTATCGTTGAAAGTGAAGCTCCAAACGGATATTTGACAGACGGTGCAAAGCCGATTGATTTTACAATCACAGAAAATGGAAAAATCGTGGACTTAACCGAAAAAGCCCATTCTATCTATAATCAGATTAAGCGTGGAGATATTGAGGGGGTAAAAATCGGTGCAGGCACACACAAGCGTCTTGCTGATGTTCCTTTTAGGATCACAAGCAAGACGACTGGGGAAAGTCATGTTGTAGTAACTGATGATAACGGGCAATTCTCCACTTCTGCTGAATGGGCTTCACATAAGCACAATACCAACGCAGGAAAGAACAGCGAGGACGGTGTGTGGTTTGGAACTTCTGAACCAGACGACAGCAAGGGTGCATTACCTTATGATACCTACATCATTGAAGAAATGCGTTGCGAAAGCAACAAAGGCTTTGAGCTTATCCCACCTTTTGAAATCGTGGTATCAAGAAATAACCTTGTGATTGATTTAGGAACGCTGACTGATGAATACGAAAAAGAAATCTCTATCCATACCACAGCGACCAGTAAGGACGGCGAAAAGACAATCCTTGCAGGAAAAGAGGTTACGATTGTTGATACCATCAAATTAAACGGACTTACAAAAGGTACAAAATATCAGCTCAAAGGCTGGCAGATGTTAAAGGAAGAAAACGCCGAGCTTATCATTGACGGGAAACGTGTAGAAAACGATTATACCTTTGTCGCTGATGAGGAAGAAATGAAAGTGGAAATTTCCTATACATTCAATGCGTCTGCTTTAGGTGGCAAGAACCTTGTTACCTTTGAAGAATTGTATGATTTCAGCAATCCAGACGAACCCGTAAAAGTTGCAGAACACAAAGACATTGAGGACGACGGGCAGACGGTACTTATCACAGAGCGTATCATCAAGATACATACTACCGCTACCGATAAGGACGGCAACAAAGAGCTTGAAGCAGGAAAAAAGGTAACAATCATTGATACCGTAACCTTAGAGGGCTTAGAAGTCGGTACACAGTACAAACTTGTGGGCTGGCAGATGTTGAAAGAAGAAAATGCAGAACTTCTTATCAATGGAAAGCGTGTGGAAAGTGATTATATGTTTACCGCTGACAGCGAAACTATGAAAGTGGAAGTTTCCTTTACCTTTGACGCTACTTCCCTTGACGGCAAACAGCTTGTAACTTTTGAAGAATTGTACGATTTGAGCAATCCAGACGAGCCGAAGAAAGTTACCGAGCATAAGGAGATTGAGGATAAGGGACAGACAATTACCTTTAAGGAAAAGCCAGAAGAACCAGAGAAACCCGAAACCCCACCGACACCAGAAAAGCCTAGCAGACCTAGCGACAGTCCCAAAACGGGCGACAGTACAAATGTAATGGCATTTATCGTGATGTTGCTTGCGTCTGCTGGTGGACTGGCTGGAACATATCTTTACAAACGCCGTCAAACGAAGAAATCATAAGGCGGTAACGGTATGATGAAAGAAAAATCACGCTCTCCGCCGAAGCGGTCAAACGGCAGACTTTTGCTTATTCTGGCTTGTCTGCCCACAACCTGCAAGAACACGGATAGTCAAGGGTGCGAAGCATACATTTTACCCTTTACTATCTGGGGGATTGCTGGTACTTTCTAAACTGCCAGAATAAGAAATCAAAATCAATTAACTTATCAATTATCAAAATAGAAAGAAACGAGGTAAAACACTATGGAAATGAAATATGTCGTGCCAGATATGGCACAGTCTTTTGGAACTCTTGAATTTGCAGGCGAAAGCGACCATGTTTTTGACAGAGATAAAGATAACCGCAGATTTTTCGCAAGAAGAAGCTACAACCTTTATTCAGATGTACAGAGAGGGGAAAATGTTGTGGTAGAAATTCCCGTGCAGGCTGGCGAAAAGCATTTCAAGTATGAGCAGAAAGTAAAACTTGTCAATCCGAAGTTATACGGCAGAGGTTACGCAATCGGGGATATGGGACATACCGATTATGTGTTGCTTGCTGATGATATTGTAGCAGTTGAAGAAAAGTAAAGGAGTGAAGAATTTATGAGATTATCAAACGGATTTGTCATTGACAAAGAGAAAACATTTGGAGAATTAAAATTTACAGCGGTGCGTGATGTGTTCTTGCAGAATGAGGACGGGACACCGAGTACCCAGCTTAAAAAGCGTATCTATGATTTGAAGTGCAGTCTGCATGGCGGAATTATCCCCGTGTCTGTACCGCCAGAAGTACCGTTAAGGGAATTTCCGTACAATGCAGTTGTGGAGCTTGTCAATCCCGTAGCCGATACGGTATCAAGAAAGACGTTTGGTGGTGCAGATGTGGACTGGTATGTAAAAGCAGAGGATATTGTGTTGAAGAACAAAGGCAACCAGAACGCAGGCAATTCACAGAATAATAACACGCAGGGACAACCGAAAAAATAAAATTAGAGATTAGATTTTTATTGTGAGGTAATTCGTTGAATGATATAATTAGGATAAATTGTGAGGTGCTTATCTATGAAAGTATTAGTTAGTTCATGTATCATGGGAAAAAACTGCAAATATAACGGTGGGAATAATCTCAATCCGAAAGTTGTAGAGTTTCTAAAAGACAAAGAAGTTATCGAGATTTGTCCAGAATTATTAGCGAATATGCCTACACCACGTCCTAGTGCGGAAATAGTAAATGGTATTGTCATGGATATAAATGGAAATATTGTTGATGAGGAATATCGTCATGCGGTACAGTTGGCTTTAAATGAAATAAGAAGTATGGAAATAGATTTAGTTATTCTGCAATCAAGAAGCCCAACTTGTGCAGTCAAGAATATTTATGATGGTAGTTTTACGGGGAAATTGATAAAAGGTCAAGGTCTATTTGCACAAGCGTTAATTGAGGCTGGATATAAAGTGTTGGACTCAGAAGATTTTTAATGAATGGTAATGAAAAAGCAGTTAGTCTTAGGATTGACTGCTTTTTTCGTACCCAGAAAGGAGTGATTGATTTATGCAAAAGATTTGGAACAAAGGACACCGTATCAGAGCCAGCGACAAGCACCTTGTCTACCACTTTTCCATAGGGACACTTCTGTTTGTATTCATGGCGGTTCTCCTACTACTGAATATCAAACAGTTTATGTGTACCGATTGGGAGCATTTCAGCTTGTTAGAGAACGGCTTGACGCTTTCCCCTTACAACTTCATAACCATACTGATAGCGACTGGTGTTTGTGCATTGGTCGCTTTTCTGTATTACCGCTTCTGTTACGACAGTTTCAAGAAGCTCCTGCACCGTCAAAAGCTGGCAAGAATGGTACTGGAAAATAAGTGGTATGAAGCCGATACCGTACAAGACAGCGGTTTTTTTACTGACCTGCAAAGCAGATCAAGGGAAAAAATCGTCTGGTTTCCGAAGATTTATTATCAAATGGAAAAGGGACTGCTTCATATCCGCTGTGAAATTACGCTGGGGAAATATCAAGACCAGCTTTTACGGTTAGAGGATAAATTGGAAAGTGGCTTATATTGCGAGCTGACCGACAAGACCCTGCATGACGGCTATATCGAATATACCCTGCTTTATGATATGATAGCGAACCGCATTACCATTGATGAAGTACGGGCAGAGAACGGCTGTCTTAGGCTTATGAAAAATCTTGTCTGGGAATATGACGCACTCCCTCACGCCTTGATTGCTGGCGGGACTGGTGGTGGTAAAACCTATTTTCTGCTGACGCTCATTGAAGCCCTACTGCATACAAACGCTGTCCTTTATATCTTAGACCCCAAAAATGCGGACTTAGCAGACTTAGGGACAGTTATGGAAAATGTGTACCACACCAAAGAAGAAATGATTGATTGCGTCAATAATTTCTATGAGGGCATGGTACAGCGAAGTGAGGAAATGAAACGACACCCGAACTATAAGACAGGTGAAAACTACGCCCATCTGGGACTGCCACCCTGCTTTCTTATCTTTGATGAATATGTGGCGTTCTTTGAAATGCTGGGGACAAAAGAAAGCGTGAGCCTACTTAGCCAGTTAAAGAAAATCGTTATGTTGGGACGGCAAGCAGGTTACTTCCTTATCGTTGCCTGCCAGCGTCCAGACGCAAAGTATTTTTCGGACGGTATCAGGGATAACTTCAATTTCCGTGTGGGACTTGGACGTATCAGCGAATTAGGTTACGGTATGCTGTTTGGTTCAGATGTGAAAAAGCAGTTTTTCCAGAAGCGTATCAAGGGGCGTGGCTATTGTGATGTGGGAACAAGCGTAATAAGCGAATTTTATACGCCTTTAGTCCCGAAAGGACATGATTTTTTGCAGACTATCGGCTCTCTTGCACAAGCAAGGCAGGACGGGACGGCGACGTGCGAAGCGAAAGGCGACGGCACGGACTAGCCGTTGCTGGTGTGGCGTCAGCCACGCCAGCAGGTAAAACCCCTCGGTATCTAACAGAGGGGTACGTTTGCAAATAGACAATAGACAAAAAACATAGGAAACATAAGGCTTCTGGCATGGTTTCCTAGCAAAATTCAGTTGTGAAGTCGTCTAAAAAAACTTCACACTTGACAGATTGGGGGTATGGTTCTGAATGAAGAACAATGGATAAAAGAATTACGGGAGAAGCGAGTTGCTTACGGTATCTCACAAGGCAGGCTGGCGGTGGCTTCTGGTATCACAAGAGAATATCTCAATAAGATAGAAAGCGGAAAAATGAAGCCGTCAAAGGAGCTTCTGGAAACTCTGCATAAGGAACTGGCAAGGTTCAATCCAGAAGCACCGCTTACCATGCTGTTTGATTATGTGAAAATTCGTTTTCCCACGCTGGATATACAGCACATTATCAAAGATATATTAAAACTGAATATCAATTATATGCTCCATGAAGATTACGGACATTACAGTTATACGGAGCATTATTCTTTAGGGGACATCTTTATTTATACGTCGGCTGACGAAGAAAAAGGTGTCCTTTTAGAGTTAAAGGGGCGTGGTTGCAGGCAGTTTGAAAGTTACCTGTTAGCACAGCAAAGAAGCTGGTATGACTTTCTCATGGACGCACTCGTAGACGGTGGCGTGATGAAGCGTATCGACCTTGCTATCAACGACCATACGGGCATTTTGGATATTCCAGAGCTTGCGGAAAAATGCAGGAAACGGGAATATATCGGAAAGTCCAGAAGTTACAAGTTTTACCAGTCGGGCGAGCTTATCAAGCACAGAGAGGACGACAGAGAATATATGGGGCGTACTCTTTATCTTGGTTCGCTGAAATCAGATGTGTATTTCTGTATTTACGAAAAGGACTATGAGCAGTATGTCAAGTTGGGGACACCGCTTGAAGAAGCCGACATTATTAACCGTTTTGAGATACGGCTTCGGAATGAACGAGCCTATTATGCAGTACGGGATTTGCTGACGTATTATGACGCAGAACAGACCGCCTTTTCTATCATCAATCAGTATGTGCGGTTTGTTGATGAAGAACCAGACAAGCGAAAAAATGACTGGAAGCTCAATGACCGCTGGGCTTGGTTTATCGGCGATAACAGACAGAGCTTGAAGCTGACGACAAAGCCAGAGCCTTACACCTTAGACCGCACATTGCGTTGGGTACAACGGCAGGTAGCACCAACCTTGAAAATGCTGAAAAAGATTGATAAGGGAAACGGTACAGACTACATGGAAATGATTGAACAGCAGGCGAAGCTCACAGAAAAGCATGAAATGATAATCAGACAGCAGACGACCCCTGCAAAAGATTTAGTAGAAAGTTAGGAGTGATAAAAAATGTGGGTATTATTAAAAGACTTCCTGCTGGTATCTATGGGAATGGGTATCGGCGTGGTCTTGATGTGTATTTTGAATGTCGGCAAAGAAGCTGACTGTAAAATGAAACAATTAGAAGAAAGTGAGGACAATTAAATGAATTTCGGACAAAATCTTTACACTTGGTTTTTAAGCAACGCACAGAGCTTAGTGCTTATGGCGATTGTGGTTATCGGTATCTACTTAGGGTTCAAGCGTGAGTTTTCCAAACTTATCGGCTTCTTAGTAGTTGCCTTGATTGCTGTCGGCTTGGTATTCAATGCTGGCGGTGTGAAAGATGTACTGTTAGAGCTGTTCAATAAGATTATCGGTGCATAAAATTTTATTGTAGTGCTGATATGAGAATGGTATAATGTGGATATGAAAAATAACAAATCATGAAACTATGAGGGTGTATTATGAGAGAGAAAAGTTGTATGACAAGAAATTTAATATTTTTATTCATAGGATTATTATTGATATATATGTTGCAAAAAAATGGGAACTTTTTCCCAGTTTTCTTCTTAATTTCTTCGTTATTTCTGATATATAGGAATAGAAAAGAAAAGAGGAAAGTTGATAAAATTGATGTTCTTATAGGTATATTGTTAGCAATATTATCTTTAAATCCGATTTATGCAATATGTATAGGTTTAGGATATGTCGGGGCAAAACAAGTATTTGATAATTCCTCTTATAAAATCAATTTATTCCCTAAAGATAAAAAGGAAGTAATATTTTATGGAATTATCCCTGCTACTTTCCTAATATTACTAAATACAATATGGTTTTTGCAGACTGTTTCTATCAATGTAGGGTTTAGGCTTGAAGCAATTACAGGAAGCCTTATTGCCAGTATTCCAGAAGAATTATTGTATAGATATTTGGTGTTTGCACTATGTGTTATTCTTTGTAATAATCAAATTAGAACAAAAAGTCAAAAGTTTCTTTGTTATTTAATTTTAATTGTACCTCATGTTTTAATGCACTTTCCAGCAGGAGTGGATATATCCTTTATTGATGTAGTTCTAATGAGTATTTTTGGAATAATACTTACTCGTATTCAAATGAAATCTTCATTATTATTAGCAATTATTGTCCACTTTTTAATAGATTTTTTTAGAATAATTATTTTTGGCGTATGAAATTTATACCACAATTTTAATAATTCCATATCCATACACACAAAGCAGTTAGTCTTAGGATTGACTGCTTTTTTCTTACCAAAATTTCAGAGTGGAGTGATGAAATGAACGATATTTTTAAGGATATGCAGGCAAAAGTCGGCTGTGATTATATTTCTGACCTGCCCTCTTACAAGCGTAAGGTATGGCATGAAATGAAACGACTGAACCCTGCCGACTATGAAGAAAGACAGTTAGAAGATTTTTCAAAGTATGTGTTTGGTATGTCGTACCAGACCATAAAAGATGTGATGAAACAACAGAAAGGACGTGAGGAACAATGCAGGAAACAAGGGTGCTGGTGGAAACGAGAGGAACAACTGGCGAAGAAACAATATCATACTGGTTTGAACTGCCGATAGATGTTGCCGAGTTTGAAGAAAAGCTAGGTGTCGGTGCAGAAAGTGGGGAATACCGTATTATCGAAAAGGTGTTGCCTTATGCTGATGAAGTTCAAGAACATACAAGCGTCTACCAGCTCAATGAATTAGATTTTATGTATCGCCAGCTTTCAAGTGATATGCAGGAAGAATATGTATCACTACTTACGGTGTATGAAAATTTAGAAGCACTTTATATTTGCAGGAACGTGATTACGGTTTATCCCGACTGCAAAAGCATGATAGATGTTGCAAGGCAAAAGCTGATGAACGACCCGACATTTAAGCATTTATCCGAGGACTGTCAAGAATATTACTTTGACTTTGAAGCCTACGCTTCTCACTTGCAGGAACACGGGAAATTTTTAGTAACAGAACACGGTATCTTTGAACTGCCAGAGTAGGAAATGAGGTGGTGCTTATGATTGATGATATGGCGGTTTACATTGCTAATCTTGGCAAATACAATGAGGGCTATTTAGTCGGTGCTTGGTTCACGTTCCCCATTGACGAGGAAGATGTGAAAGAAAAAATCGGCTTGAATGAACAGTATGAGGAATACGCTATCCATGATACCGACAACTTCCCCATTGCGATTGGCGAGTATGTTTCCATTGAAGAACTCAATGAGATGTATGAAATGATAGAGGAACTTCCCGACTATATTGTAGAGTGTCTGGACGAATTTATCAGCCACTACGGGACGCTGGAAGAAGTCGTGGAACACAAGGACGATATTTATTATTATCCCGACTGTGAAACTATGACAGACGTTGCCTATTACTACATAGACGAATTGCAGGCACTTGGGGACATTCCACCCAGCTTACAGAATTACATTGACTATGAAGCCTACGGGCGAGATTTGGATATGGGCGGTTGCTTTATTGAAACAAGCCGAGGTATGTGCGAGATACCATATTAACGCTGGAAGATCAGCGACAAGCATTGTTGTTACTGACAGCGTATTTCTCTTTAAGGGACAGTCTGAAAATGGCTGTCCTTTTCTATTTAGAAACTTACGAAAGGAGCTGAAAGAACTTGAAAAAGATTAAATCTTATACGGGTATCTGGAACGTGGAAAAAGTCTTGTATGCAATCAATGACTTTAACTTACCCTTTCCCGTTACCTTTACACAGATTACATGGTTTGTGATTACGGAATTTCTCATTATTCTGTTTGGGGATATTCCCCCACTTTCCATGATTGAGGGAGCATTTCTCAAATACTTTGGTATTCCCGTTGCTCTCACATGGTTTATGTCGCAGAAAACCTTTGACGGAAAGAAGCCGTACAGCTTTTTGAAATCACAGATAACCTATGCCCTGCGACCGAAAATCACTTATGCAGGAAAAGCCGTAAAACTGCATAAGCAGATACTCAATGAAACAATCACGGCAGTAAGGAGTGTGAACTATGTTCCCGATAAAATATATTGACAATAACCTTGTCTGGAATAAGGACAATGAGGTGTTTGCTTATTATGAGCTGATACCATACAACTATTCTTTCCTATCCGCAGAGCAGAAATTTATCGTGCATGACAGTTTCCGACAGCTTATCGCACAGTCCCGTGAGGGAAAAATTCATGCGTTGCAGATTGCAACGGAAAGCTCAATACGAAGTATGCAGGAGCAGTCAAAGAAGCTGGTTACGGGGAAATTAAAGGAAGTTGCCTGCCAGAAGATAGACGAACAGACCGAAGCGTTAGTATCAATGATTGGGGACAATCAAGTGGACTACCGCTTTTTTCTTGGCTTTAAGCTCATGGTTACGGAAGAACAGCTCAATCTGAAGAACATCAAAAAATCGGCGTGGCTGACATTCAAGGAATTTCTCCATGAAGTGAACCACACGCTGATGAATGACTTTGTTTCCATGCCGAATGATGAAATCAACCGTTATATGAAAATGGAAAAGTTGCTGGAAAATAAAATCTCCCGTCGCTTTAAGGTGCGTCGCTTGGAAATCCATGATTTTGGGTATCTCATGGAACATCTTTACGGCAGGGACGGTATCGCCTATGAAGATTATGAGTACCAGCTACCAAAGAAGAAATTACAGAAAGAAACGCTGATAAAATACTACGACCTTATCCGTCCGACAAGGTGTGTGATTGAGGAAAGCCAGCGGTATTTGCGATTGGAACATGAGGACAGGGAAAGCTATGTGTCCTACTTTACCGTCAATGCGATTGTTGGCGAGCTTGATTTTCCGTCGTCTGAAATCTTCTATTTCCAGCAACAGCAATTCACATTCCCCGTTGATACTTCTATGAATGTAGAAATCGTGGAGAACCGTAAAGCATTAACAACCGTCCGCAACAAGAAAAAGGAATTGAAAGACCTTGACAATCACGCTTATCAAGCAGGAAGTGAAACAAGCTCAAATGTGGTGGACGCATTAGACAGCGTGGATGAGCTGGAAACGGACTTAGACCAGACAAAAGAAAGTATGTATAAGCTCTCTTATGTAGTGCGTGTATCGGCTGATGATTTGGACGAATTAAAACGCCGTTGTGATGAAGTCAAAGATTTTTACGACGACCTCAATGTAAAGCTGGTGCGTCCTGCTGGGGATATGCTGGGGCTTCATTCTGAATTTCTTCCTGCCAGCAAGCGATATATCAATGACTACGTGCAGTATGTAAAATCAGATTTCTTGGCAGGTCTTGGTTTTGGTGCGACCCAGCAGTTAGGGGAAACTACGGGTATCTATATGGGCTATTCCGTTGATACGGGAAGAAATGTGTACCTGCAACCGTCGTTAGCTTCGCAGAGTGTAAAAGGTACAGTAACAAACGCTCTTGCTTCTGCTTTTGTCGGTTCGCTTGGCGGTGGAAAGTCATTCTGCAACAATCTTCTTGTGTATTATTCGGTGTTGTTTGGGGGACAAGCGGTTATCTTAGACCCAAAATCAGAGCGTGGCAACTGGAAAGAAACACTTCCAGAAATCGCCCATGAAATCAATATCGTAAATCTTACCAGCGACAAGGACAATGCAGGGCTTCTTGACCCGTTTGTGATTATGAAGAATGTAAAAGACGCTGAAAGTCTGGCAATCGACATCTTGACATTCCTTACGGGTATTTCCTCTAGGGACGGCGAAAAATTCCCCGTACTTCGTAAAGCAGTTCGTTCCGTTACCCAGAGCGACAGTCGGGGGTTGCTCCATGTGATAGACGAGCTACGCCGTGAAGATACGCCCATATCAAGAAATATCGCAGACCATATCGACAGCTTCACGGACTACGACTTTGCACATCTGCTGTTTTCGGACGGTACGGTAGAAAATGCTATCAGTCTGGATAACCAGCTCAATATCATTCAAGTAGCCGATCTTGTACTGCCAGATAAAGACACGACCTTTGAGGAATACACGACCATTGAATTATTGTCGGTGTCTATGCTAATTGTGATTAGTACCTTTGCCCTTGATTTTATCCATTCGGACAGAAGTATTTTTAAGATTGTAGATTTGGACGAAGCATGGGCGTTCTTAAATGTGGCACAAGGGGAAACCTTATCAAATAAGCTGGTTCGTGCTGGACGAGCTATGCAGGCAGGCGTTTATTTTGTTACACAATCTTCTGGTGACGTGTCAAAGGAAAGTCTGAAAAACAATATCGGCTTAAAATTCGCTTTCCGTTCTACTGACATCAACGAGATAAAGCAGACCTTAGAATTTTTCGGTATCGACAAGGACGACGAAAACAACCAGAAACGGCTTCGTGATTTGGAGAACGGACAATGCTTATTGCAGGACTTATACGGGCGTGTCGGTGTGGTGCAGATACACCCAGTCTTTGAAGAACTGCTACACGCCTTTGATACCAGACCGCCCGTACAGAGAAATGAGGTGGAGTGATGAAAGAAAGGATAAAAGGTGCGTTCACAAAAAAGAAGATTTTCCACTTTCTCAAAATGGCTCTGTTCGTGGTGGCACTCTCCCTTATCCTGCTTTCACTTCTGGGGACGGTGGCTCATGCAACGGGGCTTGTGGACGATACCATAAACGCAGAAAATCTTTACTCAAAATATCCCCTTTCCAACTACCAGCTTGATTTTTATGTGGATAATAGCTGGTCGTGGTTGCCGTGGAACTGGCTGGACGGGATTGGAAAATCGGTGCAGTACGGGCTTTACTGCATTACCAACTTTGTCTGGACGATAAGCCTTTATTTAAGCAATGCTACGGGCTATGTGGTGCAGGAAGCCTATAAGCTGGACTTCATTAACGATATGGCAGAGAGTATCGGGCAGAGCATACAGACCCTTGCAGGCGTAACACAGAACGGCTTTTCTTCTACGGGCTTTTATGTTGGTTTCCTGCTTCTCATTATCTTAGTGGTGGGACTTTATGTTGCCTATACGGGACTTATCAAACGGGAAACCAGCAAGGCACTTCACGCCGTTATCAACTTTGTAGTGGTGTTCGTACTGTCCGCTTCGTTTATCGCCTATGCTCCCGATTACATCAAGAAGATAAATGAATTTTCATCAGACATCAGCACCGCTTCTTTGGACTTGGGAACAAAAATCATGCTCCCAAACTCTGACAGCGTGGGCAAGGACAGCGTGGACTTGATACGGGACAGCTTATTTTCTATTCAAGTACAACAGCCGTGGCTACTTCTACAATTCGGTAACAGCAACGCAGAAGAAATCGGGGCAGACCGTGTGGTCGCTCTTGTATCGGCAAGTCCAGAGGACGAGGACGGGAAAACCAGAGAGGAAGTCGTGAAAACAGAAATCGAGGACAACGACAACAACAATCTGACGATACCGCAGGTTGTAAACCGTTTAGGCATGGTGTTCTTCCTACTGTTCTTCAATTTAGGGATAACAATATTTGTATTCTTACTTACGGGCATGATGTTGTTCAGCCAGATACTTTTTATTATCTTTGCAATGTTTTTACCTATCAGTTTTCTACTTTCCATGATACCGAGCTATGAAAGCATGGCAAAGCAGGCAATCGTGAGGGTGTTTAATACCATTATGACACGGGCAGGAATAACGCTCATTGTAACGGTGGCGTTCAGTATTTCCAGTATGTTTTATAACATATCCACAGACTATCCATTTTTCATGGTGGCGTTTTTGCAGATAGTATGTTTCGCTGGTATCTACATGAAGCTGGGCGATTTAATGAGTATGTTCTCTTTGAACGCTAATGACAGTCAAAGCATGGGACGAAGAATTTTCCGCAGACCGTATCTGTTTATGCGACATAGGGCTAGGCGTATGGAACACCGTATTGCAAGGGCGGTAAGTGCTGGCGGTATTTCGGGCGGTGTCGCTGGTGCGGTGGCTGGAAGTGCCGTTGCTGGAAAACGAGCTGAAAGAAAAAATACAGCTTCTAAAGAAAATCGGGGCAATACCACTTCCAGCATGGGACAGCGTGCAGGCTCAAAGGTGGGTGCTGTCTTAGATACGAAAAATAAAGTGAAAGACAAGGCAAACGCTGTCAAAGAGAATATCAAGGATATGCCGACACAGACCGCTTATGCGGTGTATTCCGCAAAGGAAAAGGTAAAGTCCAGCGTGTCTGACTTTAAGCGTGGCATGGTGCAGGAACAGCAGTCCAGACAGACGGGACGATTGGAAAAGCAGGAACAGCATAAGAAAAATATCGCTGACAAGCGTATGGAGCTTCAAAAGGCACAAGAAGCAAGGCAGGTACAGCGAAAGGCTGACGGATCAGCGACAACGGGAGCTACCCGTCCCCATGAGCGACCAGCCACAGCTTCAAAGCCGAGTGCGGAAAAAACACAGGAAGTCAAACGTCCTGCCACAGCGACCACTTCAAAAGCAAGTGAGCCAGTCAAGCCAAATGTTATCAAAGAGCGTCCGTTATCTTCTGGTGTTTCTGATAGAAAAGCGACCCAGTCGGAACAGCCAGCACATAGGCAGAATGTAGAAAAAGTGGTATCGCAGGAAACACGCCAGAATTACACCAAAGACCGCAGGACAAAGGTTCAGCAGACCCAGAGCGTCCAGAAGAACCAGCAGACCACAGAGAAAAGCCGTAACCTTGTAACGAAGAAAGGACAGAAGAAAAAATGAAACTGAAACATATCGCTCTCATTGGCAGTCTGTTTCCTATCCTCTTTTCTCTGGTGCTTTTCTTTGGAGTGCTGATTAGTGCGGACAGCGACGATGAGAACAGCAATTTTTCTTCTGGCATTACGGGTATGAACCTATCCGCAGAAGTCTTGAAACATCAGCCTATGGTGGAAAAATACGCCAGAGAATACAGTATCTCCGAGTATGTCAATGTGCTATTGGCTATCATTCAAGTAGAAAGTGGCGGTACGGCAGAAGATGTTATGCAGAGTTCGGAAAGTCTTGGTTTACCGCCTAATTCCTTAGATACAGAAAGTTCAATCAAGCAGGGGTGTAAGTATTTTGCGTCCCTGCTTTCTTCCTGCAAAAATCAAGGTATCGACGACTTGAATGTAGCGATACAGTCCTATAACTATGGCGGTGGCTATGTGGGATATGTGGCAGGAAAAGGAAAGAAACACACTTTTAATCTTGCAGAGAGCTTCGCTCGTGAGAAATCGGGTGGAAAGAAAGTAACCTATACGAACCCGATAGCCGTTGCGAAGAATGGGGGCTGGCGGTATGGCTATGGAAATATGTTCTATGTGGAATTAGTCAATCAGTATTTAGCTGTACCGCAGGTATCAGGAGAACTGGCACAAAAGGTAATGAATGAAGCGTTGAAATATCAAGGCTGGAAATATGTGTATGGTGGCAGTAACCCGAACACTTCCTTTGATTGTAGCGGACTTGTGCAATGGTGCTATGGAAAAGCTGGTATCTCTTTACCGAGAACGGCACAGGCACAGTATGACGCTACCCAACATCTTCCACTCTCGCAGGCAAAGGCTGGGGACTTGGTATTTTTCCATTCCACCTATAACGCTGGAAGTTATGTAACACACGTCGGTATTCTTGTTTCGCCGACACAGATGTACCATGCAGGCGACCCGATAGGATATGCAGACCTAAGCAGTAGTTACTGGCAACAGCACTTAATCGGTGCAGGACGAGTAAAACAATAGAAAGGACTTGAAAATATGTTTAAGAAGAATAAGAAACAGACAGAAACTCTCAAAGAACCAAAAGAAAAAAAGGTGCGTACTGTCAAGGTAGGTACACATAAGAAAACCGTGATTGCGTTGTGGGTGGTGCTTATCGCAAGCGTGAGTTTTGGGGGGTATAAGAATTTTACGGCTATCGACCAGCACACGACCCATGAAAAAGAAATCATTGAACTTCGCTTGCAGGACACCAACGGGATAGAAAATTTCGTGAAGAACTTTGCGAAGTCTTATTACACGTGGAATAACAGCAAAGAAGCGATTGAAGCAAGGACGCAGGCAATCAGCAGTTATCTGACAAAGGAATTGCAGGACTTGAATGTTGATACAATCAGAACGGATATACCAACCAGCTCCACAGTTACAGATGTGATTATCTGGTATATCGAGCAATCGGGAACGGACACTTTTTCTGCTACCTACGAAGTAGATCAGCAGATAAAAGAGGGAGAACAGACAAGCAATGTGAAAGCGACCTATATAGTAAAAGTCCATGTAGACGCTGACGGGGATATGGTAATCATTCAGAACCCTACTCTTGCACCAGCAATCGAAAAATCAGACTATGAGCCTAAGACACCAGAAGCAGACGCAAGCGTAGACGCTGATACCGTCAATGACGCTACCGCATTTCTGGAAACATTCTTTAAGCTGTATCCAACAGCCACAGAAAAAGAACTTGCCTATTATGTAACGGGAAATGTGCTTGAACCTATCGGCAGGGACTATCTTTATTCTGAACTGGTAAACCCTATCTTTACAAAGGACGGGGATAATGTGAAAGTCAAGGTTGCCGTGAAATTCCTTGATAATCAAACAAAGGGGACGCAGGTATCGCAATATGAGCTTGTACTACATAAGGATAGCAACTGGAAGATTGTAGGATAAATGATAATAAAGCGTGTATTTCAGTACAGATTTACACGCTTTTTCTATATGGCATAATCATAAATTCCACACAAAAAGTAAGAAATATGTTATAATAAGCTGAAATTATAATAAGGCGGTGGCTAAATGGCAAAACAAAAGTATTCTTTTGACAGCAAGATACACATTTATAGAGCTACAAAACGAATGAGCCAGCAAGAACTCGCTGACCTTGTTGGAGTATCTCGGCAAACGATAATACAGCTTGAAAGAAACCGATACAATCCGTCCATGTTGTTAGCATATAGTATTGCGAAAGTATTTGATGTAGCGATTGAAGATTTATTTGACTTTGAGGAGGCAGAAAAATGATTGAGTGGATAACGCTTTTATTAGACAGCAAATTTTTAATGCGAGCAAATGGAATACTCGGCTTTTTGCTTTTGGGCTTCTTTGTATTCTTCTATTTTTCAAAAGAAGGACGAGATGAAAGAGGTCGAGGACTTATTGCTACTGCTTCGTTAATCGCTTTTGTTGCCTTGTTCTTCCTTTTGAATATTGTGGCAAATAATTTAAGTTGGCTTATGGATAACCATGTTAGGTTAATGAATGGTTTACAGTTATCGTACACCCTATTTCTATTTATTGCTGATATTGCATTGTTGATTTTAAGGAAAATCAAATAGTTTTGAAAAAAGTTAATTTCGCCACGTTTACAACATTTCAGATAAGCGTGGTTGATTTTTTACTTTTGATGTAAGAAATACTTTACAATTAGATTGAAAAGTATTACAATAAAAGAGGGAGAGAACTTCCAACAATTTTGAAAGGAGTTGCGATTATGGCAGACAAACATTTAACAGAAAATTTAAAAGGAAATTATTTTTCAAGCGAAAGAAAAGACATGACATTTTTAAAAGGCATTACTTTAGTTGCGTTACTTCCCATTTGGGCTGGA
This sequence comes from [Eubacterium] hominis, assembly GCA_014337235.1. Lineage (GTDB taxonomy): Bacteria > Bacillota_I > Bacilli_A > Erysipelotrichales > Erysipelotrichaceae > Hoskinsella > Hoskinsella hominis. Next base: position 2,697,542 of record CP060636.1, on the reverse strand, counting down.
TATGCTTTTGCCCTTTATAATGGAGATAGCAACAATTTGTCAAATTATTCTTTATTGATTTTAGCGTTTTCTGCAATGAATTTTAATGCTATATGCGGAGTAGAAAAAATAGAAAACAAAGTCTTGAATTTGGTTGCTAAGTTGGACGGTGTTTTATTTTTCGTTTGGGTATTTGTAACTATTATTCAATTACTTTTAAAATAAATGGGAAAGGTGTTGTATTATGGCTATCTTAAAAAAAAGAGATATAAAAAAAGCATTGAAAGCAGGAGCAAAAGCTGGCGGTGTATCATTGGCTGATGTTCGGGCTGATATAGAAGCGACGATTGATGAAGCTATGAACAGCACCGACCCAGAAGTGCAGGCGAATTTCAAAAGGTATTTTGGAAATAAACGCCCTACGGCAGAAGAATATATTTATACGATTACCAAAAAGACAAAGATTTAAGAAAAGGAAAAAGGCTTACGTACATGATTGATCACGCAAGCCTTTTTCCTTTTCAGTTACAATTTAATTATAAATGTGTTTTATATTATAAATGCTTAGAAATGGCTAAGAAATTTCAAAATATAGTAGAAAGGCGGAAAAAATATGGATTATGTTTTAGAAACAAGAGGATTAGAAAAAAAGATTAAAAATGAAAACATTATAAAAGGAATTTCTTTGAAAGTACCAAAAGGAGAAACTTATGGTTTATTAGGTCCTAATGGAGCAGGTAAAAGTACAACTATGAAACTCCTTTGCGGACTGTTAAAGGCTAGTAGTGGAGAAATTATTTTTGATGGAAAGAAATGGTCAAAAGATACTTTAAATAAAATAGGTGTTTTAATTGAAAATCCTGCAATTTATGGAAATTTAACTGCGAGAGAAAATATGAAAATTCATGCTTGTATGTTAGGAGTATCAGAAAGTGAAGTAAAACGTGTTCTGACATTGTTAAAAATGGATAAAACCGGAAAGAAAAAAGTCTCAAATTTTTCTCTCGGTATGAAACAACGTTTAGGAATTGCAATAGCTCTTTTAGGCAATCCCAGTCTAGTTATTCTAGATGAACCAACGAATGGATTAGACCCGATTGGTATTCAAGAATTAAGAGATTTAATAAAAAGGTTAAATGAAAGTGGGATTACAGTTTTAGTTTCCAGCCATAATCTTGCAGAAATTCAACACATAGCGTCTTATGTAGGAATTATCATAAATGGAAAATTAAAATATGAGGGAAAAGTGAATAACAATGACAATTTAGAAAATATCTTTATGAATGTTACTAGAGAGGAGGAATATTCTTATGTATAGATTATTTCGTTCAGAATTATTAAAATCGAAGCGAACATTGCTTAGACCAACTCTTTTTATAGGAGCTGTAATATTTTCTGTTTTGCTGATGATAGTTGCAAATTTAGCACCTGATGCTTTAGAAAAATCATGGGAACATTATACAAAGATGATTTTCAATATGTGGACAATATCATTCAATACATTAGGAATTTCATTGCTATGTATATTAACAGAATATACAGAAAAGAAAAATAATACCTATCGTTCGATTTATGTAGAAGCACGTTCAACGAAAAGGGTTTGGATAGCAAAATTATTTGCTTTGGCATTTTATTCATTTATGACCACTGCTCTATTGACTATTTTTGTTTGTATTTTAGCATTACTTAATCATCTTGGGATAAATACGATAATCTCTGTGTTGGAAATGGGTGGTATAACATGGCTAACATCTTTACCTATTATTCCCATTGCTTTGTTTTGTGCGCATAACTTTAAAACTGTGGGAGCATTGGGAATAGGCTTTTTGGGATTTATTTCAGCACCTATCATGGCACCAGAGAATTATTGGATATTTAATCCATACAGTTATGGTGTAAGAGGTGTTGTACCTATTACCAAAATTCACCCAAATGGAATTGTTTTAGAAAATACAAGTGAGTTATTAAACACACATACAATTATAGTAGCTATATTATTAGCTCTTATATGTTTTGCAATATTTACGTTGGTAACATCATTCATTTTTTCGCAAAGAGAGGGAAATTAAAATGTATTTTATGAAAGCCTTACGTGTAGAACATATAAAGAGCAAGCGAACTATGTTAAACATAATTCCTTTCGCATTATCACTTATAGTAACTATTTGTATTTTGTTTATTTGTAGAACGAGTAATAAAGACGAAATTGTTTCTAATAGTTTGTATTATTGGATAAACATTTCATCTATAGCTGTACCTCTGTTGGTGGGAATTTTAGCTGGCATTATGGGAGAACAAGAACAAGAAGCTGGTAATTATCAAGTAATAAGAAAAAGTATTCATAGAGGGCAAAATTTCTTTTTTAAATCTTTATATTTATTAAGTTTATTAGCTTACTTTGTGTTTTTTTCTATGATATTATTATATATTAGTATTTGGAGTGTTTATCACCCAGACAATTTTACGGCTCTTCTATTTTTGAAAACAGCACTTATTTTTATGGTAGGTTCTCTTTTCCTTGTACCTTTTCAACTGTGGAGTAGTTTTTATTTCAATATGGGTGCTTCGATAGGCTTCGGTATTTTTGGAACGATATTTGTTGCTTATATTAGTTCATTACCTATGATTGAAGAAAGAATATGGAGATTAATTCCGTGGACATGGTCTATGAAAACGACAAGTATTTATTTTGATAATAATACTTTGAATGTACAAGGTGTAAATTTACCATTAGATTTAATGATACAATTATTGTTCTTCGTACTTCTTTTTGTTGGAATAGTATTATGGTTTAAAAAATGGGAGGGGCAAACAAAGGGATAAAGGAGAAATTTGTATGGCTAAAATATTAGTAATAGATGATGATATATCTTTGCTTCAGCTTATAAAAAATGCTTTGGAATACGACCATAGCATAACGACTTATACTGGATTGTCCAGCGTATCTATTCGAGAAATAAATAAACACGATTTATTGATACTTGATGTTATGATGCCAGAATTAGATGGATTTACTTTTTTGAAAGAAAAAAGGCGTGAAATCGACATACCTGTGTTATTTTTAACTGCCAAAAGTTTTGAGCAGGATTTAATAGAAGGTTTTTCCATAGGTGCAGATGACTATATTGTGAAGCCTTTTTCTGTTAAAGAGCTTCGATATCGAATAATGGCTCATATACGTAGAGAAAACAGAACAAAAAGTAATATGATTCATATTGGAAATATCTTTTGTGATTTTACAGTTAGAAAAATCTATGTAAATGAAGCAGAAATAAATATGACTTCAACAGAATATGAAATATGTTCTTTACTAATGCGTAATCCTAATCGTGTATTTACAAAAGATGAAATATACGAAAAACTTTTTGGATTTGACGGCATGGGGGACGCAGAAACGACAATAAGAGAAAGAATAAAAGAAATCAGAAAAAAATTTAAGATTTATGAAGAAGAACCGATAAAAACAGTTTGGGGAGTTGGGTATCAATGGGAAAAAAATCAATAATGCGAATGTTATTAACGCTTAGTATTTCTCAAATTTGTTATATGTTCATAGTAGTAATGATGTTTGGTCTAGGAGTTTTTTTTCTAGGAGAAACAGAAATTATCATTTCACCAAATGCAATATCTCAAAATGTTGAAATCATAAAAGAGGAAGCTCTTGATAACACACTTGAAGAAATGGACATACCTGCATATATTGAATATGCTAAACTTTCAGATAGTGGTAATTATATAAATGGTTCTATACAAGATGAAGAACTAATACAAGAAGTATGCGAAAAAGGAAAAATCAATCAATTGCGCTTTATGAATGGAACAACTTACGAACTTATTGGTAATTCATCTGAAAAGTGGGTTCTGGGATATAAGAGTGCTACCTCACAGTTTTCGAATGATTTTCTGAGAAGTGTTTTCCCAAGTGCCGATTTAACAATCATTAGTTGTTTTCTCATTGCAGTAATTACAGGATTTTTAGTTATTTTAAAAGTGTATAGAAATCGGTTAAGCAAAGAATTAAATAAGATAACGAATATACAAAACACAATTTTATCTGATGATAGAGAAATTTCTGAATTATCCAGTCCATTAAAAGAAGTAAATGATATTCTCATTATTTTGAGTGAAATGGAAAAGACAGTAAAAGAAAGTACAAAAAAACAGTTGAAACAAGCACAACTTTTAGAAAATAGTATTCAATCACTTACGCATGATATACAAACACCTGCTACTGTCGTATCTGGCAATTTAGAATTGCTAGAAGAAACAAATATGGATGTAAACCAAAAAGAATATGTTAAATATGCTCAAGACGGAATTTCTAAAATATCTGAATATGTGGAAGAATTAAAAACTCTTTCAAAATTGGAACAACCTAAAACAGAATATGTTCATTTTAATGAAAAATATGTAGATAATTTGATTTTACTTGCAAATCAAATAGCCCGTTTAAAAAACGTAACCGTTTCTGTAATACAAAAAGATTGGACAGATGATTTATTGATAGAGCCAAAAGATATTCAAAAGGCTTTTCAAAATATCATTTCAAATGCTGTTGGATTTTCTGAAAAATCTTCTCAAATAAAATTAAAGTTTATCAATAATAAATCGGAGTATATTGTAAGTGTAATTGATAATGGAAAAGGTTTTAGTAAGGAGAGTTTGGAAAAAGCAACTCAAAAATTTTATTCAGAAAATAAGGCGAGAAGTGGTTCTCATTATGGATTAGGACTTTCAATAGTCGAAAAAATAATGAATGAACATAGTGGATTTCTTCAAATTGAAAATTTAGAAGTTGATAATATAATTGTTGGAGCAAAAGTTTCTCTTATTTTTAAGCTTAAATAGAATGTTCATGGAAAAATTAAGTTAATTTGCTACCTGCGGAGCAGATCAGCAAACAAAAGCTAGTAGAACACTACTTAAAAGAAAAATGGGGAAAGCAAGAAGCTAGTTACTTCTTGTTCTCCCTGCTATTCAAGATACCGTCAATCGTACCTTGAATGATTTTTAATTCGTTATCACTCAATAAATCAAGAGAGGTTTCTATTTGACGACGAGCTGTACTTTTTGCTACTTTCTCCGTTGGATAGAAATATTCATCAACTGATATATTGAACATGGTAACTAAATCATGGAATAATTGAAAACTTGGGTGTGAACCAACATTTTCAATATCTGCGATATGACGTTCTCCATAGAATACCTTATCGCCTAAATCATTACGAGAAAGTCCCGCTTTCTCACGGGCTTCTCTGATTGCCAGCCCTAGCGGTCTGAAATCAAAAGTATGTGTTTCTTTTGTTTTTCTCATTTTAAATCACCTAACATGAGTTTATACTTCATGCTGTATATTTAGAATGTGTTAAAATTGCATATATCATGCAGTAATAATTCAAAAGCTGTTATCGTGTGCGGTAAATAAAAAAAACCGTTCCTAGATAATATACTTTTGTGCGTCTTGAAAAATAACGGGACGGTTTTGGATATAACCAGAACTGTCCTTTTTTTCTTAGGGATAAATACGGTATAGCTCTGGTTAAAGGGGGCTATACCATGATTGCATACGGAAGAACGTTCTGCCGTTCTCAACTGGATAAATATTTCAGTCCACTATTACAATCATTATACCTTTTATATGAGTTAAAAATTCATATCAATAGAATTTATAAAACAGTCCGTTTGTGTAATTATACATTATCGGGCTGTTTTTGTTTTTTTAAAAAATTTTTTTGAAAATCTTGGTAGCTTGCCACCTCTTTGGGTAGTTAGGGTGCGGAAAGGGGGAAATAAACAAAAGTTTATTTCAATCCAGCACGGAAAGGAGGTGAGCAAATGAAAACATCTTCTTTCAAACAAGCCATTGAAGCACAGTTTGATTGCCTTTCAAAAAAAGTAATTAAACGCGCAGTAAAGAAAGGCTACCGTGATATGAAAAGGCGTGAAAAACACGAATGTTTATTTTCGGATATTCCAGATTATGAACAATCACGTTTTGGAGAATTGGATAAATACGAAAGTGATTATACTGTATTCAATATCTTAGGCATTGAAGTCTGGGTTGAGGACGACCAGTTAAGCGAAGCCCTTAAAACATTGACAGAGAAGAAACGCAACATTATTTTGTTGTCCTACTTTATGGATATGTCGGATAGTGAAATCAGCGAATTTATTAAAATTCCCCGTTCTAACGTCCAGTATCACAGAACAAAAACACTTGAAGCAATGAGAAAAATTATGGAGGAACGCAAATGAAGAAATACGAACATCTGCCTTTTGAGATTATTTTATCAGCAACAGAGAGCGACCCAGAAGCGATTGAAACCGTTATGAAATTTTATGACGGTTACATTTCAAAACTGTGCCTGCGTAAATTGTATGATGAATACGGTAATGTTTGCATGGTTGTGGACGCCGATTTAAAAAACAGAGTTCAGACAGCATTACTTGATATGCTGATGAATTTTGAAATTGTAGTGATGTAGTACATACAAGTGAAGTCTGGCACGTCCCCCCTTTCCTGCCACTTCACTTGTCACTTTATTAAAATCAAAATCTGAAAGTTGATTTTAATAGGCTGAATAGCCGATAGCTCTTTGACAACTGAATAAAGCAGACAGATACGTTTGTGAGATAGCGAGCCACGGGGACTGTACGCCACGACCTTTTCAAAAGAAAGCGAGCGACCCACGCAGTGATCCGAGAGCGACTGTTGGAAAAGTCGTTTTGCCACGACCTATCCTCACAGAATAATGATACGTCCGCATGGTGCGGTTCTGCCCACAAGAATGGGAATAGTTGAGATACTAACGGAGCTTTCCAAAGCCGTCTGTCTGCTTATGTAACTTATAAATAGACACACAGTAAAGGGGGTGTTACATTATGTTAAATACTGATGTGTTAAATGATGTGATGTTCCAGCGAGGTAAGGTGTTGGAATATGAATAAAACGAAGATAAGAGCAACGGAACAGCCGATTGCTGTTGATATAGAGGGACTGTCTGCTATGTTATCTTGTGGTCGTGCTACTGCAAGAAAGATTGGTGAGCAGGCAGGAGCAAAAATTGTGATAGGTCGCAGGGTTCTTTATTCCATAGAAAAAGTCAAGAAATACTTGTTATATTTGGAAGAATAGAGCGATTTTCTATTTATGTTCTCTGGCGTGTGTAGTATAATAAGAAAGGACAAAGCACGCTGTGAGAACAAGAAAAGAGGCTTTTTCAGAAAGGAATGGTTCTCATGGCAATTAGTAGAAAAGACCCAAAAGGAAGAAAATTAAGAGAGGGCGAAAACTGGCGTAATGATGGAAGATACAGCTATCGTTATACAGATGTAAGAACAGGCAAGAGATTGACAGTCTATGCACAAGATTTACCAGAGCTTCGGGAAAAAGAGAAGCAGATTGCAAAGGATATGGAAGATAATATATTGACAGACGGAGCAATCAAAAAAATGACGCTTAACACGTTGTTTGAGCGTTATATGGCAACTCGTGAGCTGGCTGATACTACAAGAGTTAGTTATGTTCGTGCTTGGGAAAACAGAGTAAAAGACGAGATTGGAAATATTAAAGTTGTTCAGCTTTTACCCTCACATATTAAAGCGTATTATGCGAAGCTTTCCAAAGCTGGATATGCTTATTCTACAATCAAGTATATTCATAACCTGCTTTATCCTGCATTAGAAATGGCTGTTGATGATGATATTATCCGAAAGAACCCTGCAAAAAGTTCCATTAGCGATTATGGAAAACCAGCAGAGGAAAAAGAAGCCTTAACAGTTTCTCAACAAGAAAAGTTTATGGAGTTTGTAAAACAGAGCAATGTCTATAACACATATTATCCTATGTTTACCATAATGATTGGTACGGGGTTAAGGTGTGGGGAGCTTATTGGTCTTACATGGAAAGATATAAACATCAAGGCAAAAACGGTTAATGTAGACCACCAGCTCATTTATAAGAATTTAGGCGACGGTTGCAAGTTCCATATCTCAACACCAAAAACGGAGTCGGGTATTCGTATTATACCTATGACACAAGAAGTTGCAAAAGCCTTTGAGGAACAAAGGAAAATCAATTTCATGCTTGCAAAGGATAAGAGCATTGAGGTGGACGGGTATTCGGGGTTTGTCTTTACAGCGAAATCGGGCAGACCGCTTATGCCGAATGGCGTAAATAGTGTTTTATATAACATTGTAGACGCATATAACAAAACCGAAGTAGAGAGAGCAAAAAAAGAGCATAGGAAAGCAGAACTGTTACCAAAGTTTTCAGCTCATGTAATGCGTCACACAGCTTGTACCAGAATGGCAGAGTGCCGTATGGACGTAAAAGTTCTTCAATATATTATGGGACACGCTCATATAGATGTAACAATGGAAGTGTACAATCATATTGGAGAGCTGACAAGGATTGAAAATGAGATTGCAAGACTAGATAGTATGGTGTTAAATGCTTGACACCACAAAAAGAAAAATTGGTGTCAAATTGGTGTCAAAACAGAAAAAATCACAATTTCAAAAGAAATAAGATACTGCAAACCATTGATTTTAAAGGGTTTGCAAAAAAATAACAAAAATATTAGCACTCACCTCTTGACAGTGCTAATTTTTGCGTTATAATATAGGCGTAAAGTTGATAAGAGCTTTACAGGTAGTCATGATAAAAATAAAAAGAGGCGGTTATTATGATGATGAGATTTCTACCTGGATTATTCAATGAAGGCTTTGATGACATGTTTCATGATGTACACAATATGAAATGTGATATTAAAGAAAAAGATGGCAATTACCTGTTGGATATCGAATTGCCAGGATACAAGAAAGAAAATATTCATATGGATTTAAAGGATGGATATTTGACAATTCAGGCTACGCGTTTAAACAACGAGGAAGAACGTAATGAAGCTGGTCAAATCATTCGTCAGGAACGTTTCTCTGGAAGCTGTTCAAGAAGTTTCTATATTGGCGAAGGCATTCGCCCAGAAGATATCAAGGCAGCTTATGAAAATGGTGAATTAAAGATCACAGTACCAAAAGAACCTGTGAAAAAAGTAGAAGAAACAACATTCATTCCAATTGAATGATAGATAAAAGGAGGCAATTATGATGAGATTATTCCCTGGTTTATTTAATGATGCATTTGATGATATGATGCATGATCACAACATGATGAAAACTGACATTCGTGAAAAAGATGGTAACTTTATTCTGGATATGGAATTACCTGGATTCAAGAAAGAAGATATTCAGATGGAATTAAAAGAAGGTTATCTGACAATCAATGCCAGCCGTAACACAAACAAAGAAGACAAGGATGATGAAGGCAATATTATTCGTCAGGAACGTTTCTCTGGTACTTGTACAAGAAGCTTCTATGTTGGTGAAGATATCACACATGAAGATATCAAAGCAAGCTTTGGCAATGGTGAATTAAAAGTAATCGTTCCAAAGGAAGCTCCAAAGAAAGTTGAAGAAAAACGCTTTATTCCAATCGATTAAACGAATGAATTGGTAGGCTTTTCATTCTTAATATCAAAGTGAGGCGATCGTTATGAAATTTCTACCAGAATTATTTAATGACACGTTTGATGAACTGTTTTATGATCCATTCTTTTCTAAATCAAGCAGCTATATGAAAACGGATATCAAGGAACAAGATGGTTGTTATCTGTTAGATATGGAACTGCCTGGATTTAAAAAAGAGGATATTCAGATGGAATTAAAGAATGGTTATCTGAGTATTCACGCAAAACGTGATGCCAACAGTGAGGAAAAAGATAAAGAAGGCAATATCATTCGCCAGGAACGTTTCTCTGGCAGCTGTTCACGTAACTTCTATGTTGGTGAAGGTGTTAAACAAAGTGATATTAAAGCAAGCTTTTGTAATGGTGAATTAAAAATCACTTTACCTAAGGTTGATCAAAAAGCGGTGGAAGAAAAGAAAGTCATCGCAATTGAATAAAAAATAGACACGGTGTAAAAATAAAACACCGTGTTTTTTTTACTTATTTTGCTCATGAAAGCGTAATTCATGGTATACTAATACCGAGGTGAATCAAATGAATAACTGGACAAAGGATGCTGTGTTCTATCATATTTATCCCCTAGGATTCTGTGGTTGTGAACAATATCATCAGGAAAGCATCAATCATCGTATTTTAAAGCTGAAAGAGTGGATTCCACATCTAGTGGACATGCATATCAACGCTGTATATTTAGGGCCTGTATTTGAAAGCTATGAGCATGGATATGATACAAGTGATTATCGTATGATTGATCATCGCTTAGGCACTAATGAAGATTTTAAAGAGGTTTGTGATGCCTTGCATGAGGCAGGTATACGTATTGTATTAGATGGCGTATTCAATCATGTAGGAAGAAGATTCTGGGCATTTTTAGATGTTATAGAAAAAGGACAGGCTTCCTGCTATTGCAGCTGGTTTCATAATTTAAACTTCTATGGACAAAGCCCCTGTGGTGATCCTTTCACATATGATGCATGGGAAGGACATTACAATCTTGTAAAATTGAATTTAAGAAATGAAGAAGTGGTATCTTATCTGTTGGAAAGCATAGCCATGTGGATGGATGAATTTCATATTGATGGTTTACGTTTAGATGCTGCGGATTGTATCGATCAGGATTTCTTTCGCCGCTTAAAACAGTTCTGTAAAGAAAAAGCTCCTGATTTCTGGTTGATGGGAGAAATCATTCATGGTGATTATAATCGCTGGGCAAATGATGAAATGTTGGACAGTGTGACAAATTATGAGTGCTACAAAGGATTATATTCTTCCCATAATGAGAAAAATTACTTTGAAATCGCATATTCCTTGAATCGTCAGTTTGGAAATGGTGGAATCTATCGTAATCTGAATCTGTATAATTTCGTAGACAATCATGATGTAAACCGTCTAGCAAGTACTCTGAAAGATTCAAATGACTTAAAAAATGTTTATACTATGTTATATACCATGCCAGGTATTCCAAGTATTTATTATGGCAGTGAATGGGCAGTAAAGGGCACAAAGCATGATGGCAGTGATGCCGATATCCGCCCTTGCCTTCCTTTAGAAGATCCTTCTTATGATGAAGAACTATGTGAACATATTGCCATGTTGGGAAAGATATATGGAGAACTTTCTGCGTTACGCTATGGTGCTTATGAACAACTGGTTGTACGCAATGAGCAATTTGCATTTATGCGAAAGGATGAAAAAACACATGTGGTTGTGGCATTTAATGTCAGTGATGATACCTTCACGATGGAGCTTCCATGTGCGGCATTTGCATATAAAGACATGTGTAAAGATGTAGTCTATCTGGCAAAAGATAATCATATCGAATTGGATATGGAGCCAAAATCTGCATATATCCTGATTCCATGCGCAGATAATGAAAAAGGCGTAGTGAAGAAGATGCCTAAAAAAATTATAAAAGAAGAAGCACCTGAACAGGAAGTCATGCCATTACCAGAAACCAAAGAAGAACAGGCAATAGTACTGCCTGTGATCGATATGCCAATTACACCTGGTGTCTATGAACATTTTAAAGGTAAACATTATACTGTGCTTTATGTCGCAAAACATAGTGAAACCTTAGAATCTTATGTTGTTTATCGACAATTATATGGTAATGGTGAAGTATGGATTCGCCCACTTGATATGTTCTTGAAAGATGTAGAAGTGGATGGTAAAATCGTACCGCGTTTCAAATACATTGGAAAATAAATTATAAAAAAATGGAACTACAGTGTAACAACTGCCTGTTCCATTTTTTCTTTCATCTCTTTAGATAAGGATTCTATATCATCACTTTCAAGTGGCAATGCCTCCATGATATCTTCTACTAATCGCTTAGGATACAACTGTTTTTGTTGAAGGACACATTGTGCCAGCAATTCATGGCAGCTGTCTTTCACAAAATCTTTGACTTCATGACGAGCACATGGAAAACCTTCCAGTAAATGATCAAAGAAATGCCAGCATTTTTGAAATAATGACGCACGCTGTGCTTTTGTTTTACACATGGTCGCAAGTGTATGATGACCACATGCTCCATCTTCCATTTGATCTTGAATATCATCAACGATCTGTAAAGCAAAGCCAAAATCAACACAGAACTGAAACTGTTCCTTTGACATCTCTCCATTAATCAAATAACCATCCGCAATTACAGATGTACCACCTTTATCAACTGAGATATCATATATTCTTGACAGATCTAAATGCTCACTTTGTTGAACCGATGCAATCTGTGCATTTTGTATCATATACAAACCTTCATATACATTGGAAAATGTGACTCTTGGAAAGTGTGCTTCTATCATTTGCACAAGTTTATCAATCTTCATACGCAAAGGCTGTTGGCTTGGTTCATGATTACCATGCAGACGCTCGCTAAACCATTGATTAAACTGTCTTTTTTCTTCCTTACTGCATGTTGTATCATCCAATAGATTATCTGAATAAGGATACAACATACTATACGCAAACATGGCTTCATGATATACAAGTGGCATTTGAAACAATAACTCCAACATCCAGATAATCCAAATATTTCGCAAAGCCTGAAAAATATCTTCATCTTTTAATGTTTCATCAAATGCCCGTGCATCTTTCACAAACTGCTCGCTTAACACTTGAAAACTTTCTGCTTCTTCTTCCTTCATCCATGATAAATCAAATATCGCATTCTTTTTTTGAAGCTTATCAAGTATCTGTGATCGATCACATTTCTTTAGCGTATTCACAAAGCGCATGTTTTTCATACGCTCTGTATATTTTGCTTTAGGAAATAGGATATCCTTTTGTGAAGTATTCTCAAACTCTTGTTTACATCTTTCTATCGCCGCATCTTTCATTATGTTTACCTAAAATGTACCTTGATGTCACCTAAGTGGCAATCAATTTCTAAACGATTGGCATTGCCATGCTTTTCTTTGATCTTACTCTTAAATTCATAGTTTTGATCTTGTATCAGCGTATCGCCTAATTTGTTTTCTATATCAAAATCAAACGTGTTCTTATTACCAGTAATTTCCATTTTGATATCCCCTAGTTTGTTTTCTACGGAAGTTTCTCCTTCATATACCCCAAACATTTTGATATCTCCACAATCATTGTTTACATCTGTCTGTTTACTGTGAATATCCTGTAATGTGATATCTCCCATATTCGCTTCAATATCCAACTTTCTAAAATTCAAATCATTGATATTGATATCCCCTAGTTTATTATCCACTTCTAGATTGTATACTGCATCTTTTCTCAAAGTGATTTCCATACGTGCATTTTTCACATTATGATGGATACCCGGACGCCTGATTTTTATTTCTTTTTCATTCCCATCAAGTTTTGTTGTGACTTCACTTTCTTTGATGTTGTAAAACTTAATCTTTGATTCATTGCCTTCTTTGATTCTGATATCGCCTAAATCCATCTCAATACTTAGCTGTGTATCTTTATTTAATGGCATTTCCCATGTATTACGACTATTATCTGTATATTCATTTTCTTCCAACACATTAATGCCTAAAGAGCCTTCAAATGGCCACCAGCTTGTATTATCTTTCCCAATATGCAGTGTTTGGATATCTCCACCCATCGCAAGTCCTGCGCCTAACAATACAGAACCAATGATGACACAGATTATCGCAATCGTTATAATTATTTTTGTTTTATTCTTTTTCATAGGAATTTTCTCCTTTCAGTTTTGTGTATAAACGTGTAATAAAGCCAGTAAATGCAGGAATCATCATGCGCACCAGCTTGATACATCCCATCATCAATAATAAGCCTATTCCAATGCTCATGAAACCTGCGCCTGCATTCAACAAAGCGTTTCCTGATTCTCCAATGAAAAAGAAAGAATGAATCAATAATGGTATGCCTCCTAAAAGACAAGCCATAAAGCCAGCTATAGCTGCCAGCGCAAATGCAATCATCAAACAGAAAAATACTAATACAAATGCAAACAGCAATAATACTAGTGGCAAGGCAATAGGCAATGCACAAATGCCAAGACAGATTGTCACAATTTTCTTTAAATTTGAAGCGTTCGCTTGTACATGTGACTTATTTTCTGTTGTATTAAAATCTCTTGTGGCGCTGTTTGCTTTTATGGTTGCCGCAAATTTTGAAGGTGAACCTAATTCTTGTAAAACGGAAGAAAGATTTTCTTCTCCGGCCTCATCGAAATACTCACTGACATAATCAATTGCATCTTCTATATCTTCTTCATTTAATCCATTTAACTTTCGTCTTAAAATCCTGATATATGTTTCCTTATCCATTTTCTCCATCATCCTTACCTCCCTGTAATATTCCATCAATCTTTGTGGAAAAATCATCCCACTCTATCACATACTCTTCATACTTCATTTTTCCATCTTCTGTTAATTGATAATATCTGCGATTTCTACCCATATATTCTTTATCATAAGTACACAGATATCCATCTTTGGTAAGCCTTCTTAATACCGGATATAATGTAGATTCACTGACGTTCACAATTTCTTTGACTTCCTGTGTGAGTTTATATCCATATGTATCTTCTTTATGCAGGATTGCCAAAACACAGGCATCCAACAATGCTGATCCTAATTGAAATATCATTGTATCACCTTTCTTCAACAATATTATACGACGTATAATATTATAAATCAACTGTATATTATAAGAAAGATACCGTTTTACCCATCCCGTACGAAAAAAAGGACAATTCTTAATGAATTGTCCTATAATTTATTAAATGGTGACGCGTACGGGATTCGAACCCGTGAGTGCATGCGTGAAAGGCATGTGAGTTAACCGTTTCTCCAACGCGCCATCTTTACTGCTCTGATAGTATACCAAAAACTAAGTTACTCGTCAAGAAAAAAATGAAAAAAGTAAAATTTAACCATACTTAGTATAACAATATTTTTCTACTTCAAAAAAATGAAGCCGAAAAGCTTCATTTTAATATCCTTATTCCCAATCAATTTTCCCATCAAATAAAGAAGCCAGATTTTGTTTGAGATAATCATAGGTAAAATACATACTGCATGCTCGCTGATAATGTTGTGCGGCAAGTTCTTCATTATAATCCTTAAAAGGAATCAGTTCATATTGATCATATCCATATGTAAAATGATTCACAATAGCATGCAATTTCTGGTTTTTGATTTCCACCTGCTTCGTATTTGGATCAAATACCACATCAAGATGAACAATGCCTCCTACTTCATACATATTTTGAAATTGTTCACTCGCTCTTGATACTGCAGCAGCTGAGGACACCAGATTTCCTAAAGAATACATTACAAACGTTTCTTTTCCTTCTTTATTGGTAAGTGTATCTACTCCCTGTAACGTATGTGGATGATTTCCAACAATGATATCTACACCACAATCATTTAAAAACTGCGCTGCCTGCTGTTGTGTTTTTGATATTTGATATGTAAATTCTGTACCCCAATGCATTGCTGCAATCGTCACATCACTGACTGCTTTGGCTTTTTCTACATCTGCTTTGATCATCGCCTGATGTTCTTCATCAAATTCATGATTGGCATTTAGAAATTTATTAACCGCATATTTATGATTTTCATCAATCCATTGATTGGTGTCATAGGTATATGCCAGTATTGCGATACGGATACCGTTTTTTTCAATGATCAAAGGTTCATGATGCTCTTCTTTAAACGCTCCCGTCGTTTTGATTCCGGCATTATTTAATGCATCAATTGTTTTTTCAATCCCGACAAATCCACGATCAAAGCTATGGTTATTTGCGAATGTCAAAACATCAAAGCCGAGTTTGGATAACTGTGGTGCGATTTCTTCTGGTGCATTAAACATAAAATTAATACCTGTAATACCATATTCTCTGCCAGCAATGGGAACCTCCTGATTACCAATACATACATCTCCATCTAACAAAGGCTTGATTTTATCAAAATAATTTTTAAATGAATAGGTATCCTTTGTTTGATAATCACTCATCCAAACATATAAAGGATCTTCTATTAATATATCACCGGTAAAAGTCAAAGATACTTCACGTTTCTCTGCTTTTGGCTGTTCATGTTGCACTTCCTCCTGTTTTTCAGGCTGCGAGCTGCATGCCGTACATAGGCACAGCAATGTGCATAATGTGATCAACATCTTTTTCATATACATTCCTCTTTACATAAGATAAGAGGAGCAATTTTTTATCACTCCTCTTATATCACTTGTTTTATTTATTGATGATATCCATAATGTTCTGATAGTAAGTATATCTACCATCAACGAACTGTAAAGATTCATAAGCCAGCGCTTTTGCTTTGTTGAAGTCAATATCTTCATATACATGAGCAAAACGATAGTAAATATAATCTTTGATCTGGTTATCTCTTAAGATATAGCCATAGCATACATCACCATGCTGGAAATCACCGTGTTTGATGTATAAATCTGCAACATCGATTAGTACACGCAACTGATATTTTGTATATAAATCAGTGTATTGAGATAATACTGCATATGCGAAATCTTCATAGAATTTCACATCATCATACTGCCAGCCAGGTAGGATGCCATAAGCGAAGTTAAAGAAGTGTTCGATGAATGCATCGACATCAACATCTAATAATTTACTTACTTCTTCAGAAGATATAATATTTTTTCTCTGTCCAAGCATCAAGATTTTTTCACAAAGCTTAAATTCTTTCAGATATTCTGAAGCATTTGCTTCTGCATCTTCACCAAGTTCAGCTTTCATAGATGCTTTTACATCTTTTTTGATTTCTTTGAAATCAGCTGCTTTAATATCCATGGTTTCTTTTACCTTATTCAGTACCACTAAAACAAGTTCTTCATCACATCCATCTTTTTCAAATGTGAATCCTTTTTCTTTGATACCGTTACCTTCAATAATATTTTTTGCTGTTACTTTATCATCTGCTTCATCTAACAGAATTCTTGTATAATCGTTATAATCGTATTGCACACCCATTGTCTGCATCTTAGCGATACAATCATCTAAAGAATATGCTTCATATTCTTTGACATGGCTTGCTTTAGCACTTGCTTTCTTTGTTGTTTTCTTTGCAGTTTGTTTTTTAGCTGCTGGTTTCTTTTCTTCTTTTACAGCTGTTGGAGTTTTTTCTTCTGCGGCAACTGTTTTCTTGGTTGTTTTCTTCGCAGGCGTTTTCGCTTCTTTCTTTGCTGATTCTTTTTTTGCTGTTGCTTTCTTTGTTGTCTTTTTAGCTGGTTTTGCTTCTTTTACAGCTTCTTTTGTTTCAATTTTTTCTACTTTCTTCTCTTCAATTTTTTCTGGTTCTTTTGCTGCAGTGATTTTTTCAGGTTCTTTCGCTGCTGTAATTTTTTCAGGTTCTTTTGCTGTTGTGATCTTTTCAGGTTCTTTAGCAGCTGTGATTTTCTTTGTTTCTTCCTTTGCAGCAGCTACTGTTTTCACTTCTTCTACAACTTTTGCTGTTTTCTTTTCTACACCTTTTGTCTTAGCTTTTTCAGCCTTTACAGTTGGTTTTGCTTTCTTACTAGTTTTTGGCATTTTATCATCCTCCACATTTCTTTTTTTCTTGTGAATATACTCGTCGCTAAAAATACACACCTATTATAACACGAAGCCCCCTTATATTTAACACTTCAAAGCATTATTTTGCTGGTTTTGTTGTTTTTTTCGGTATTTTCTTCTAATTTTTCACATATTTTTATTATTTTATCAGAAAAAAGAAAATATTTTCACATATTATTTAAATTTTTTTGCTATATTTTTTTCATATACTTATAGACGTAAAAGATAACAAATGGAGGTCATCAATATGGAAAATAACAACGTAGATCACAATGAAGTAGAAAGAAATAATGAAAACATGGACAATCAGGAGCCAGTACAGGAAAGTGAAAACACACAAAAGGAAATGGAAGAAACCATTTCTTCAAATGAAGAAGAAACTGCATCTTCTAAGGAGCATGTTGAAACAGAAGAAACTTCATCCGATGGACCACATATAGAAACACCACAACAGGATTCTACAACAGCACCAAAGATGAAAACTTCTTTTATCAAGAAGCATAAAAATGCTCTTACATTCACCGGCTGTTTCTTATTAGCAGGTGTCGGTGGCTTTGGCGGCACGTATTTAGCCAATGAAATGACAGGTGCTAATAAAACAGTATTATATCAAAATACAAGCACAAATAATTCTGATAAAAATACTGCCAATACTTCCTCAATGTCTGTAAAAGATGTTGCGAACGAAACAATGAACAGTGTCGTGGAAATCCGAACAGAATCAATTAAAACAAACGAATTCTTCCAACAGGCAATCTCATCTGGCGCAGGTAGTGGTGTCATTTTAAGTAAAGATGGCTATATTGTGACAAATAATCACGTAATTGATGGAGCAAATAAAGTAACCGTAAAAACCAAAGATGGCAAAGAATATAATGCCAAGCTTGTAGGAACTGATTCTACAACCGATCTGGCTGTTATCAAAATCGAAGCTACTGATTTAACGCCTGTAGTCCTTGGCACTAGTAAAAACCTGCAGGTTGGAGATGCAGCAATCGCTATTGGTAATCCACTTGGTGAATTAGGTGGTACTGTAACCAATGGTATCATTTCCGCATTGGATCGTGAGATTACAATTGATGGGGAATCTATGCACTTGCTACAAACAAATGCCGCAATCAACCCAGGTAATTCAGGTGGTGGATTATTTAACGATCAGGGACAATTGATTGGAATCGTCAATGCAAAATCAAGTGGCAGCAATATAGAAGGTTTGGGTTTTGCGATTCCAATTGATATTGCGAAACCAGTCATTACTTCTTTGATTGAAAACGGCAAAGTTGAAGGTCGTGCTGAACTTGGTGTCAGCTTACAAGAATATCAAGCACAAAATCAAAATCCATTTGAAGAAAACAATTCCTCCACTGCTGTGTATATCGTACAGGTACAAAGTGGAAAAGCCGCTGATAAAGCTGGTTTAAAACGTGGAGATCGTATCCTTGAAGTAGATGGCAAAGAAATAAAAGAAGTATCTGATGTAAAATCTGTCATTAGTTCTCACAAAGCCGGAGATACTATTAAAATAAAAATCGAACGTGATAATAAGGAACAAACCGTATCTGTTACCTTATTAGAAGTAAGCGATAATACAACTGAAAAAACAGCTTTTACAAACTAAAAAGAAAGGGATAAGACAAACAAGTCTTATCCTCTTTTATGTTCTGTTAGATGCTGTGATCCATTCTCCAATCTGTGGCAGCAAGGCATAGAATTCTTTTAGATTCTTTACTTTCCATTCCCAGTTAGGAGAACCAATGGTTCCCGGCGTATTCATACGGCCTTCTTTTTTCAGTCCCAGAATATCCCATGCTGGAATGATGGTGATATCTGCTTTGGAATCCATACAATAACGGATGACAAGCTCATGGAAGGTACGATTATCATATCCACAATTATGGAAGAATCGTCGAAGGGCGATTTTTTTATTTGCTTCCAAGTCTAGATAATAGCCTTCTAATGTATCATTGTCATGCGTTGTGGAATACAAAATCACATTCTCTTTTCTTGGTCGTTTTAATAATTTGACTTCCATTTCAAATTCTGCGACATTCATACCCGTTAACTGATAATGATCACGTAATTTACCAACCTGTTTTCTTAATTCGCCTAAATCTTCTACCACGATACGAATAGTTGGCAGTTTTTCAAACATTTTATCGAAGAAATCATAAGCTGGACCCAATTCCCATTCTCCGTTGATGGCAGTAGTGCTTTGTGCTGGTATTACCCAATAGGTATCAAATGCACGGAAGTGATCCAGACGGATGATATCAAAATACTGATCATTCCATGCTAGTCGCTTCATCCAGAAATCATAGTTTTCTTTCTTCATTTGCCGCCAGTTATAAATCGGGTTTCCCCATAACTGCCCTGTTTTAGAGAAATAATCAGGTGGAACACCTGCCACAACTGTTGGTCTTGCGTCCCCATCCAATAAGAAATCCTGTTGGTTTTCCCATACATCAGCACTGTCAAAACCTACATAAAACGGCATATCTCCCATAATTTCAATATCATGTGCATTGGCATATTCTTTTACATCATTCCATTGTTTGAAAAAGATAAACTGTAAGAACATTTCATAACGGATATCATCGTCCAGATGTTTTAAGGAATATGCGTGATCCTTGATCCAGTTACGTTGTTCCATTGGCCATTCCAGCCAGTTTTTCATATCATTCTGTTTCTTTAATGTGATAAATACAGCATAGTTATATAACCAATGTGCACTGTCACAGAACGCCTGATATTCTTCTTCAAATTCCTGATAATACTTTTTGAATGTCTTATAGGCTTTCTTCAGATAAGGAAGCTTAAACTGACGTACGCCTTCGTAATCTACATACTCACAAAACTTGTTATAGTTACGAATTGAGCTTTGTTTCAAAAGTCCATAATCAGCTAATGTATCTACGCTGATATAAATTTCATCACCGGCAAATGATGAAAATGGCTGGTAGGGTGAATTGCCATATCCCATAGGATTTAACGGTAAAATCTGCCAGATGTGTACATGCTGCTTACTCATCGCATCTATGATACGATAACAATGCTTTCCAAAATCCCCTATTCCCTGATTCGAAGGTAACGAAGATATCGGCATTAAAATGCCGGCTTGTCTTTTCATTTAATGCCCTCCTTAAGATAATTTCCAGATTTCTCTGTTGTAGTCTTCAATGGTACGATCACTGCTGAAGAAGCCACTGTGAGCGATGTTTTCCAACATCTTTACACTCCATGCATGACGATC
The DNA here is from genome assembly GCA_014337235.1 of [Eubacterium] hominis. GTDB lineage: Bacteria > Bacillota_I > Bacilli_A > Erysipelotrichales > Erysipelotrichaceae > Hoskinsella > Hoskinsella hominis. The sequence goes on along the minus strand of CP060636.1, from coordinate 2,676,748 downwards.
CTCGTATGCTTCCAGCATGTGTTCTTTCACATCGATATATTCCCTTAAATCCAACAATGTCATGAACCAGTCTTTGTTTAATAATTCATGATAGAAACGTGATAAACTTGTTTCATCTCCGATAGAAGTCATTTCCTCACCAATCAGGAAATCTACCAGAGTATGAATCAATTCATCCTGTTCATAGAAGTCTTTACTACAGTAATCCTGTTTTGCATAATGTTCGATAACTTCATCACTGCTCTTTCCAAACATTGTACAGTTTTCTTCACCAGCCAGCTGTGCAATTTCCACATTGGCACCATCCCGGGTACCTAGCGTAAGTGCACCATTCAACATGAATTTCATATTGCCGGTGCCACTTGCTTCTTTACTGGCAAGGGAAATCTGTTCACTGATATCACTTGCAGGAATTACTTTTTCTGCTTCACTGACATTGTAGTTTTCAATGAAACAAATTTGTAGATATGGAGATACCTCTTCATCATTTGCGATAATATCCTGTAGACACAATAAGACATGAATAATGTCTTTTGCAATCGTATAAGCAGGTGCCGCTTTAGCACCGAAGATAAATGTAATCGGTCTTACTGGCTTTTCTCCCGCTTTTACTTTCAGATATTTATAGATGATATAAAGTGCATTCATCTGTTGGCGTTTATATTCATGCAGACGTTTAACCTGAGTATCAAAGATAGAATCAGGATTGATAACAATTCCCTGTTTGCGATAGATATGCTCTACCCATTCCTGTTTCTTTATTTGTTTGATATCTAACAATGTCTGTAATGCTTCTTCATCATTCTTAAGTTTGCTTAACTCTGTTAACTTCGATGCATCTTCATAGAAGTCTTTTCCAATCCATTTTTCAATCTGATGTGTTAATTGTGGATTGCAGGAATATAACCATCGGCGAAATGTAATGCCATTGGTTTTATTGTTAAACTTCTCAGGATACAAGTTATAAAAATCATGCAGCTCGCTTTCTTTCAATATTTCCGTATGAAGCTTTGCGACACCATTGATGCTTTTTCCGAAATGAATGTCAATATGTGCCATATGCACACGTTCATCCTCTCCGATAATCGCAAGGGATGGCAGATCACTTCTTTGGGCTGCCGCTAAATCCAATGCTTCGATAATTTCAACTAACTGCGGTACAACGGTTTTCAGATAAGCCATTGGCCAAGTTTCCAAAGCTTCTGCCAAGATGGTATGGTTGGTATATGCACAACTCTTTTCAACGATAGCACATGCTTTCTTTAAACTCATGCCTTCCTCACGTAGTAAGCGAATCAACTCTAAAATTACCATCGTTGGATGAGTATCATTGATTTGAATCACTACATGTTCATATAGTTTATCCAAAGGATATCCTTTTTTCTTACAATCTGCTAAAATCATCTGCGCTCCACAGGAAACCATGAAGTACTGTTGATAGATACGCAATAATCTTCCATCATCATCGCTGTCATCCGGATAAAGAAACAATGTCAGATTCTTATCAATGGCGGTTTTATCAAAGCTGATTCCATCTTTGACAATTGATTCATCCACACTTTCTACATCGAATAGATGTAACGTATTTTTCTTTCCATGATATCCAATCACATCCATATCATATTGAACAGCCTTTAACGTCATATGAGGAAATGATACCTGAATGTCCGTATCTTTCTTTGTGAACCAGGATGGTTCTTCTATCCAGACATTTGGCAATTCCATTTGTTTATGATTCACAAACTTCTGCTCAAACAAACCAAAATGATAGAATAAACCTATTCCATCACCACATAAATTTAAAGATGCGATAGAGTCAAGGAAGCATGCAGCAAGTCTTCCTAGACCGCCATTTCCTAACGATGGCTCTTTTTCTACATCTTGAATTTCAGCCATCGTATATCCCATTTTTTCCACAAAGGCAACTGCCTCATCATAGATTCCCAGATTAATCAGGTTACTGGATAACATTTTACCTAATAAAAATTCTGCGGAGATATAATACAGCTTTTTATCACCTTCAACATATGGTGTTTTTTCCATACGTTTTTTACATTCTTTCACTAAGATACGATAAATATCCTGTGCAGATGCTTTTCCTTTTACAGCTTTTTGTTTTGTATATTTTAAAAATTCTTCCATAGAACCCTCCTTTACCTTTGTAAGCGTTTTACTTATTCTTATTTTATCACATTTTATGAAAATTTCATGCATTTTCGTAAAAAAACGAAAAAAAAGAAGCAAATCATCGATTTATTCCTTCATTTCAATTATCCAAGCGCAACATCCATGATCATCATAATCAAAAATCCTGCCATAAATCCAAACGTTGCCGCATGTCCATGATCTGAAAAATGCGCTTCTGGAATTAGCTCCTCAACCACAACATACACCATGGCTCCTGCCGCAAAAGCTAGTAACCATGGCATGACAATCGTAGCACTGCCTGTGATTGCCACAACCGCAATACCAGCAATGGGTTCCACAATACCTGATAAAGAGCCATAAAGAAATGCTTTTCCTTTACTACAGCCTTCTTTTTGAAGTGGCAGGGATACTGCCGCTCCTTCTGGAAAATTCTGAAGCCCGATACCAAGGGCCAGTGCCACAGCTGCAGCAAGTGATATAGAACCACTTGCCGTTGTGCTCATCGCAAAAGCTAATCCAACAGCCATTCCTTCTGGAATATTATGCAAAGTAACCGCAATTACCAGCATAGATGTTCTTTTCAAGCTGGAGGAAGGCCCCTCTGGCTCCTCACTACCCGGATGTAGATGAGGAAGTATCTTATCCAGCACATTTAAAAATACTGCACCTAGTATAAAACCAGCCCCTGCCGGTAACCACTCAATCATGCCTAAATCTTTTGCCTGTTCCATTGATGGAATCAATAAACTCCATACACTTGCCGCTATCATTACACCAGCCGCAAAGCCCAAAAATATGGATTGCCAGCTTTGTTTCATTTCTTTTTTGAATAGAAAAATCGTTGCTGCCCCAAGGGTTGTCATCAAAAATGTAAAACCTGTTCCTATGGCTGCCAGCAGATAAGGATTTGTGATGTTTTCCATATCTAACACCTCCTACCCTTATTATATGGGAATTCTTTATAGAATTCCATTCATTTGATTATTTCTATATATCTTTTGGCAGTAAAACATCTTTTGCATGATCTCGTTCATTTTGATCAATATCCATAGCACTTTGCTTGATTTTTTCCATTTTCCCTCCAAAAAAAAGCCGATAAATCATCGGCTTTATGCTTCACTAACATCTTCCCACGCATCTAAATGATAACGTAGTAAATCTTTCAACAACTGAATACTGGAAGTCATTTGATTTTCATTCATTGTCTTGTTTTTTCTATAGTTTTCATAAATCATATCACGGTTGATATGATACTCTTTACTCAGATAATCTGCCCAAATGTCAGCTTCTTCCCATTGCTTTCTTGCTAAGATTCCTTCCGATACGATGACACAGTGGAAATCATGATAATGAACAGGTACTGCCCATTTGATCAATCCTGCATGACAGGAGTAGATACATTCTTTATCGATTTCTCTTGCGTTATCATATGTTTCTTTTGTACACTCTTCACATTTCTCCAATGCCTTTGTGCTCAACTTTAAACATTTACAGAAATAATTCTTTTCAGAAGCACTTTGTATCTCTGTATTATCGTATACAATATAACTTCTCAACCCTGTAATTCTCTGATAATCATCTAATACTTTTTTCACTACATCCTTAATTTCCATAATTCTATATTCCCTTCTTCTTTCATTGCTCTATGAAAAATATAACACACTTTGTGTTAAACTTCTATAGTAAATTGTTGATTTTCTTCTTTGACATCCATAATTTTATCACGATACCCTGCACTTTGCGTAAGCCTTTTCATTTTTTCAACTATTTTATAATTCTTCCACATATGCATTGGAAATACATAATCGATATCCATTTCATGCAGATAGGCATCCATACCATAATAGAACTGTTCTTCCTGTCTTGGATCTAGTACCAGAAAGGCAATATCGATATGACGATGCTTTAATTTTTCTATACCATGATAAAACAATGCTTTGGCTTCTTCATTTTCAGCATCGCTATTCTCATCCTGCCAATGCCACCAGTTTAAATCTCCGGCGTGATAAATGCTTTTTCCATTCACTTCCACAAGATATGCCAAGCCTTCATCACTGGAAGGAAAACTCTCTATACGCAATCCATTAAGATGCAAGATCTGAGAAGCATGCATATGGCATACATTTTCATTGGTATTGATATCATCTGGTAAAATACAGGTCACGTTATGATATGTTTTCATAAACGTAAATATTTTTTTCTGATAATGATCTTCATGTGCGTGTGATACAAAAATATATAATGGCTTGCGATGGTCATAATTGGGAAGCTTTCCTTTATAATAATCAAACAACAAACAGCAATCTTCCATTTCCACAAAATATCCACTATGATATATAAATGTTACTTTACATTTCATCCTTATCACTTCCTTGTACATAGTGTAACACGATTCTTTGAAATAAGAAACCAATAGCCATTTGCAATTACTTGTAAATTCTTGTCAGCGCGCATATAATAGATACCGAAAGAGAGGTCTTTTTATGAGCGAATTTAATATTAGTACACCAGAAGCACTACATGGCGATCCTTTTACCATGATTGGCAAAGAATGGATGCTTGTGACAGCAATGAAAGAAGATGGAAGTGTCAATACCATGACAGCTTCATGGGGTGGTGTTGGTATCCTTTGGAATAAGAAAGTGGCATTTGTATTTATCCGCCCACAGCGTTATACAAAGGAATTTATTGATGCACAAGAACATCTGACATTATCTTTTTATGATGAATCCCATCGTAAAGAGCTGGCTTACTTTGGTAAAGCAAGCGGTCGTGATGAAGATAAGATTGAAAAAGCCGGGTTCCATACGATTAAAGAAAATGGCTATGCGTATTTCTCAGAAGCCAATACCGTATTAAAATGTAAAAAGCTGTATGCACAATATTTAGACAAGGAATGTTTCCTTGAAAAAGATCTGATTGAAAAGAATTATCCACAAAATGATTTCCATATGATGTATGTTGTGGAAATTGAGAATGTACTTGTAAAATAATGAATAAAGTCATGCGATATGCATGACTTTTTTATAATAGATTTTAAGACTCTAATGTTTTAGATAATACAAGTATGGTGATATCCTTCATTTGTTTACTGCGCCCATTTGGTAAAAAACCATGTTTCTTCCAAAAGTTTTGCGCATGTGCGTATCCTTTGATACATCCAAGTTCTATCTTTTGAAACCCTGCCTGTTGTGAACGTGCACATATCATTTCCACAATCTGTGAAGCTATGCCCTTTCCCTGCTGTTGTTGATCAACGATCAACCAACCGATATATGCCGTATCATCACTTGGATATCTTAAGATGAAATCCAATATTGCCACAAGATGATTTTCTTCATAAAACCCCATGAAATATTTATCATCTACCGTTTTTCCTGGTGGTACTGCGGATAGATCAGCTTTTAGATTTTCTATGGTAGGCTGTTCATGAAGATAATCATAATATTCCTTATTGCCTAAACAAAGCGTCAATACTTCATTTAAATCTTCTTCTTTGATTCTTCGAATATCCATATATGCTCCTTTCTGAAAAAAAGAGAACAAATCGTTCTCTTTCCTTTGTTACACATGTTCAATAATTACGACTTCCACTTTCTTATCACTTGGATAGTATTCATATGTGATCTTAGCCAGATTGGTATCTCCTAAGTTCTTTGTCAATACACGAGTAATATTTTCAGTCAATGTCTTGGCATCTTTTTCACTTTCACAAAAATAATCAATAGAGGTAGTAATATGTTTTCTGGCAGAAACATTCTTTGAAATTTCTTCACTTAAACGAATCGTATTTTTCATAAATCAACGTCTCCTTTTTACGATATTCATTCTAACACGTTTCAGGTTTGAATAAAAGTCCTAATACGTTGTCATCTCAAAATCAAAATCATCCATTTCAGGATAATCATCCAATGCTTCTAAATAAACATAGATATGATGCTCCTCCATATCCAGACTTACACGATATGCTTGTGTTTGAGAAATTTCTATAGATATCATTTGTCCACTATAATTCCCTTGCGCATATCCCGCCAGGGTATATTGTAAAATATCATGTAATGCTTCTTCTGATACGCTTTGATCTAACTGATAGATGATTTCATCATCCGTTTCTTCGATGTGATATTCTACATCTGGCTTATGATAATCCAAAGAATAAGAATAATCATATACAATATTGCATTGGTTTATTTTTTCATTATATGCAGATGCCTTACGTGTAGAATGTGGCTGCATATAGGAGATATAACGTATCATTTCCTCCTTTTCATTACGTAGTTCATAGGTAAGAAATTCATCACTATCATTATTTACTACCATCACATCTTCTGCACCTTCTCGTTTTACTTCACATTTTAAATTTTCAGGTGCTTCATCATGATAGGTTGCATAATCTTGAAAATATATATAAGATTCAGGTTCTTCCTCATTGAAATTATCAAACAAACTCGTCACAATGGACACAATAATGATAAATGCAACGACAATAAGCGTGAATCCTTTTTTGATGTTTTCAGGATTTAATTGAAATGGTTCCTTCTTTTTAACTTCCTCGTAGTATGGATGTTCCCCTTCATGCATGTGTAATGCAGGGCGTTTAGAAGATGTAGAACGCCTTGTCTTTTCCTCGTGTTGATCCATACAGATATCATCTTTTACTAAATCCAGTTCCTTTTCGTGCGCAAGCATTTCCATGGGTCTGGTATTTCTTCCACAGATTTCACATGTATGATCATTGGTTTTACTGCCACAGAAGGGACAATAACGCTTTTTTGGGTCCATATTGTATCCCCCTTTCGCTTTGTTCCTTCTATTATACGATAAAAAAAGGCAAAACTTCTACATTGTATAGTAAATTATCGTAAAATTGGTATATAATAAAAGAAGAAATGAAAGGAGCAATTCTTATGAAACATGTAATGTATGGAATTGAAGTTGCTGATGTAAATGATTTCGGGGGATGGATTGGCTATGAACCTGTATGCGATGAACTTGCGGAGGTTTTAAATGGACATGTATATCTGTTCTTTCAGAATGAATATCATATCCGCCAATTTGCGGAAGGCAGAAAATTTGTGATCAATGTAAAAGATGATTCTTTTGGCAAGAAGATTGAAAAAGCCAGAATTATTAAAGCAATCGTTGAGATTGGTACACCATTAAGTATGAATGGTTATGAAGTAAGTGCACCATCTTATGCTCGTAATGTGATTAAGCCATTAAGCAGAAAAACTGGCTTTATTCCTGAAAAAGAAATTTATACATTTGCGGATAAAGAATACGCAGAGATGAAAACAGATTTCAATTATATTGCGGATTTGATGAAACGTACGTCTATCGAAGATGTAAACTCATTGATTGGAGCAACAAGTTTTGTGAATAAGAATCTGACATATCACTATCCTCACTATTTCCTGATTGGTTTAGATCAAGTAAATATTCTGGATAACGATTATCAGATTGCATAACGTAAAAAGGAAGTTGACATATACAACTTCCTTTTATAAACGAATGTGACGTTTTTTTCGTGTTAAGGCATAGGCTGCGATCAATGCCGTCACAGATAATAAGATCGTTGATTTTTTCATGTCTGCTCATCCTTCCTTTCTTATCTACAGTATACCCTTATCTTATGTTTTATGCCTTAAGTAAGGCTTACATTTACCTAACACAAGTGTAAGGTTGCATTGTTTTTTCATGTTTTTTCTGTTATACTACACACGTTGAAAGGAATGTAGCAAACTACATACAGGTGATTTCATGGGACCAAAAAATGGTATGGGGATTGCTTCTATGGTATTGGGTATTGTTTCTGTATCCTTTAGTGCTGTAGCGATTCCAATTGGTATCTTTTTTCAGTTATGGGGATGTTTTATATCCGTATGCAGCATCTTATGTGGAATAATCGCCATTGTATTAGGGGCGAAATCAAAAAATCTATATCCCTGTGGTACTGCGATTGCAGGTTTTGTAATGGGAATTATTGGTGTCAGTATTCATACGATCATTTTCCTTTGTTTTTTATTGCTTCATATCTATCTTTGATGAATGCACGCTGCATTCATTTTTTTATATCCTAGTGCTAGGAAGGATTCGTCTTTTTTTATGCCCTTTTTTCTGTTAAAATGGATACTGTAGGATAACGTCAAAGGAGAGATCAAGAATGGAAAAAAGAGTAGAACATGATTCTATGGGTGAAGTACTTGTTCCTGTAGATGCATACTGGGGTGCCCAGACACAAAGAAGCTTTGAGAATTTTCAAATCAGTACAGAAAAGATTCCAATGGAAATCATTCGTGCTTTTGCGATATTAAAATCAGCTGCCGCAATCACAAACAATCGCTTAGGTAAATTAGATGATGAACGCTGTCGTCTGATTACGACGGTTTGTGAAGAAATCTTAGATGGAAAGTTAAATGATCATTTCCCATTAAGTGTATGGCAGACTGGCAGTGGTACACAATCCAATATGAATGTGAATGAAGTAATCGCCAATCGTGGAAATGAAATTGCCGGTATCAAGCTGTTACATCCAAATGATCATGTCAATATGTCACAAAGTAGTAATGATACATTTCCTACGGCAATGCATATTGCGGCCGCAATGGAAATCGAGGATAAATTATTACCTAATCTGAATGCTTTTATTGAAACTTTACAACAGTTAGAAAAAGAAAATGAAGGAATCATCAAAAGTGGAAGAACCCACCTGCAAGATGCTACCCCCATTAAGTTTTCCCAGGAAATTAGTGGATGGCGTGGTATGGCTGAAAACAGTCGTAAACAGATTATCGCATCACTTGATGGTTTACATCATCTAGCGTTGGGAGGTACTGCTGTGGGGACTGGTTTAAATACCCCAAAAGGCTTTGATGTAGAAGTCGCTAAGGCTGTTAGTGAACTTTCCGGACGCAAGTTTGAAACAAATCCTAATAAATTCCATGCCTTAACAAGTAAAGATGATTTGGTATTTGCCCATGGTGCTTTAAAAGGTCTTGCGGCAAATATGATGAAGATTGCCAATGATGTACGCTGGTTAAGCAGTGGTCCACGTTGTGGCTTGGGAGAAATAAAAATCCCTGAAAATGAACCAGGTAGTTCTATTATGCCAGGAAAAGTCAATCCAACACAATGTGAATCTATGACGATGGTTGCTGTACAGGTAATGGCAAATGATACAGCGGTTGGAATTGCCGCAAGTCAAGGTAATTTTGAATTAAATGTATTTATGCCGGTATGTATTCACAACTTCTTACAATCTGTTCGTTTATTAAGTGATGGTATCCATTCCTTTATCATTCATTGTGTATCCGGCATCAGTGCAAATAAAGAAAAAATGCAGTATTATGTTGAACATTCTTTGATGCTTGTTACTAGTTTAAATCCATATATCGGTTATGAGAATGCCGCAAAATGTGCAAAAACAGCATTTAAAGAAAACATTTCATTAAAGGAAGCTGCTGTGAAATTAAATCTGTTGACAGCTGAGAAATTTGATGAAATCGTAAAACCTGAAAAAATGGTATAATAAAACGCTCAAATCGAGCGTTTTTTTTGTATAAGAAAAGCGATAAATCATCGCTTTTCTATCTGTTATTAAATTCTTGCGACGCCGCTTTTCTTTGCAGCTTCTGCGACTTTTTCCGCAACTACTTTTGCGACACTCTTATCTAAAGCACTTGGAATGATATAATCCACACTTAAATCTTCATCACTAACCAAAGATGCGATACCTTCTGCAGCCGCAACCTTCATATCTTCATTGATATCACTTGCTCTTACATCTAATGCGCCTCTAAAGATACCAGGGAATGCCAATACATTATTGATCTGGTTAGGGAAATCACTACGTCCTGTACCAACGATATATGCTCCAGCTTTTTTTGCTAAGTCAGGCATAATTTCAGGAACTGGATTTGCCATAGGAAGAACGATTGATTTTTCATTCATGCTGGCAACCATTTCTTCACTTACGATACCAGGTGCACTAACACCGATAAATACATCGCTGCCCTTCATTGCATCCGCAAGGCTTCCTTTGATATTTTCTTTATTTGTAATTTCAGCCATTACAGTCTTATCTGCATTCATGCCTTCTCTGCCTTTATAGATGGTACCACGGCTATCGCATAATACAACATCTCCAAAGCCCATCTTAATCAATAATTTCGCAATCGCAATACCAGCAGAACCAGCACCATTGATTACCATTTTCAATGTACCCATCTGTTTACCAGTTAGTTTTACAGCATTTAATAAAGCTGCTGCTGTAACGATTGCAGTACCATGCTGATCATCATGGAATACTGGAATATCACAGATTTCTTTTAGTTTTGCTTCAATTTCAAAGCAGCGTGGAGCTGCGATATCTTCTAAGTTGATACCACCAAAGCTTCCTGCCAGCAAGGATACTGTTTTTACGATTTCATCTGTATCTTTGCTTCTGATACATAAAGGAATTGCATTGACACCGCCAAATTCCTTAAACAATACACATTTTCCTTCCATAACCGGCATACCAGCTTCAGGACCAATATCCCCAAGTCCAAGTACTGCAGTGCCATCTGTTACTACCGCAACGCTGTTGCCTCTGCCAGTTAATTCATAAGATTTATTAATATCCTTTTCGATTTCCAGACATGGTGCAGCAACACCTGGTGTATAAGCCAGAGAAAGATCATCTTTATTTTCTAATTTCATCTTTGGCGTCATATCCAGTTTGCCTTTCCATTCATAGTGTAAACGTAAACTCTCTTTTGCGTAATCCATCTTCATTCCTTCTTTCTTTTCCACATTTAGTTTAACATAAACCCTATCTGATAGAAACAGCGAAACCACGTTTTTTACTTTAATTTTCTATCCTAACAATAGGAAATTTTCTACCTTTCTCATAATCTTTTCCATCACATCCATACTAGAGGATAGAAAGGATGATTTTATGAAAACACCAAAAGAAGTTTATCATCAGCGAATCGCCAATGAAAAGCCATTCATCACCTTTGAAATGCTTGCGGATATTCATCAGATATCCTGCTTCAAAGATAAAACCCTGCGCCGTGCTTTTGATGATATCAAACAACGGGATATCCATTATCTTTTTTGCCTAGGCGATCTTACCAATAACGCCTGTTTTTTTCAGTTTCGTGCGTTTTTTTCTTTATTGAATCCCTATGGATTTCATCATTTGATTGCTTTAGGCAATCATGACCTATATCATGCCCATCATGATGAAAGCATGCGCATTGATCCTACATGTAAACGTTATGTCTATCGTCATGAGGTATATTATAAAGAAGAACTAAAGGGTTGTTCCTTTTATGTATTGAATACCCAGAAGCCGCAAAAGGATAATATGTATTTTGAAAAAGATCAGTTAGAATGGCTGCAGGATGCCCTGAATCAAGATAAAAACAACTGGAAGTTTGTATTATGCCATCATCCCCTTGCCAATACCCACCCTGGAAGTGAACGAAGGGATATGCATATTGGATATCAAAATGCCCAGCTGGAAAAGATTTTACTGCATCATCATGTTATCTATATATCTGCTCATTTACATAACAGCTATTCGCTGCCTGCCCTGTATTTAAACAAAGATATCCTGTGTGTGAATGTACCTGCCTTTCATCAGGTTGAACATGGTATCAAAAAGGATCAAGTCGGTATGCAGATACAGGTTTTTACTGATTTTCTATATATTCGTTTTTACGATCATCAAGAACATCGCTTTCTTGACAGCGTTACCTATATCTATGATCATAAACATCGCATCATTCATATTATCTAAAACTGTATGATTACAGTTTTTTTATGGAAATCTTAACACAATCTTTATATCATACAGGATGTGTTTACACTTTCTTTATACCTTTACTGATAATATATAGGCGATATAAGAAGGAAGGTCTTTATATGTTTCAATTTCTAAAAAGTAAAAAGGTTTTTATCGCCGGATGCGGGCGGTTTGGTTCTTTACTGGCAAGTGAATTAAGTCATGAAGGTTATGATGTTACCATGCTGGATATCGATGAACAGGCGTTTTTACGATTGCCTGATTCTTATGATGGTTTTCAGGTAACAGGTGATGCCTGTGATCAGGATGTTTTGGAACAATGTGGTATCGATCAATGTGATATTTTCATTGCGACTACCAATTCTGATAATATCAATTGCATGATTGGAGAAATCGCAAGTACCATTTACCATATACAAGATGTATATGTTCGTTTATATGATCTAAGTAAAGAAGAACTGTTGAAGGATACAAGTATTAAGGCAATCTATCCCACACGATTATGCCTTTCAGCGTTTTTAAAACTGAATAACCATATGCCTGTGGAGGATAAAAATATATGAAAATCGTTATTGCAGGCGGCCGCAATAAAGCGGATTTTTTAATCGCCTCCCTGTTAGAAAAACAACATGAATTGATCATTATCAATGATGATAAAGACTATTGCGCCTATTTGTCTTCTAAATATGATATTCCTGTCTTTATTGGAAACCCATGTAAAGCTTATGTATTAGAGGAAGCCGGTATTGAAAAAGCTGATATTTTAATTGCTCTTCGTCCAAATGATCCCGATAATCTGATTATCTGTCAGATGGCAAAGAAACAGTTTCATGTAAAAAAATCTGTGGCGACGGTATCTAATCCTAAAAATGTATCGATATTTAAAAAGCTGGGTGTAAATACGGCGATATCTGCCACCCATATGATTGCCAAAATCATTGAACAGGCCAGTACGATTGAAAACCTGATCAATTCTCTTTCCTTAGAAAGTGAACACATTGTGCTGAATGAAATTCTATTGCCTCATGAAAGCTCGCTGTTGCATCAAAAGCTGAAAGACTTAAATATCCCTGAACACTTGATTATCTGTTGCATTATCCGAAACACACATATGCTTGTGCCAAATGGCGATACCATGTTATATGCCAATGATAAGCTGTTGATTTTATCAGAAATCAAGAATCAGGATGATGTTTTACACTATTTCGCCAAGGAGTCATGATACTATGCAAAATAAAAATGAAATTGCGGGATTTCCCCTAATTTTTGGTTATATCGGCGTCTTGCTGATTTTGATTGGTACAATCACATTACTTCCCTTGCTGATCCTGTTTTTTTATCCACAGGATATCCATGAAGCAAAATATTTTATTGTTCCTGGTATTGTGGCAATTTTAATTGGATATTTGATGAGTTTTACCATTCGTGGAAAAAAGAAAGGGCGGCTAAAGAAAAATCAGGATGCCATCATCGTTGTCAGTTGCTGGATGCTTGCGATTTTGATTACTGCCCTGCCTTTTATATTCAGTGGAAAATATAATCTGACACAGGGAATATTTGAAACGACCAGTGGCTGGAGTACAACCGGATTAAGTGTGGTAGATGTTTCAAAGACATCCCATTTGTTTCTTATGCATCGCTCAACTGTTTTGTTTTTTGGTGGGATAGGTCTTGTGTTGGTCATATGCAGTGTATTATCCGATACATATGGAATGCGTTTATACAACGCAGAAGGACATAATGACCGCCTGCTTCCTAATCTGATTAAATCTGCACGTATTATTATCACTATTTATTCTGGTTATACACTTGCGGGTATTATCTTGTATGTGTCCTTTGGTATGCCTGTTTTTGATGCAATCATTCATTCCATCGGTGCTTTGTCTACTGGTGGTTTCTCTTCACAGCCAGACAGCATTGCACATTATCATTCCATCGCAATTGAAGTGGTAACCATCGTGTTGATGTTATTAGGAAATATCAACTTTTTCGCACATTTATTCCTTGTGAAAGGCAAATTTCGACATTTCTTTCAATATTGTGAAATCCGTTTTTCCTTTATATTGATCATCATCGCTACCATGATCATTACCATTTTGTTTATGAATCAATTTGCGCAAAATCTGCCAAGCGCTTTTCGTATAGCGATATTTCAAGTCGTATCTGCCTTAACTACAACAGGATTTCAAACACTGCCTAATTTTCATGTCTTATCCAGTGGCGCGCTTTTGATTATGATAGTTTTACAGTTGATTGGTGGAGGTATTGGTTCCACTGCCGGCGGTATCAAACAATATCGTGTATATATCCTATTAAAAGCTATTGTATGGCAAATAAAAGCACAGTTTTATCCTAGCCAGATGGTATGCAGTCATAAGATTCAAAAAGTTGATAAACAAATCGAAATTCAAAAAGCGGATATCGCCTCTGTTGGCACCTATGTATTCTTATACCTGCTTATTTTCTTTGCTGGCTCTTTTCTATTATCCCTGTACGGGCACTCTTTACAAGATGCCATGTTTGAATTTTCCAGTGCTTTATCCACTGTCGGTTTATCCTGTGGTATCATGAATTATAATGCCCCAACGCTTGTTTTATGGACTGGCATCTTCGGTATGTTTTTTGGAAGACTTGAAATTTACGTTATCATTTTGGCGATGATGCAATGTCGAAATGATATCAAACATCATGGAATCCATTGCTGAATCCTGTTATAATACCCATAGCATAAGGAAGTGACATCATGAATTACCCTTATATAAAAAATACAATCATTACTGGCATCATCATTTTGTTATGTACCCTATTGGCCTTTGTATGTAACGATTTAAACATTCGTACTGAAAATATCATTATGATCTATTTGATTGGCGTTGTTTTCATCATCATAGAAACCCATCATCTACTTTGGGCAATTATCAGCTCACTATTAAGTGTGCTGGCATTTAATTATTTCTTTACCGACCCCTATTATTCCTTAAAAATCAATGATTCAAACTATCTGATTACGATTTTTATCTTTTTGATTGTATCCTTTATCACAACATCGCTTGTCAATAAACTTCAACAGCACGCAAGAATATCGAAGCATAATGAAATGCAGACCAAAGCACTGTATGAAATCACACGCAGTTATTTAAATATGTCAGATACAAAAGATATCTTAAAGCATCATATACAGACCTTATACGATTATCAGGGAATCATTACTGAGATTTATTATAAAGAGGATGGACAAGATTCATTTACCTATTATCCCCATCCTGATAAAGCTTTTTCTCAAAGAAGTGATGAACAGCTTGCGAAATGGTGTTTTATGCAGGATCAAGAATGTGGTTTCCATACTGCCTTTTTCGATCAGAGTAAATGGTCATATCATCCTTTACACAATCACCATGAGTGTTTAGGTGTCTACACGATTTATCATGAAGATGATCATGATGAATCTTCCATCTTTATACATACCCTGATTTCCCAGATGCTCATGGCACTAGAACGTGAAAATCTATATGAACAGCACCAGAAAAACAAGGTAGAAATCGAAAAAGAAAAACTTAGAAACAACCTCTTGCGCACCATGTCCCATGATTTGCGTACCCCTTTAACCAGTATTCAGGGCTCCTCTTCTTTGATTATCGAAAACTATGATACTCTGGATGATGATACGATTTTAAATCTTATAAAAAATGTGGAAAGTGATGCTCTCTGGTTAAATCAGCTGGTAGAAAATCTATTGAATATGACCAAAATTCAGGATGGCAGATTATTGTTAAATAAGCAGATTGAAGTGGTGGATGATTTGATTTTAGAAGCAATCCATCGTTGTGAAACAAGAAAAGGCGAACACAGTATTCATGCACATTTACCTGAAACACTGGATACGGTCTATGTTGACGGGCACCTCATTATACAGGTACTGATCAATTTTATTGACAACGCCATCAAACATACACCAGACACTTCGCATATTGATATCTATTATCACAATGAAAAAGATATGGGCGTATTTGAAGTCATTGATGATGGAGATGGCATCAATTCAACTATCCAGCATACACTGTTTGAAAGCTTTGTGACCACCAAAAATGACAGAAGCGACGCAAAACGCGGTGTAGGCCTTGGATTATCTATCTGTAAAGCGATTATAGAAGCACATGGTGGAACGATCTATGCACACAATCAGAAAGAATCAAAAGGCGCAGTCTTTGGCTTTCAGATTCCTAGAAAAGGAGGCACAAACAATGGATGATACAAAAATTTTGGTCATAGAAGATGATCACAACATTACTCGTTTTTTAAAGGTTTCCTTAGAAACCAACCATTATAAAGTATTGCTGGCAGAAAAAGGAATTGAAGGAATCTCACGCTTTCTTTGTGATAACCCAGACTTGATTCTGCTTGATTTAGGACTTCCGGATATCGATGGCACAGAAGTGTTGTCCCAGATCCGTGCACAAAGTGATGTGCCAATTCTTGTTGTTAGTGCCAGAGGACAGGAAAAAGAAAAAGTAGATGCATTAGATATGGGCGCAGATGATTATATCACCAAGCCTTTTCATATCAATGAATTACTCGCAAGAGTACGTGTGGCTTTACGCAAACACACTCCTGATATCATCAAAGAAAAGATATTTACCTTAGATACTTTAACCATCGATTTTGAAAAACACAAAGTATTTATTGAAAACAATGAAATCCATTTAACCCCCATTGAATATAAACTGCTGGTACTGCTTGTGGAAAATAGTGGCAAAGTGTTGACTCACAGCTATATCATCAAACAGATCTGGGGTTATGCCAGCAATGAAGATTCCCAATCCTTACGTGTGTTTATGGCAAGTATCAGAAGAAAAATTGAAAAAGATACTGCCCATCCCCGTTATATTCTGACAGAAGTTGGCGTGGGTTATCGTTTTGTGGATGCATAGAAAAAGTGAAGAACGTGTAATATTCATGTTCTTCACTTTTTTATCATATCTTACGCATTTTCTTTTTGTTTACGCTTTAATTCTGAAGTCTTTGCACTGACTTTATAATAAATCTTATGAAACCTCTGCAGAAATTCCTGATCCGCATCACAGATAGCCTGATAAAACTTTTGTTTTGCATGTTCATCATACATATCAAATAAGAATTTATATGCATCATATAGATCAAAACACTCTACACCATAGGTACCGCATCCACCACAAAAACAAATCAGTTCTTCCAGATATGCTTCCATATGCTTCGTAATCATCGCTAATTTCTCACGATTAGAAGAATCAAAGATAGAATGACTTATCAAATGTACGCCACCTTTTGTTTGATTTTCTACATATTTTAGAAAATCCAAAGAATCTTTTTGTAGCTGAAAACCTAAATCAATCGTCTTTTCCAGTGTCAGTATCTCGCTCATAATTTCTCACCGCATCTCTCACATATGCTGTATATGCTACAGCCTGTATCGTATTTCTGATCAAATCCACAATAGGACTGCCTTCATCATCACTTGGAATATGCTTTACGCGCTTATGTGTACAAATACTATATAAGCAGCATTCCAGTTCTGCACAGAAATAATCATATGCCTGGTCCTGTGGATACATATCCATTTGTACCCGTATCAAATCACTGATTTCATCCATACGGAATACTGTTTTCAATATACAAACAACAATCAGATAAGCCAAATGCTTACGATTATATCGTTTTTTTACCGGTGGTGTTACGATTCCATGCTTCACATAATTGTTAATCATGGTAGAAGTGATTGCTTTGCCCTGCTGTTCCAGACAGAAGTCTTTTAAGTATGTATTTAACAGTGTCACGACTTGATCCATATAAAGATCCATATCGGGCAGTTCTTTCCATCTTGGACAATGGAACGCCGTGAGTGTCGTATCATTTTTCATTAATATCACCAGTTTTATTTTATCATTGTGGGTATGGCTTGTCAAATGATTAAATACCAAATTATCTGTTTTTCAATACTAGATGATACAAATATCGAAATCAAATGTAAAAACCAAACAATATTCCATGAAATATACAATTTTTTATGCTTTTCCATATAAAAAAACATCAAAAAACCAAAGATTTTTGAACAAAATCATCTTAACGCATATGACTTGTCTTAGTTGACAAGGATGATATCACCAATTTGTATGCCAGATAGAAACAGCCTGCCGCCATACCGATACCTAATATATTAATTATCCAGTTTATCATATCGGATTCCCTCTTTCTTTATACATTTTTTTGTAAAGAATTGTGTCAAGAAAAACGATATGCCTTAAACCTTGGCATATCGCTCACATCATTTTACTGCTATGATCATTTGTTTTAGATACAGATAACATCATTTTTACTACGATCCATATTATCAATATCACAAGGATGATTCCCATCAAAGTCATCAATACTTTCAACATTATGACCACCTTCTTTACAGTTATATGATAATACGATTCATATAAAAACAGTGTAGTTTCTTGTGTCCATACTGTTAAGATTGTATAAAGAAAAAATCACATTATTTCAATGTAATTTCATGAACAAAACTTGTTTCAAATAATTTCTTTACTTCATATGGATTCTGGGTTTTGCCAAGTGCCCACATAAGTTTTGTTAAAGCCGCTTCACTGGTCATATCATAGCCTTGGATCACGCCTTTTTTTAATACTTTCTGACCAGTTTGATAAATTGAAAAATCACTATTTTCATATAAACACTGGGAGCACACAACAACACTGATACCTTTTTGAACGATTTCTTCTAACTTGCTGATTAGATCACGACGGATAAAATTGATACCGCCGGCACCAAATGCCTCAATGACAATTCCTTTAAATTGCATATGTGTTAATGCATCAAAGATACCTGGATTCATTCCTGGTGTCAGTTTGATTAAAAAAACATCTGTACATAATTGATCTTCTAGCTTGAAAGCACCATCTACGTGAATTAACAAATCTTCTCGAAAATGCAGACCTCTAGCATCCACGATTCCTGCAGGCTCTATATTCACACTTTCAAAGGCATCAAAGTTCATCGTGCGCACTTTTACTGCACGTGTTGCTAGCATGATTTTACGATCAAAACAGATATAAACACCTTGAATGTTCTGTTGAACTGCCTGAAATGCTGTACGGATATTATCTACACCATCACTTAATGGATGAATTAAAGGTAGCTGTGAACCTGTAATCATCAACGGTATGGGAAGATTTCTTAACATGAATGACAATGCACTGGCTGTATATGCCATCGTATCTGTACCATGACTCAACACAATGCCATCATAGTCCTGATATACCTGTGCAATCCTTCTGGCTATGATTACCCATTCCTCAGGCTGCATATTACTGCTGTCTAAGCGTAATAAGTCCTCACAATCAATATGGATTGCCTCATCATGCCACCCAAGGTAAGAAAGGATTTCTTCACTTGTTAAGGATGGCACCAACCCTTCTTCACTTTGAGAAGAAGCAATCGTACCGCCGGTTGTTAATAATAGTATTCGCTTCATATGTATTTCACCTTATCACTTTCCATCCGTTATTATACGAAAAAAATAAGTCTACGTACAGTATTTTAAATATCATTTTATTCAAATGCATATGTGCCATATATGATGAAAAAACAAAAAAATACAAAAAAACAAAAAAAAGACTTGCCAACTTTAAATTCCTATGCTATTATATTATAGCACTTGCGCTGGTAAGCAAGTTTCATATAGATGGCGCGTTGGAGAAACGGTTAACTCACATGCCTTTCACGCATGCACTCACGGGTTCGAATCCCGTACGCGTCACCATTTAAAAATACAGGACAGTTCAAAGAATTGTCCTTTTTTCATATCCATACGCGTAAGGGATGGGTAAGGAGGCAATATGACAGATACACAATTACAGGCAATGCTGAGCTTTTTAGAAACAAGCACAAAAAAAGCTTATGAAGAAGATGAAGTACCAAAGGATAAAAAGATCATCGAAGATCTTAAATATCTTGATGATCAAGACTCCATGCATACACTTGATGTTATATATCCTGATTACAAACAGGATACATATCCTTTTATTATATATATCCATGGTGGAGGTTTTTGTATGCACCATAAAAATGAAATCTATCGTCATCATGCATTACGTCTGGCAAATGATGTTTTTGCTGTTGTGAATATCAATTATCGTTTGGCGCCAAAAGCTTCTTATCAAGATATGATAGATGATCTTCATGCAGTTTTATCTTATCTTCAACACGGTGGCAGACAACTGCATCTTGATTTAAACAGAATGTTTGTGGCAGGAGATTCATCTGGCGCATATTTAGCCAGCTATCTTCCTTTTCTTGTACAATCATACACACCTTTAGATATGAAAGGTATTGCATGCTGTTGTGGCTTGTTTGATTTTGATACATTCCTTCAGGACAATACTTGTAAATTCCCTATCAAAAAAGAAATGCTGCATCTTTTATTTCAGGATGATATTCCAAAAGCAAGTTCAATACTTTCCAAAATCACTCCTTCTTATCCCCCGGTATATTTAATGGATAGTGCTTATCAGTCATTTTCAGGTGAAGCAAAGCGCATGAAAGCTGCCTTAGACAAGCATGCTGTTTCCAATACGCTGAACATCTTTCCTAAGGAGGAAAAACTTCCGCATAATTTTCAGTTATTATGGAAATATCCACAAAGTGCCATGGTCTTAGAAACCATTTTTGATTTTTTTCATCAGTATTTATAGCTTTTTTGAAAAAATCTATTGCATTATATCAGGATATATGATATTATAATCAAGCAATCGACGACATGCCTTAGTAGCTCAGTCGGTAGAGCATCCGGCTGTTAACCGGCAGGTCACAAGTTCGAGTCTTGTCTAAGGCGCCAGATTGCTGAATAAAGTCTGTAACCTTATGGTTATAGACTTTTTTTGTGTTTACTCGAACAAAAACCTAATGTTCGAGTCATAATGCAATGTGATACAACCCGCTTTACAATTCATCATAAAAATGATTTAATAAAAGAAAGAAAAGATATCATAGCGGGAGGGATATCACATGAAAAATGAACGTATAGAAATACAGGCTACATTATCAGAAAAAAAGGATGGCGATTATTTTCCAATACCTGGAAGAGTTCCCCAGCCAACCCAGATTTATGAATTGCATTTTGATACAGAAACAGGACCTGTCATATTAGAGGTCAGTGCTTTTGAATATGATGTAGTAGAAGTTGGAGATCATGGGGTACTTGTCTATGAAGGTAATAAACTAATATCCTTTGGGGATAAAATAAAGGAATTCCACATGTAAGAATCAAAAAAGGCAGAAATCCATTTAGGAAATCTGCTTTTTTTTACATTACAAACTCTTTTATTTTATCCGCAAAACTGATGATTTCGTTACAATATTTGTATTCATCATACACCAGTCTGCCTTCATCACCGACAGATACATTGCCAAACTCAAATTCACTGACTGTTGCGACAACTTCTTTTCCATCATCACAGAGAAATGTCAATTCAAAGATTGGTTTTTCTACTGGCATAACATCTCCACTCAACATATCGTCAATTGGCTCATCTGATTTATGAATCAATTTCGCCTGTGTATCTACACGTCGGATTGGTTGAATCGATTTTTCTTTTTTCTTCTCTTTTTTTAGAAAACCAAACATCTTACAACCCTCTTTCTATCCGAGGTTTATTATATCACACAAGTAGGGGTTCTCTTTGTGATAATTTGATGAATTTTTATGGTAAATCAATCAAATCATTCTGAATACATAATTTTGCGTTCAATGTTTTTAATTCATTGGCAAACTGTACATGCATCATACCATCACTGATTTTCATAATACGACCTAATCCAAGCGTCGCATGAACGATTTTCTTGCCACGTTTTAAATCAGATAAACGTACCTTTTTCGGTTGTGAATCCATACTGGTATCTCTAACTGGCTGATTCTCCTCCGGCTGTTGATAGATTTCAAATAAGAAGCCAGATAATTCCATTTTTACCAAAGAAGCCTTTTTAAACGTAAAGAATTCCAAATGCTTAAGTGCACGTGACATTGCGATATAGAACAAAGAACGTTCATATTCATCATATACACCGGTTTTAGGGAATAAGCTATTCATACAATCTAATACATATACATTGTCGTATTCCTGTCCCATGCTTTCTTCGATACTGCAGATTTTTACATTCGCCAGATCCATACTATTAAAATCCGCAATTCTTTGCATATGCATCACAAAATCTTTAGGTTCAGGATATCGTTCTGCCATGGTATATAATGCCAGCAGCGCAGGATGTTTTTCATTTGCCTGATGCTTATCTAAATAATTTCTATAATTAAATTCTTTTAACACAAAAGAAATCATGCCCAATGTGTCTTTCATTGCTGCCAAACGGATCTTTTCCATTCTGCCAGCCAGCTTTTTCTTACTCACTGCACGTAAAGAACTATCCATCAATGCCTGATAGATATCCATGTCCTGTAATTGCATACATTGCGCAACTTCAGGGAAAACACGTTGTGGTATATCTAAGTGGAAATGATCCTGTACCTGAATAAAAGCATCCAGATCATGGGCATTGCTTAATAAACGGATAAAGCCAACCATATCTGCGATTAACGTATCCTTTAATAAGTTTTTCAGACTCTTTGAACAATAGAATGCGACTTCTTTTTCCATGAACATATCAATCAAAGGCAATGCCATTTCTTCATTGCGATATAAAAAGACATGCTCCTGCATCATATCTGCAGATACTGTTTCATATGCATAAGAATATACACGATCCAGATTAGAGAAGCCTTTAAACTTCACTTCACCATCTTCTTCACTCGCACAGACTCTTGTTTCATGAGAGAATTTGTTCATGATTTCCTGTATCATCTTCGCATTACGATAGTTTGTTTCAAGTGTATAATTTTGAAGTCCTGGATATGCAGTATCCAATGTATCTAACGCTTCCGGGAAAGCACAGGATACTTTCTTGCAGCTCGCTGATTTATCAGCTAACGCAAATAACTGTGCATGATCTCCACAAACAGAGCGAAGCAGCATATGTCCAGCAAAACTGATTTCCTGTGCATCATCTACTTGTAGACAGCTGATTGCCTGATGACAGCCTTCTAATACATCCTGATCACTACGTAGGATACATAAAGCTTCCACCAATACGTCATCCATATCATAAAACTGTTTTGTTTTACGATTTTTTTCATACATCTTATAGATAGCAGGAAAATTCATTCCTTCCATCTGTACTTTATCAATCTGTGATTCACTCATCAGCATATTCTTGCAATGAGCAATCTGGTATAAGACTTCATCCAGCTTATCATTTGTAAGTGACAAGGCGAACATGTCTTTGCATATTTTTTTCACAAAGTTCTTCACATTACGGTATGCAGGCCATACGGATATCCCTTTTGCTTCATGATCCATCTTAATGATCTTATATGCCAGCGCATGCAGATCAATAAAATGTGGCATTGCCACCCCATCATAAAAATGACGGAACTCTCTAGTCAGCTGTTTTGCACTTTTTCCATCCCGTGCAATGTTCCATATCTGATCCGCTTCCATCTGTTCACATTCGATCAGATAAGCGCTTCTTGCTTTCAGTAGGGTTGTCTTACCACTTCCGGCACTCCCCTGCACCAGAACATGGGAATGTTGTCTTAGAAGTTGTTTTTTCACGTCTTCTAGTTGTACGTTGTAACTTTCAAAAAATTCTTCAATTTCCATATTCTCACCAATTAGTCATTATACATGATTTTTTCAATAATTTCTAACCTTATTCGAGAAATTTTTATTGCAAACCCTTACAGTTGATATGGCAGTCCAAAGTATTCCAAAAGTCCGATATAAATGCCAAAAGAAAAGGCAAATTGTTTATTGCGCAATATCTCAACATCATGCAGATTTGTTAAATAACCCAGCTCAATCAGCATTGCCGGCATTCTGGTTCTTCGAAGCACAAACAAGCTTGGATTCACACGTACCTGATTATTTTTCATACCTGTAAAATATACCATGTTATCCAATACGATTTCTGCCATGTTATAGGCAACACTGTTTTCTCTGAATACATAAATCTCTGAACCATTGATTGCAGGATTGGGATTGCTGTTCACATGAATACTGATAAAATAATCCGCTGGCCATCCATTTGCCATATCCACCCGCTGTTGTAAAGACGTTCTTTGATTTGTTCCCAAAACAGTATCCGAATATCTTCGCGATACCCTTACCTCAAAATTAGGATCCGCAAACAATAACCCCGCCAGCATGATCCCCACGTTATACGTAATTTCACTTTCAACCAAGCCATTGCCACTTGCTCCAGCATTGATATCGCCTGGATTGTGTCCCTGATCAATAAATATTTTAATTGCCAAAATCATTCATCCCTTTCCCTGTATCCTATCAAAATATGAAAAAAAGGTTTGTGTGTTTGTACCATTTTGATTGTTTCTTGTGGGCAGATAGCGTACAATAAAATCATAAGAAAAAAGGAGAAAAAATAAAATGAAGCAAATAATGATCAAAGAAAAAAAAGCCAGTGCACTTGTACAAGGCTGTATGCGCATCAGTGGGCTACATGATGATGAATTAGAACAGTTGATTAAAACTGATTTGGCTTGTGGCATCAACTTCTTCGACCACGCAGATATCTATGGCGGTGGAGAATGTGAAAAAGCTTTCGGACGTATATTAAAGAAGGAGCCACATCTACGTGATCAGATGATTCTTCAAAGCAAATGTGGTATTCATCGTGGTGAACAAATTACCTACTATGATTTCAGTAAGGATTATATCCTGTCTTGTGTAGATCAAAGTTTAGATAACCTGCATACGGATCACTTAGATTATCTGTTGTTACATCGCCCGGATGCCTTAATGGATCCAGATGAAGTGAATGATGCATTTGATATATTGTATCAATCAGGAAAGGTATTGCATTTTGGTGTGAGTAATCAATCCCCTGCTCAGATGGAATTAATGAAAAAAGGTGTACATTATCCATTAGAAATCAATCAGATACAGCTCAGTGTCATGCATACGCCAATGTTAGATGCAGGATTTAATGTAAATACTATGTTTGATGGTGCAATTGATCGTGATCAAAGTGTAATAGAATACTGTCGTATACACGATGTTACCTTACAATGCTGGAGTCCCTTTCAATATGGCATGTTTGAAGGTGTATTCTTAAATAACGAAAAATTCCCTGAAGTAAACCGTGTGATTGATGAATTAGCTGCCCGTTATGGTGTCAGCAACAGTTCTATTGCCGTTGCCTGGTTATTAAGACACCCTGCCAATATGCAGGTAATATTAGGTTCTACTAATGTGAATCGTATGTCTGAATTAGTAAACAGCTGTGACATTGAGTTAACAAGAGAAGAATGGTATCGTATTTACATCGCAGCAGGAAATATGTTGCCATAAACCAAAACCTTACAAAAGATTATAAAAAGGGGCTGTAACGAATAGTCATCAATGATAGACTATGAGAGTTACAGCTCTCTTTTTCTTTGAAATTCAAGAACAGTGCGTGAAATATCATCATGTGTTATGTCATTTTGGAAAGAAAGATTAAAATTTAATGGCAAAATAGTTTGATATGTTGTATAATCTTTCTCAGGTAATATATTTAACATAAGCAATTAAATTTTACCAAAGAAAAAGCACTTTTTCCAGTTTTGGGATAAGTGCTTTTTTGATTTTCATTGTTGCTTATTCGTTACAGCCTCATTTTTTTAAGAATGATAGGTTTCCTCATCTAATAATCCTTCTGATTTTGCGACATAGACACTAGCAGAGCTATCACCAATTACATTTAATGATGTTACCAGCATTTCAATTGGACGATTAATTGCTAGAATCAATGAGTACGCAAGCATTGCCGCATCATTGGTATATCCTAAACCAGTTAAGATTGTAAATAGGATTACTGCACCAGCACCAGGTGCTGCTGGTGTTCCAATAGAGGCGACCAACGCAAGGGTTGCGATAATCGCTATATTACCGATTGTAACATCATAACCTGCTGTTGCTGCGATAAAGATTGCCGCAATGACCTGCATAATCGCTGTGCCATCCATATTAATGGTCATACCTAAAGGCAATACAAAGGATGCAATCTCCTCACTGACACCCAATTCTTCTACGGTTGTTTTTTCATTTAAAGGAAGTGTTGCCGCAGATGATGATGTAGAAAATCCAAATAAAGAAACCTTAGCCATTTTACGAAGGAAAGGTAGTGGATTTAATTTGGTTGTTACAAATAAAATCAACGCATATCCAACAATCAGGAACAATAATAATGTTAATATGGTTGTTATTACATATGCCGCAGCTGGTTTTAAATGATCAATTCCATAAATTGCGAAGGTTCTTGTTAACAAGAAGAAAATCGCCATTGGTCCAAATTTTGTAATGACAAAACTTAAGAATACCACAACAATATCATTTACTTCCTGTAACAGTTTCTTTAACACTTCAATTTTTTCACCTAATGTATTGATACAGATACCTACACAAACAGCTAAGAATACAATACCCAATACGCCGCCATTATTGGTAAATGCACTGGCAATATTGTTTGGTACTGCCTGTAAGATTACCATTAAAGGATTGCTTGCAGTAGAACCTGTTCCACCAGCTAATGTAGAGTTGATTTCTACTTCAAATAAACCTGCGTGATAAACGCCAAAACCAACAATTCCTGCCACAATCAAAGCAATAAATGAAGTTAAGAAGAAATATCCAATCGTTTTATAAGAAATTCTTCCAAGCTTCTTTGTATCTGATATATGGCACATTGCAAGTGCAATACTTGTAAACACCATAGGAATGATGATCAGCTGTAACGCATTGATAAATAACTGTCCTAAAATATAGAAGATACCTACTGCATTTGCATTTTCTTCTTTTGAGATATCCGCAAACAACAGATTGTTGATCGTGTTCCATGTTTCGTTATATCCATTCCCCAACATGTATTCACGAAGGACGATACAGCCAAAACCAGCTGCCAAACCTAGAATCATAGCAATTGCCATACGTTTTGCGAGCTGCTTGCCATTTATTTTTTTCATATTCAAAACTTCCTTTCAAATAAAAAAACCTTATTCACCCGGTATGATGGAATAAGGTTATATAGACTTCATATAAAAACACGCTGCTGTGTTTGTTTCCTTTTCTACCTCTCGGGTAAAATTAAAGGTATTCTTTTTTCCATGTGCAAGTATAAAGGAAATCTTAGTGATTGTCAACAAGGTATTTTATTAAAGGATAGGATAAAAATACTATTTCAATAATCATTATCATATTTTTATCGATATTTTTATGCATATTTGCATATTTTTATTGATATTTTTATGTATAATCGCATATTTTTACCGATTAATGTATACTAAGCATAAGAAATGAGGTGTTGATTCATGAAAAGGCAAATAGAGAATGATTTAATCAAATGGAAAAAAAATCCACATAAAAAACCGCTCATTATTAAAGGAAGCCGTCAAGTAGGTAAGACATTTTGCATTCGTGAATTTGCAAAATCACAATATCACGATTTTATTGAAATTAATTTTGAAAGAAATTTAAAAATGGTAGATTTATTTAATAAAACCCGAGAACCCAATGAATTATTAGAGTATTTGAAAATCACCTATATGGATAGCGTATTTGATGAAAACACACTTTTATTTTTAGACGAAGTCCAGGCATGTCCAAGTGCTTTAACAACCTTAAAATTTATGAGTGAATCATTTCCTTGTGACATTATCTGTTCTGGAAGTCTTTTAGGAATAGCCATTGCTTCCACTTCATCTTTCCCAGTAGGGTATGTAGAAACATGGACACTTTATCCGATGAGTTTTCTTGAATTTTTAGATGCTTATGGATTACCTGATGATATAATGAAAAAGATCAATCAATCACTTGATAATTTAAAAAAAATACCAGAAATCATACATGAGAAAATGAATGAATTATTCACCACTTATATGATGACTGGTGGCATGCCCGAAGTTGTGTCCACTTATATTGAAACAAAATCTTATCGTGAATGTTTAACAATTCAAAGAAGAATTGTGAATGATTATATCAGTGATATGGCCAAATACGCTCATGCAAGTGATAAAATCAAAGCTAAAGAATGTTTTCTATCTATCCCTATACAATTGGCCAAAGAAAACAAAAAGTTCCAATATGGTGTAGTAAAAAAGGGTTATAATGCAAGATATTATGATTCCAGCCTGCAATGGCTTCAAGATAATGGCATGATCATCAAAGTTAATCGTTTATCCCATATATCAACGCCTTTAGCAAGTGCTGTAGAACTTCCTATCTTTAAAGTCTATATGGCAGATGTTGGGCTATTCATCTCTCAATTAGAAGATGGAGAAATACAAAAAATCATAAGTGGCGATTTAGGTATATTCAAAGGAGCTTTATATGAGAATATGGCTGCGCAGATATTTCAAAGAAAACATAAGAAATGCTATTACTTTGAACCAAGCCAGACAACAGAAATTGATTTCATTATAGAATATGAAGGTGAAATCACACCAATTGACATAAAAGCCGGTTTAAATACAGCTTCTAAATCCTTTAAGAATTTTGTAGAGAAATATAAACCAATCCATGCATTCCGTTTTTCACAAAAAAATATAGGGATAGCTAAGGAAGGTAATATTGTATATCTTCCATTATATTTACTGGAAATCTTGTTGGAACATGAGGTTCCTATTTCTTTTGATTTACCTATAAATAACGAGAAATCATAACATGGTAAAAAAAGATGATTGGAAAACATTAGAAATTCCTACACAATTTGAAACCTTCTTCTTAGAGAGAACATTAACAAAAAAAGATCTTGCATATATCAAAGAAGGACACCGCTCTGAAGAAATGGAAGATAAATGGTTCATGTATTGTGAGGATCATAAATTATTTATCCATCGAAGCTGGACAGGTTATTGTATTTATATTGTGGAATTATCTGACAATGGTAAACTGAAAACCATTGTCAATCGTGATCCACAACAATATAAGGAAACAGATATTGAACAAGACAAATTGCAATTAAATATCCTTATAAACCGTTTAGTAAAACAAAATGGGGAAAATGCACGTTTGATGAAGTTATTTTTTGAAAGAAGAAAATCATAATACAATCATAAAATAGTTGAATTATCTATCAGAAAAACGCTTAACTACATCCTTAAAAAACGTATATCCATCATTTTACGAAATCTTAACAAATCTTTTGTATTTTATTTTGGAGTTTCTAGCTTTTTCCTGTATAATTATACTTGCGCAAAGGAGGAAGTTTATGGTTTTGAATTTTATTAGAGGCTTTTGTATGGCCTTAGCGGATAGCGTACCTGGAGTGTCTGGGGGTACGATTGCTTTCCTGCTCGGCTTTTATGATAAATTTATCGGCTCTTTAGATGCTTTGATCGCTGGTAATAAACAGGAAAAAATTGACGCAATCATCTTTTTATTGAAATTAGGCGTTGGATGGGTTATTGGTTTTTTAAGTGCTGTCAGTGTACTTGCCAATATCTTCGATACTTATATTTATCAAATTAGTTCTTTATTTATCGGATTTATCTTGTTCGCAATTCCCATCGTTATAAAAGAAGAAAAAGAAAGCCTGATATTCAACTGGAAAACGATTCTGTCATTTATCGGTGGTGTAGCACTTGTTGCATTCATTACGTATTTCAATCCGGTAAGTGGAAGTGAATCTGGTGTAAATCTGGCACAGTTAGATATTAGTTTAATATTATATGTATTTGTCGCTGCCATGTGTGCCATTTCTGCTATGGTACTACCTGGAATCAGTGGTTCTACATTATTATTGATTTTTGGATTATATGTTCCTATCATTTCCGCAATCAAAGCGGTAATGGGATTTGATTTATCTTATATCCCGATCCTGTTTGTATTTGGATTAGGTATTATCACTGGTGTTGTTACTGTGGTTCGTTTAATCAAATGGGCACTTGATAAACATCGTCCTATTATGATTTTCTTAATCATTGGTATGATGATTGGTTCCTTCTATGCAATCGTTATGGGACCACAGACTTTAGCTACACCAAAGCCACCATTAAGTATTGATACATTCAGCATCATCTGGTTTGTTGTTGGTGGTGCTATCATCTTTGGTTTACAGAAGATGAAAACTATGACGACAAAAGAAGAAGCATAAACATCACTCTAAATATGGAGTGATTTTTTTATGCGTTATGGTAAAATAAACATAATGAAAATGGAGGATAAGAAAATGATGACAATTAAAGATTTTATAAAAGACACATCACATTTAAATGAAGCTGCTTTAGTAGATATTTCTGATCAATTATGGCAAATAGGCAGTCTTTCAGAAATCAAACAACAAGTAAGTCATGAACTTTTCATTTTACATATCAGTATGAATATGATTGGCAATTGGAAAGGTGAAGGATGGTGGGGTGTCATTAGTGAACAAGCTGAACTTGTACCTTATATTCCAGAAGCTTTACAGGCTTTACAACTAAATCATTTGAAAACAGCTTTTGAAGATGTCATTTCCATATTCCCTGCGTATACGATCTTTTCAAACGATAATGAATGTTATTATGATATGATCAATTTCTTACAAAACGTTCGTTTCAAAGTAACAGATGAACGATTATTAATGATTCCTTCTGAAAAGAGAAAAGAAATGGTCACATCTATCAAACAAAAGTTAGATATATTGGAAGATCTTACAGAGCCATTATGGGGATATGGCGCAGAATCGGATGGCTGGATACAAGTCATAGACTATATTAAAACACAATTATAAAACCAATATAAAAACAAGCAGGATCATATCAAAATTATAATTCCTGCTCATTTTTATATTATTTTTGATGAAATGCATCTAATTCTCCCTGCATTTGTTCTTGTAGCTGTTTGATCATACCATCCACTTTTAATGGCTTATATGCTTCAAATGGGATGGCTTTTCCTATATGCATGTGAAAGGTTCCATGTTGTTTTAAAAGTCGCTTATAATCAAAAGAATCGCATAATACCACGGGCACGATATAACATTTTGCCATGAATGCGGGTTGGATACTGCCTGCCTGCATCTGTTTCATCACTGTGCCTTTTGATCGAGTGCCTTCTGGAAAGATCAGAATATTTTGACCAGCTTTTAAGCGTCTGGTTGTTTCCCTTAGCATATGCACGGCACTGCCTTGATCTTCACGATCAAAATAGATCAATTCAAGATTCTTACTTAAACTAGATAAGTATGGAATCTTTTTATTTTCGGCTTTTGACACAAATGTAAATGGCACATGGATGCCGATTTCCAACATAAACAAATCAAAAAAGCTTTGATGATTGCTGACAAACAGAATACTGCCATCGCTTGGCAATGCATCTTCCATTTCCACATCTAATTTGATATGCAACAGATGAAAACATCGTTTACACCATTTCGCAATGTGTAAAAACCGTTCTTCAAATGATTTTTTACGTACCATGAAGCATCCAATCCATGATATCGGAATCAGCCACAGCAAGTGCAGACAATATACATAAAACATAATTTAAGACCCCTTTGTCAAAACCATTGCATAAGCAATGGCATATTCTTTTTCATGTGCAATGGATATCATAACATCATAATCAAAACATGTACACACAGGTGCTCCTGTATCATCCTGAAGTACTTCAATGTCTGATATCGTACAATCCACAACCTTGTGAATTGCTTTATAAATCGCTTCTTTTGCCGCAAAACGTCCGGCAATCCATTCGGCTTTGCGTTTATCCGGATATTGATTAGCGATTTCCTGTTCTTTTTCACTCAGAATTCTTTGTATCACCGGTTTATTTAATGCATTAGCAATTCTTGATATCTCTACGATATCGCATCCAATCCCTATGATCATAACTACTCCTTCTCATAAATCGCCTCTAATGTGATTTCTTCACTTTTCAAAAGGCGTATGGTATCTTGATGATGTACACGAAGATATCCATGCTCTTCAATGCCATCTACCTTCCATATTATACCATCCAGCAGGATGGATCTGCCAGATAAATAAGAGTATTGTGAAATGGAGGATAATAGAAAAGATGATTTTGCCATCATTAACTGATCATATTGTATTAATATCTTCTGTAAAAGTTCCTCTTTTGGCAAACTGACATAATCTGCTTTTGTAAGTAAATTATCTTTTTTACTTAAATTGATACCAATTCCAATCACTGTAGCGACCTTTTCATTTCCTTCATAAATACTTTCAATCAAAATGCCACATAGTTTTTTGCCATGAATCAAGATATCATTTGGCCACTTGACAGAAGTCTGTATACCATATTGTTTTAACGCAAATACAACAGATAATGGCGCAATCAGTTCATTTGGATAATTATTTTTTAGAAGAATGGAAAATGTCAGATCTTCTTGACTTTCCCATACACGGTCAAAGCGCCCTCTGCCCTTTGTTTGTTTGTGGGCCAGAATGACGCTGTGATCTTGATATATATGATATTGTTGTTTTAAGACATCATTGGTACTGGAAACTTCATCAAAAGCATAAATTGTAAACATATTATTTATCGCTTACGGCAAACATCATTTCAGCTGTAACAGCGACTTCTCCATCTACGCTAGCAACAGCCTTTACCCATGCGATTCCCATACGTTCACGAATGACTTCTGCTTCTAATCGAAGCACATCTCCAGGAATGACCTGACGTTTAAAGCGAGCTTTATCGATACCGGCAAATAAACCGATTTTTCCTTTGTTTTCTTCTTTACTCAACAGCATTACTGCCACTGTTTGTGCCAATGCTTCTAATTGAAGTACACCTGGCATGATGTGTTTTTCAGGGAAATGTCCTAGAAACTGCATTTCATTTGCGCTGATGCATTTTGTACCTACAACTTTATTTCCTTCAATGGATTCAATACGGTCCACCAATAGAAATGGGTAGCGATGAGGAATGATTTCCTGAATTTCATTACTGTTATATAACATGACTTATTCCTCCCATCTTTTGATAATGATACTTGCATTATGTCCACCAAAGCCTAAAGAGTTAGACATGGCAACACGAATATCTGCAGTTTTACCTTCGTTTACCACAAGATTTAAATCACATGCAGGATCACTTTTTTCATAATTGATCGTCGCTGGCACAAAGCCTTCTTTTACTGCAAGAGTAGAAATAATCGCTTCTAAAGCACCACTGGCACCTAACAGGTGTCCACTCATAGATTTTGTGGATGAGATATATGGTTTATAGGCATCATCTCGAAATGCTACTTTGACTGCTAAGGTTTCACTGGAATCATTTAATGGTGTAGATGTTCCATGGGCATTGATATAATCAATATCCTTTGTGGTTAAGCCTGCATCTTTAATTGCCATACCCATTGCACGAGCTGCGCTTGTTCCATCCGCAAGTGGTGCGGTAATATGATTGGCATCACATGTTGAACCATATCCTACGACTTCTCCATAGATTTTCGCATGACGTTTTAAGGCATGTTCCAATTCTTCAAGGATTAGCACACCGCCGCCTTCTCCCATGACAAAGCCTTTACGTTCTGCATCAAATGGAATACTTGCACGGTTTTTATCTTCCCCTTCATGTAAGGCACGCATGCTCGCAAATCCTGCGATTGCCACAGGTGTAATCGCTGCTTCACTGCCGCCGACTGCGACAATATCTTCATACCCGTCACGAATTCTGTGAAATCCTTCCCCAATTGCATTGGTACTTGCTGCACATGCTGTTACCACACTGGATACATTGCCATGAGCACCCATATCGATTGCTACACTGCCTGCCGCAAGATTGATTAATGACATGGGAATAAAATATGGGGATATTCTGCTTGGTCCACGATTTTCAATTGTTTGGGAAGCTCCTTCAATTGTGGAAATTCCACCAATGCCACTACCTAAAATCACCCCAAAACGATCGTGATCAAAATCAACATCCTGTAATCCACTATCTTCATATGCCTGTTTTGCGGCTATTCTGGCAAACTGGGTAAAACGATCATTAAATTTTAAATCACGTTTGGTAAAGTATTGCTCCATATCCAGATTTTTTACTTCACCTGCAAGCTTTGCACGATATTCACTTGGATCAAAGTGTGTAATGCGATCAATCCCACATACGTTTTGATTTACATTTGTCCATACTTCTTCTACATTATTTCCAATCGGTGATACAACACCCATTCCTGTAATTACGACTCTTTTCATTTACATCACCATCCCGCCATCTACATTAATTACCTGGCCTGTTATATATGCACTTTCTTCACTACACAAAAACTTCACTACATTAGCAACATCTTGTACATCGCCAAATCGTTTTAATGGAATACCGGATAACATTTGTTTCTTTACGGTATCATCTAATTTCTGTGTCATTGCGGTATCAATAAAACCAGGTGCAACAGCGTTCACACGGATACCACGGCCTGCAAGTTCTCTTGCGACACTTTTGGTAAGTGCAATCACACCGCCTTTACTTGCTGCATAATTTGCCTGACCTGCATTTCCCATGATACCTACCACACTGGCCATATTCACAATACAGCCACTTCTTTGTTTCATCATCTGACGTGTCGCATAACGAATGCAGTTGTAGCATCCTTTCAGATTGACATCAATGACAGAATCAAAATCTTCTTCACTCATGCGAAGCAACAAGTTATCTCTTGTAATACCGGCATTATTGACGATCACATCAATATGTCCATAAGTATCAATGATTTCTTTCATCATCGCTTCTACTTCTTCGCCTTTGGCAACATTACATTTGATTGCTTTATGATGACCGCTTGGATCAAGTTGTGCCAATACGTTATTTGCACTTTCTTCACTGTTGGAATAATTGATGATCACATCATATTCTTTTGACAGTGTTTTTGCGATACATTCTCCGATTCCTCTGGATGCACCGGATATAAAAGCTGTTTTTCTTTCCATACATTTATCCTTTCAATGCTTCTACACATTCTTTTAATGTGGTCATATCTTCTACATGTAAGATTTTTACATCATGTCCTTTACAGCACTTTTTCACAAAACCACTGATTGTTTTTCCAGGTCCTACTTCAATAAAAGTATCTACCCCATCACCCAGCATATTGGCAATCGTCTGTTCAAAATAGACAGAGTGTGCAATCTGTTTGCTTAAGATATCAATCAAAGGCTGATCCTCGATGTTTCCACTGATATTGTGATATACTGGAATACTTGGTTTCTTTAGATCATAGTTTGATAAAACATCATGTAGTTTAATGGCTGCATCATTTAATAAGGAGGAATGAAATGCTCCAGATACCGCAAGTGGGACTGCACGGCGTGCACCTTTTTCTATGCATAGATCTTTAGCTTTATCCACTGCTGCTTTTTCACCTGTGATTACAATTTGTCCCGGACAGTTGTAATTGGCAATCTCACAAACACCAATAGATTTCACTTCTTCACATGCTTCTAATATAGAAACTTCATCTAACATTAAAATCGCATACATAGAGCTGGTTCCTGCTGGTAAAGCATTGGCCATGATTTTTCCACGCTCTCTTACGATTTTTGCGCCATCAGAAATAGAAAATGCCTTAGCATAACATAATGCCGCATATTCTCCAAGACTTAATCCAGCCACAACATCTGCCTGTATGCCATATTCATGTAATACCTTGGCAAGTGCCATGCTTGTCACAAAAATAGCCGGCTGTGCATATTGGGTATCATCCAGTTTTTCTTTAGGACCCTGAAAGCATAGATCTTTGATATCCACATCTAATTCCACACTGTCAAATACTGCTTTCGCAAGTGGATCTGCTTCATATATATCT
This sequence comes from [Eubacterium] hominis, assembly GCA_014337235.1. GTDB lineage: Bacteria > Bacillota_I > Bacilli_A > Erysipelotrichales > Erysipelotrichaceae > Hoskinsella > Hoskinsella hominis. Next base: position 2,640,915 of record CP060636.1, on the reverse strand, counting down.
TTTCCCATTCCGGGTGTTTGTGCACCCTGTCCGGCAAATAAAAATGCTGTTTTCATACGTATAAATCCTTTCTATTCACCAAATAATTCGTGAATCAATTCATGTACCGTTACGATTTTATCAATACGATATGCATTTGCTCCTGCAAACACTAGACCTTCTTCCACTTCACCTTTTACAGCATGTATCAATGCTTCACTAATACAATATGGTGTGGAATCAATTTTACAAGGCAGCATACAGCCAATACAATGGGTTGGTATTGCACGCTTGTTTTCATGCTCCTTCATAAAAGGTGTCATAATGGCACGTCCAGGCAGTCCAGCAGGACTTTTCACAATGGCGATATCTTCTTTTTTCGCATTCACAAACATCTGTTTATAACGCTCATCTGCATCACATTCTGTCGTGGCGATAAAACGGGTTCCCATCTGTACCCCATAAGCGCCCATGCTTTGATAATGTTTGATATCTTCTTTTGTATAGATACCCCCAGCAACAAATACAGGAATCTTTCTTGCGGCCTCTTCTTCATATGGTGGAAGCAGTGCTAATACATCTTTTAAGATATCATCTAAAGAAGCATATGATTCATTCAATACTTCTTCTTTTTTAAAGCCTAAGTGCCCTCCCGCAAGTGCTCCTTCAATTACGATAAAATCAGGAATACGGTTACTGTGGCGTTTCCAGCTTCTTAAAATCAGGGAAGCTGCTTTTCCACTACTGACGATTGGGGCTAACAAAATATCTGCATCTTTAACGATTTCAGGCAGATGTAATGGTAATCCTGCTCCGGATATAATAGCATCCGCACCTGCCTCTACACATGCTTTGACATAAGTTTCATAATCACGAGATGCGACCATGACATTTACAGCGCAAAGGCCTTTTCCTTTTGACAATACTTTGGCTTTTTTTACTTCTTCTATGATGGCCTCCACATTGCATGCTTTACTGTTTTGCCAGAAATCCGGCTTGCGATATCCTGGATGAGCAGCTGAGATAACTCCCATGCCACCTTCTCTCATGACTGCGCCAGCAAGTTTGGATAAGGAAATTCCTACGCCCATGCCACCTTGTATGAGTGGTATTTCTAATGTATCTAAACTTTTATTTCTCATAGACAAGGCCTTTCACTTTTTCCTCTAGTGTTTTTATTTCTTCTTGACTTTCTTTAACAAGTTTTTCTAATATTTCCTGTATGCTTAAGATTTCATGTACCATACCAGCAACCTGTCCCATCATTACAGAACCATGCTTCATATCACCTTCAAATACAGCACGGCGAAGTCCGCCAAGGGTTAATTTTTCCATTTCTTCTTTTGGGGCATTTGCTGCTTCCAGCTTCAGATACTGTAATGCCATCTGATTCTTTAAGATACGAACAGGTGTTCCCGCACTTCTACCAGTTACCACACTATCCATATCTTTTGCCTTTAATACGGCTTTTTTATAATTTTCATGAATTGGACATTCATGAGATGCCAACAGGATCGTACCAATCTGTACCCCGACAGCACCTAAGGATAAAGCAGCATTCATCTGTTTTCCACTGGCAATTCCACCAGCTGCGATAACTGGGATATTAACTGCCTCTACAACTTGTGGTACCAAAGACATGGTTGTTGTTTCTCCAACATGCCCACCACTTTCGCCACCTTCAGCGATGATTCCATCGACGCCGGCTTTTTCCAAACGTCTTGCGAGTGCCACACTTGCCACTACAGGAAAGATTTTTGTACCACTGGCCTTTAATGCTTCAATATAAGGACCGGGATTTCCTGCTCCTGTCGTCACAACTGCCACTTTTTCTTCACAGATCACTTTCATAATATTTTCTGTATCCGGATTCATCAACATCACATTGACACCGAAAGGTTTATTAGTTAATGCTTTACAGGTACGAATGGCTTCTCTAGTTGTAGTGGCATCCATTGCACCGGTTGCGATAATACCAAGTCCACCACTATTGGATACACATGCCGCAAATTGTGGAGTTGCGATATTTGCCATCGCTCCCTGGAAGATTGGGTATTTGATATTTAAGAGTTCATTGATCATCATAATGCTTTTCTCCTTACAGTTCTATATAGGCTCCAGCCCAGCAAAATCCTGCGCCAAATCCTGTTAGAACGATTTTCATGCCTTCCTTTAACAGGCCTTTTTCCTGCATTTCGCCTAATGCCAAAGGAATACTTGCGGCACTGGTATTCCCAGTTTCCGCGATATTGATATATACTTTCTCCATATTGATATGCATACGTCTGCACACATTGTTGATTATTCTAAGATTTGCCTGATGTGGCACGATCCAATCGATTTCATCCAATGATACATTTGCTTGTGATAATACATCTTCGATTGCTTCTTTCATAGCGTTAACAGCAAAGCGGAAAGTTTCACTGCCATTCATACGTACCAGTGTCGGTGTATACACCTGTTTAGAAAATAATGCTCTTGGTAATGGGGCATCTGCATGAATAATGCCTTCATGATCCCCTTTGCTAGAAGCAAAATGAAGCATACGATTATCACATGGCTCTTGTTTTACAACAGCAGCTCCTGCCCCATCCGCGAAGATGATACAGGTTCCACGATCTTCCCAGTCTAATTGTTTTGATATGACTTCCGCACCAATCACAAGTGCAGAATGTGCCATATCACATGCTAACAGGCTGTGGGCAACTTCTAAGGCATAAAGAAAACCACTGCATGCCACATTGATATCAAATGCCATGACTTTTTGTTCATTCATGCCTAATTTTTGCTGAACCATACAAGCCGTGGAAGGTGTTGTATAATCGGGTGTAAACGTAGCAACAATAATCAAATCAATATCCTTATACGCTACAGCGCTATGATCTATTGCCATACGTGCTGCACGAACTGCTAAATCACTGGTATTTTCTTCTTCACTGATATATCGGCTTTTGATACCAGTACGGGAAGATATCCATTCATCATTGGTATCCACAACCTGTGCAATATCATCATTGGTAACTTTGCGTTTTGCCTTGGCATATCCAAAGCCTTTGATTCTACATGTTTTCATACGCAAGTCCCATCTTTCTGAATTTCGCATAGCGTTTTTCTACCAGGGTATCCCCACTTAACATGTTTAGCTGCAACAATTCCCGATATAATTCTTTATCTAAATGATCACATACCAGATCAAAGTTTTGATGTGCTCCACCAAGTGGTTCTTTGATGATGGTATCAATAATTCCTTTTCGTTTTAAATCAGCCGCAGTAAGCTCCATGACTTCCGCTGCTTCTTCTGCACGTTTTTCATCCTTCCATAAAATTGAGGCAAAGCCTTCTGGTGATAATACGGAATATATCGCATTTTCTAACATCAGGATTTTATCCGCAACGCTGAATGCCAGCGCACCACCACTGCCACCTTCACTTAATACAATGGCAATCACAGGTGTACGCAAGCCTGAAAAAACTTCCAAACACTGAGCAATGGCTTCTGCCTGTCCACGTTCTTCTGCACCTTTTCCAGGATATGCACCAGAAGTATCTACCATCGTAATGATGGGACGGTGAAATTTTTCAGCCTGTTTTACCAGGCGAAGTGCTTTACGATATCCTTCTGGATGAAGCATACCGAAGTTCTTTTTCATATTTTCTTCTAAGGTCTTACCTTTACTTTGTGTAATCAATGTCACAGGTATGCCATGAAAATTCGCAAGTCCTGCCACACAGGCACCATCATCTCCAAAAGCACGATCTCCATGTAGTTCAATAAAATCATCAAACAGTTTTTCTACATAATCACTTGCTTTCGGGCGTTTTGGATGACGTGCTAAATATACGATATCCCAGGCACTTAAGGATGCATATGCCTGTTCTCTGATTTGTGTGATTTCTTTTTGTATCGCTTCTTTTTCAAACAGATCCTGTTCACCCAAAGAAGCAAACCGCGCTTCTAATGCAGCGATTCTAGCTTCACTTTCTCTTACCTGCATAAGCACTCCTTTCATGCATCTTCAATATCTGATACAATACTTTTTTCGCATCTTTACGCTCTACGATTTTATCGATAAAACCTTTCTCCAATACAAACTCTGCCTTTTGAAAATCATCTGGCAATTCTTCTTTTACAGTGGATGCAATTACACGTTTACCCGCAAAACCAATTAGACATTTAGGTTCTGACAAAATGATATCTCCTAACATCGCAAAGGATGCGGATACACCACCGGTCGTTGGATGCGTTAAATAGGATATATATAATAAGCCAGCATCACTGTGTTTCTTTAAAGCGGCACTGGTTTTTGCCATTTGCACAAGGGATGATATTCCCTCTTGCATTCTAGCACCACCACTGGTGGTAAATAAGATCAAAGGTAAACGATTACTCGTCGCATATTCAATCGCACATGTTACCTTTTCTCCAACGATGCTTCCCATACTGCCCATAAAGAAATTAGAATCCATGATACCAAGAACACAACGCTGACCATAGATTTTTCCAACACCTGTGACTACCGCTTCTTTTAAACCGGTTGTTTTCTGCAGGCGTTCTAATTTATCTTCATATCCGGGAAAATCAGGTACCTGTTTTAAATGCATCCCTTTATTAAATTCCTCAAAGCTTCCATCATCTACAATCTGACGAATACGCTCATGTGCTGTAATCTTGATTGGAAAACCACAGTGAGGACATACATAGTCATTATGCATCAAATCCTCAAACAAAGAAGTTTCCTTACAGTTGGGACAGCTGTGGAACAGATTGTCTGGTATATCAATCGGATCTTTATGCAGGGATTGTTTTCTGCTTTTGAATAAATTCAACCGATCTTTTCTTGTTTTAAATAATTGTTCCATCCTCGCTCAACTCCTTAATAAAGGTTTCCATAAACCCGGTATCATATTTACCTGATACAAATGTTGGATGATGCAGCAGTAAGTATTGAAATTCAATGTTGGTTTCTACACCCTCAATGATCAGTTCTTCCAACGCTACACGCATTTTTTTGATACATTCCAAACGATTATCCCCAAAAGTAATCAGTTTTAAAATCATAGAATCATAATATGGTGAAATCTCATAGCCACAATATACAGCTGTGTCAATACGCACATTTCTTCCACCAGGGAAATTAATAAAACTGATTTTACCAGGACTTGGCGCAAAATTCATTTTGATATTTTCCGCATTGATACGACATTCCATCGCATGTCCCAAACATTTGATATCTTCCTGACGATATGATAATTTCATACCTTCTGCTATCTTGATCTGTTGTTTGATCAAGTCGATACCAGTAATCATTTCACTGATGGTATGTTCTACCTGAATACGCGTATTCATTTCCATAAAATAATAATTGTTTTGCGCATCCAATAAAAATTCTATCGTTCCAACACTGTCATATCCGACAACTTTACAAGCACGCACGGCATCTGCCAGCATTTTTTCTCTTGTTTCCTGTTTCAGTGTATGACATGGTGCTTCTTCTAACAATTTCTGATTGCGTCGCTGACAGGAGCAGTCACGTTCAAATAAGTGACACACATTGCCAAACTTATCTGCCATCAGCTGAACTTCCACATGTTTAGGTTCCAGAATGTATTTTTCCATATACACGCCATCATCACCAAAACAAACACGTGCTTCACTTCTTGCGGTTTCATAGGCATCCTTTACTTCTGATTCTTTATATGCTACTCGCATGCCTCGTCCACCACCGCCATTTGCGGCTTTGATCAATACTGGATAACCGATCTTATTCGCCGTTTCCAGTGCCTCCTGTGCTGTTTCAATTAAATCTTTACTTCCCATGATCACAGGAATACCTGCATCCATCATTTTTTGACGAGCATGATTTTTATCACCCATCGCTTCTATTACATCAGGATTAGGACCAATAAAAGTCATCCCACACTGCATAACCAGACGGGCAAACTTGGCATTTTCACTTAAAAACCCAAAACCTGGGTGAATGCCATCACATCCAGTCATACAGGCAGCACTTAAAATATTTTTCATATTCAGATAACTGTCTGTGCTTTTGGCACCACCAATACAGACTGCATAATCCGCAAGCTGAACATGTAATGCCTCTTTATCCGCAGAGGAATACACTGCGACCGTTTCAATACCCATTTCTTTACAGGTACGAATAATACGAACAGCGATTTCTCCACGATTGGCAATCAATATTCGCTTCATTTTACACCTTCCACAATGCGCATCAGCTCCTGATCAAATTCCACCATGGAATCATCTGTTACCAGAATCTCCGCAATCACACCATCCATTGGCGCATGGATTTCATTCATGACCTTCATCGCTTCAATAATGCAAAGTACATCACCTTTTTTCACCTGCTGGCCGATTTCCACAAACGGTGTACTGCCTTTGGCACGTGATTGATAAAAGGTTCCTACGATTGGTGCCTTTACCCAATATCCTTCTTTTTTGGTTTCTGTTTTTTCTTCATTAACTTCTATTGTTTTCGGCTGTGATACAGGTGTTGAAACAATCTGCACATCACCAACCGGTTTTTCCATTTTTAATTTAATATCACTTGCTTCTATTTCCATACGGGATAAATTTGAATTTTCAAATACCGCAATTAATTCCTGAATCTCTTTCGTATTCATATGTGTACCTCCACAATTTTAAAAAAGCCAAGATATCTTGGCTCTTATTGTTTGCTTTCTAATAATTTCACGATATCTGCGACTGTAACTAATTTAGCTAATTCATCATCTTCGATGCGTACATCAAATTCTGTTTCCAGTTCTAATGACAATTCAACAGCAGCCAAAGAATCGATACCTAAATCATCCTTTAAATTTGCTTCCATTGTAATTACATCTTCATCTACATTAATAGCTTCCACTAATACTTCTTTTACTTTTTCAAACATATTTGTTCCTCCTGTACTTTGCTAGTAACGAATACTAGATTAACACTTCTTGTTTCCAATGTCAATACTTTTAGTTTTAATTACTAGATTACTTTGTAAAAAAAACTTTATAGCTTTTTTATATGTTGTTTTTTAACTGTCGTTGTCCGAATTTCCAGTTTTTTACTTTGAAATTCAAATCGATTATAATACTTTGATATTCAAAAGTAAATACTTTGATAAACAAATTTTATAAAAAACGTTCACTTTTTTCAAATTTATGAACTTGAGATGTAAATGAAATCGATTTCTATAACTATCTATGATATAATAATTGAAAAAATATGGAGGAAATATTTTATGCAATCACAAATCCAATATGTCAGAAATCATATTGAAATCGCAAAAAACGAAAAATTTATCGCTTTGATGTTTTTATTAAGCTTGCTTTTCACAAGTGTATCACTTTTCTTTGTCGTTACCAGCTTTTCCTGGTTTATCGATACGATAAAATATAATATCATGTATCAGGAAACATTTTATATCACAACCTTATTCCTGTATATCTTATGCTTTATCTCAACGATTATTTCTATCATAATTATGCTTCGTCATTATCTCTCTTATTGGCATAAGCGTTTATATCTGATAGAACGTTGTCACCATGTCGGCTTACTTCTTCTTACCATGATTCCAGGATTTCTTGCTTCGACATATACAGCAGCAGCTTCTCGAAATTTTGATTTTGATATCATGGATATTGCATGTTTTTCGATTATGATATGTATTCCAAGCTTTCTACTTTATAGATTGCACATATCCCATCGCATTGAAAAAAGTATTTGGCAAATCAAAAGTTTCAACCTTAATGCCTTTAAATTATTATTTTGTTTCTTTTTTATGCTTTTGATTTGTACGGAAATGATGCTTTCAAGGGAATATATAATACTCACATTTTCTATATCCTGCACTGTTCCCTGTATCTTTTTCACTTGCCTTGCTTGTCGCTTTTTATTTGCGCATCATCTTTACCTTAACGCAAAAGATGACATGGTAGAATTTGAGTGTTATGAATATAATGCCGATGCATTTGAAGATCACAGTGCGATAAAAGAACGTTTGATTATTCTTAATTCTGGTAATCTATTGTTAGCAGAGGATGTAATGGAAGAATTTGGTTTTGATAAAGCAAAAGTAAGAACAGCTATATTAAAAAACGAGTATATCCATGTCTTTTCAGATGAAATGTATTTCAATATCGATTACCTGCATTTATTACTTCAAAGACTGGCGTATGAAGATATCGCATTTCGTGTAGAACGCTTAAAAAATGGTACATGGCAGCCATATACACAAGCAGACTATGATGCAATTCAACCAGAAAATATCCAATGTAAGCCAAAATCTGAAGACATCCAAGCAACTGAAAAAGAAAAGCCACGTAATGTTGAAAAGCTGTCTTTATCACAGAAAATAATATATACACCATTTCTGATCATTTACTTTACCTTTATATTTTTGTTTCCGGTTAATTATTATCGTCCCGTCAACTGGATGTCTGAAAAAGCTTTAAAAAAGACATATTATGTATTTACATATCGTAATATCCGTACACTTGGACATATCTTTATCGTATTCATTATCAATATTTTGCTTTTGTGCAATCCATCTTTATTTGAAAGCCTGGCAAATAATATTGGCAGTGCAACTGCCCCCCTTTATGGTATGTGCATCTTGTTTTTTATTGGAGAGCTTATTCACTTTCCAATTTATATGACACAAATAGAAAAAGCACTAACAAAAACACAGCATCAAACACATAACTATTTTGTTTATGCATTCATTCTTTATTTAATTTCTATTACCTTTAAAATGTTCACACGTGGTATACAAAAAGGACTTTCTCAAATCTTTATTTTAATTTTATCTGTTGAAGCCGCAAGAAGTATCATCTTGATTTATCGATTCATTAAGTATAAACGTTGATTCCTGTTCTATCTTTTCAAGTAAATACAGCGTATAATGAATATAATGAAAGGAGTTCATATGAAAAAAGAAACATTAAAGCTTTGTAACGTATTTTTGCTGGGGATAATTACAGGATTTCTATTAACCCCCATTCGTCGTGGTATAAATGTGCATGTTGAAAATAATGGATTGCCTTATACAAAATGTAAAAAGAACCAACAACAAAATTCCCATCAATAAAAAAATGCCAATACTTCCAGTAAACACTAGATTTATTGACATTTTTCTTTTGCTTTATAATGCTTCACTTTGAAATTTCACTGTGATTGCATAAAGATTCAACATATCTTTTGTAATGTATTTTTCAGGTTCTTTATATGCATCTAAAGATAATCCCATCGTACTTGTTCCATCTGTAACCTTTTTGGTTTGTATAATCAATACGGGTATTTCTTCATCTATCTGAAAGCTTGTCTTTTCACTTAAACTAACCATTCCTCTGCTATAACTTTCTTGATCATCTTTAATTTTAACTGGTTCATCAGGATATGTGGATGATGTAGATGTTCCATATTCATCTTGTAAGACTGCTTTCATAGACACAGGATCAATCTTTAAGTCCACAAGGATATTTCCTTCACCTTTTTTCACCTGTCCATAGTGTGCATAAACTGATTCATATCGATGATCTTTCCATTCCCACAATTCAACCTTCGCACCTTTACAATCCTCTTTAAGGTCATAAGATAGAAAAATAGGATAGGAGTTATTATCATTAAGTAATTGAGAAATTAATTCTCCCTGTTCATTTAATTCTATGGGGCCTAGATTATTTTCTTGCGTTTTTTGACTGCAACCACTTATGATGAATAATACCACTGTCATGATGCCTATTGTTAGCTTTTTCATAACAATCCCTCCTTGTTATGTTTCTACCTCTATATTAACATAAATATTCTATTATTCGATAAGATCAGGAAAAATAAGTAAAATTATTGTTTGACATTCAAAGTAATAAGCGGTATACTGGAAACCGTTATTACGGAGGTAAAGAAAATGAAAACAAAAGAATTGACACTTTGTGCGTTTTTCACGATATTATTTGTGATTGGAAGTAAAATCGTTATTCCTGCTGGTATTATTCCACTTACATTACAAACGATGGTTGTGATTATCGCAGGTATGTTGTTAAAGCCAAAATATATATGGGTATCTTATGGATTATTCTTCTTAATGGGATTATTAGGATTTCCTGTGTTTGCAAATGGTGGAGGTATCGCTTATGTATTACAGCCATCTTTCGGATTCCTGTTAAGCTTTCCAATTGCCGCAAGTTTTATTTCCATTATGCGCAATAAACTTCATACAACATCATTCCTTGCGAATTTTATTATTTGTATGATTGGTTTATTCATCATATACACCATTGGATGTATCTACATGTACGGCATTTTAAATTTCTACATGGGAGCAGCAAAAAACATGTTCTCAGTTATTGCAATGGGAGCCATTCCATTTATGATATCTGATACATGCAGTATCGCGGTAGGATGTTTCTGTGCACTTCGTTTAGCACATATCCCTGCCATCAAACAAACATTGTGTCCAACAAAGTAAAAATATTATCGTAAAACGCAAAAGGTAGAAGTCTTTCATAATAGGACTTCTACCTTTTTTTTCATCAACTGATATTTGCGTCTAATGCATAATCACAAACAATTTCTGTATCAATTTTTTCTTCCTGACCTTCTAAATTTGTGGCGTTTCCCGTATACTTCAAAATTGCTTTATGATCTTTCAACTCTACATGTAATTTAATATCCCCAGCTTTATAATTATTCAAAAAATATTCATTCATATGATCATATTGTATCCAAAGCTTACGTTCATTTAATTCCACAAAAGATGGCATCATACGTGTTCTTGGAGCGACCACCACCGAAATCGTCTGGACTTTCAAATCTTTACCTCTTCCTCCATCCACAACCTGAATATCTACAATAGGATGATAGCTGCACCAAATATAATATCCACCGATTCCACAAAGCAACATAAGTAGAATGATACTGATACATAGATACTTTTTCTTGATTTTAAATTCAATATACTGATTTTTCATATCTCCCTCACCTCTTGTAACTTAATAATAACAAATCTGTCATATATATCAAGTGCTTCTTTATACAAAAAGAAAACAGTACATCTGTACTGTCATTTATTCTATCCCTCTTGAATATCGTCTTCTCTTTCATATGGAAGAAAATCCACAAGAAATCCATTATTTTTTAAAGATTCTTCGATTTCATCTAAAATCTCCACGGTATCAGCTGCCACATGATGAAAGTGATATCCGGATGTCAAATTTAATAAGGCAGTGGATTTCCCTGTTTTTAAATTATTTAAAAGGGTCTGGATATCCCTTCTGCTTTTGATTTGTAAAGGAGCGCTCATTTTCCCATAGGCACGATGATTTACCATGACATCCTGTACACTGCCGCCTAAATCAATGATGATATTCAATTCATCTTCAATCTGTTCATTGCTGTGGTGTACTTTGAATAAACGAATCGCTTTATAGCTTTCATTGATGATATACCCACGAGCAGTTGCGACAATTGGATAGCCCTGTGTACGAAGTAATGCGATATCCTGTACAACCACCTGACGACTGACACCGGTTTCTTTTCCCAGTGCACCACCAGATAATGGTTCTTTGGCATCACGCATCAGTTCTAGAATCTTTTTACGTCTTTGTGATCCTGTCATGACTGTTTTCATACCTGTGACTTACTCCTTTCCTGTTTGTGAAACAACACGATTAATCCATCACTTTCAGGTGTTTTAAACTGATATCCAAAATTGGCGCAGAGTGTGTTAAAGCACCACTGGATACATACGTCACACCCAGTTCTTTGATCAATGCGATATTTTCTTTCGTGATATTGCCAGAACATTCTGTTTCTGCACGACCATCAATATATGCAATCGCTTCACGCATCTGATCTGGTGTCATATTATCCAGCATGATAATATCAGCACCTGCTTCTACTGCCTCTTTTACCATATCCAGATTTTCTGTTTCTACTTCTATTTTACGTACAAAAGGTGCATAAGCTTTTGCGGCAAGTACTGCTTCTTTAACACCACCAGCAGCATCAATATGATTATCCTTCAACAATACACCATCAGATAAGTTATAACGGTGATTTCCACCTCCACCAACTTTTACGGCATATTTTTCAAAGATACGCATACAAGGTGTTGTTTTTCTGGTATCCACAAGACGTGTATGACTACCTTCTAATAAGGCTGCTACACTTCTTGTGTATGTTGCGATACCGCTCATTCTTTGAAGATAGTTTAATGCAGTACGCTCTCCACTTAACAATACGCGAATATCCCCTTTGACAACTGCCAATAAATCCTGATTTTTTACCTGATCTCCATCCTTTACAAAGAATGTAATTTCAGTGGCAGGATCCAATAATGTAAATACACGTGCAAAAATATCAAGACCGGCAATCACACCATCTTCTTTACAAATCAAATTAACTTCTCCAAGCTTATATTCTGGCATAACTGCATTCGTTGTGACATCTTCACTATGAATATCTTCTTGTAGAGCCATACGGATATATTGATCAGCAACAAGCTGCATTGTTATTGTATTCATTTTCTTATCTCTCTTTCTCGGCACGCATCATATTTTCAGCCGCTTCTTTCGCAAATACTAAGCTTTCCAGCAAACTGTTGCTGGCAAGCCGATTTTTCCCATGTACCCCATTACAGCTGGTTTCTCCAATTGCATATAAACAAGGCATGGTCGTTTCTGAATGATGATCCACATGTACGCCTCCCATGAAATAATGCTGGGCAGGAACAACCGGAATCGGTTGTTTTGTGATATCATAACCTTCTTCTAAACAGGTTTTATATATATTAGGAAAATGTGATAAAATAGTAGCTTTTGGTACCGCCGCAAAATCCAGCCATACATGTTCACTGCCTTCTTTTTCCATTTCTTTTAAAATCGCCTGTGTTACTTTATCTCTTGGTAATAATTCATCCACAAAGCGCTCATGTTTCCCATTTAATAATACTGCCCCATCACCTCTTGCGGATTCACTGATCAAAAAGCTTCTGCCTTTTTTTCGTGTAAATAAAGAGGTTGGATGAATTTGTACATAATCTAAATGATCCAGCTGAATCCCATGTTTTCTACAAATATCCAGCGCATCCCCAGTCAGGGAAGGATAATTGGTAGAATGTTCATACAAGCCACCAATACCACCGGTTGCCATTACGGTATATAATGCATGAATGTGTAAGGTTTCTCCATCTTTGTTCTTAGCAATCATCCCGACACATTTTCCATCTTCTTCTATAATATCGCACATACAGGTATGCTCCATGATGGTTACATTTGGCATTGCTTTTACCTTATGCTGTAACACTGTGGTAATTTCTTTTCCAGTGACATCTTCATGAAAACAGATTCTTGGTTTTCCATGTCCGCCTTCTCTAGTATAGCGAAGTTCCCCGTTTTCATCTTTTTCAAATTCTACACCCAAACGCATCAGATGATTGATGATATCTCGACTGTTTCGAATCATCAAATCAACGCTTTCCTTATTGTTTTCATAATGTCCAGCACGCATTGTATCTTCAAAATATTCATCATAATCATCTTCATCTCGTTGTACACAAATACCACCCTGTGCCAGCATGGAATCACAACTTTCTAAATCCTCTTTACATATCATTAAAATCTTTTTATCATGTCCTAAATTTAATGCCGTATACATACCGGCAACACCACAGCCTGCGATGACAACATCGTAGTATAAATCCCCTTGCATCATTGATTCTCCTTTCAGGCATATGTTTATTTTGCCAGTTCCAGCATTCTTGTTAGAGTTGCTTTCGCTGGTTCTACATGTGCTTTTACGACATCCGCCGCATTTTCTCCTGTTTTTAATACTTCTATAATTTTATCTAATGTAATCTTTTTCATATCTGTACATACAGGTAATGTTTCTGGAAAATAGAACTGTTTATCAGGGTTTTGTACCTGCAGTTCATAACGTACACCTACTTCTGTAGCAATGATAAACGCATTTGCGTCACTTTCTTTTGCTTTACTTAAAATACCAGAGGTAGATCCAATATAATCAGCCATCTCTAATACCTGTGCATTACATTCCGGATGTGCCAATACAAGTGCTTTTGGATATTTCTGTTTTAATGCTTTGATTTCTTCTGGTTTGATAAATTCATGAATTGGACAATATCCTTTAACAAGCATTACATTTTTTTCAGGCACCTGTTGTTTAACATAACGGCCTAAGTTTTTATCCGGTATGAATAAAATATTTTTATTTGGCAGATTTCTTACGATTTTCACTGCATTAGCCGATGTTACACATACATCTGCCCATGTTTTAACTTCTGCTGTTGAGTTGATATAACATACAACAGCTAAATCATCATATTTACTTCTTGCCTCATCTATTTCTGCTTTACTGACCATATGTGCCATAGGACAATCTGCACTGGCATCTGGCATCAATACCGTTTTTTCCGGACTCAGCAGTTTTCCGCTTTCTCCCATAAAGGATACACCGCAAAATACCAGTGTACGATTGTTTAAGCTTGAAGCAATCTTACTTAAATAGAAAGAATCTCCTACATAATCTGCGATTTTCTGTACTTCTTCATCCACATAATAATGTGCCAGAAGCACCGCGTCTTTTTCCTGTTTTAATTGTCTAATTTCTTCCTGTTTATTCATATACCTTTGATCTAAGTATCTTTTTACAGACACCTTTCTACTCCTTTTCCCATACTTTTTTGTAAAAGTATCTGCATCAGTATATCACATATCCTAACAGGTGACAAGACACATATCTATACAAACAGTATTTTCTTACAAAATTATTTTACAATCCTTTATTCATTGCTATTTCTTACATCTTCTTTTCTTTTTCCATATTAATAAAATACATTAGGGAACTTTATGGTCTTATTATGATTTCTTATATGGTTAGAAATCAGTTTATTTTCAATTTGTGAGGGTTTACAATAAGATTGGTTGTAAATAGCATAAATTGCACAATTGAACAATACACTTCATTGAGTAACGTTATGTTTTAGAAGGAGGACAAAGGAATGTCATATGAAGTATCTTACCAGGAACTGAATCAGATTTTTGATTCACTCCGACTGCACTACAAGATTTATGCGCCTAAGCGTCTACATAATGTAGGCAGATATTGCAATACGGATATGATTCGTTATGAAGAAATCCGCAGCGCAGAAGAAATTGAATTAAAAGAACGTAGTGTTTATTCCCCTAAGGAAGTATTTTATCCAGTCAACCAGACGCTGTTTCACTATACAGAGTATGGATATCTGGAAAGTCAGATTTTTGATAAAGATTTATTGATCTTCGCCAGAAGCTGCGATATTCACGGTATCAAACGTCTGGACAAAGTCTTTTTAGAAAATGGAACTACGCAGGATCCTTATTATAAGAGAATGCGTGATAAAGTTCATTTTGTATTATTAGAATGCGGTGAAGGATGGGAATCCTGTGCATGCTGCTCTATGCATACAAATAAAACAGATGACTATGATCTGGCTATGCGTTTTCTGCCAGAAGAAAATAAAGTATTGGTAGAATGTAAGACTGACTTATTCAAGGAAAGCTTCTTACAAAAACCAGCAGTTGATTTCAAACCAGAATTCGTAGAAAAGAATAAAAGTGAAATCCGTGTACCTGAGATCACAGAAGATATGCTGCCACAAATCTATCAGCTGGATATGTGGAAAGAATATAACAGCCGCTGTATCGGATGTGGTGCATGTAACTCCGTATGTATTACATGCTCATGCTTCAATACCGTTGATACACCATATACAGAAAATGGCAAGAGTGGAGAACGCAGACGTACTTGGACTGGCTGTATGAATGATGATTTCACAACCGTCAATGGTGGTCATGCTTTCCGTGATGCTTATGCAGATCGTATGCGTTTTAAAACCTTGCATAAAGTATATGATTTCAAAAAACGTTTCAACACAGAAGATCATATGTGTGTAGGTTGTGGTCGTTGTGATGATGTATGTCCAAACAATATTTCTTTCTCACATATCGTCAACCGCTTATATGATGAAGTTGAAAAGATCAAGGAGGAAAAGAAATGATGAACCCATGGCTGCCAGAGAAGCATAAAATTTTAGATATCATAAAAGAAACGGATATGGAATCCACATTCGTTGTAGAATATGATCATCCATCAATCCAGCATGGGCAGTTCTTCCAGCTGTCTTTGCCAAAAATCGGAGAAGCTCCAATTTCTGTATCAAGTTTTGATGATCACTGTGTCTGCTTTACCATCCGTCGTGTTGGAAAACTGACCAATGTGATTTTTGATTTACAGCCAGGTGATGATTTATTTATCCGTGGCCCATATGGAAAAGGTTTCCCATTAGATGAATTCAAAGGAAAACACATTATTGTCATCGCAGGTGGTACGGGTGTATCTCCTGTTAGAAGTACCCTGCACCATTACTTAAGCCATCCTGAAGAATGCAAAGATGTTTATGCGATTGCAGGATTTAGAGATGCTGAACATGTATTATTCACAAAAGATTTAGAAGCATTTGAAAGTGCTGATCATTTCCATACCACATGGACACTTGATCGTGGCGAAAAAGAAGGCTTCAAACAGGGCTTTGCGATGAATTTCGTAAAAGATATTCCAATCAAAGAATGGAATGATAATGACTATGCAGTGATTATCGTTGGACCTCCAATCATGATGAGTACAACTGCTAAAGAATGTATGAATCAGGGTGTGAAAGAAGAAAATATCTATGTATCATTTGAACGTAAAATGTCTTGCGCTTTAGGTAAATGTGGTCATTGTAAAATCAATGAAACCTATGTATGTCTGGAAGGTCCTGTCTTCCCTTACACCAAAGCAAAGACATTGATGGATTAGGAGGGTAACAATATGTCACAAGATATGAATGTTGGTAAATTACGTACCAACTGTTTCCGTCAATCTAAAGTAAAAGGCGAATTCATGCTGCAGATGCGTGTACCAGGTGGTCTGATTGAAGCAAAATATTTAAGCTTTGTGCAACATCTGGCACAGGACTATGGCGATGGCACATTCCATTTCGGTTCTCGTCAGTGCTTTGAAATTCCTGGTATCAAATATGAAAATATTGATAAAGTAAATGCTGAATTAAAAGATTATTTAGATGAAGTAGAAGTAGAAATGTGTAATGTTGATATGGATACATCTGCTGGATATCCTACCATTGGTGCTCGTAATATTATGGCATGTATTGGTGGTATTCACTGTATCAAAGCCAATATCAATACTCAGGAAATGGCAAAAAAGATTGAAAAAGAAGTATTCCCTAGCCACTACCACATTAAAGTAGCTGTTGCTGGATGCCCAAATGACTGTGCAAAAGGTCACTTTAATGACTTTGGTATCGTTGGTTTAACAAAACCAGTTTATCATCCTGATCTGTGTATCGGTTGTGGAAGCTGTGTCAAAGCATGTGAATCACACGCAACACGTGTATTAAGCCTTGTCAATGGTCGTATTGATAAAGATGCCTGCTGTTGTGTAGGCTGTGGTGAATGTACATTAGTATGTCCAACAGGTGCTATGCAGCGTAGTGCTAAACCTTTCTATCGTATCCTGATTGGTGGTAGAACTGGTAAACAATACCCTCGTATGGGTAAAACATTTGCGGACTTCCTAACAGAAGAAGTCGTAATCGCAATCATTCACAACTGGCAGGATTTCTCTAAAGAAGTCTTAAAAGGTGAACCACGTTATCTGCATGGTGGTCATTTAATTGATATGGCTGGTTATGAAAAATTTAAAGAATTAATGCTGAAGGATGTTAAATTAAATCCAGAAGCAAGAATTGCAGAGAACCTATACTTTGCAGAAACTGAATATCGTGGAAGAATCCATGTAAAACCAGTAGAATAAAAAAATCTCTTACTTAAACTTTCCTAAAATATAAATAAAAGTCGCAGCTAAGATACATTATGAAGCTGCGACTTTTATATTTCACAAAAAGCTAAATATCAAAAGGAAGTTTTTCCTTTTGGATTTTTTCAATAATACTAGCAATATTAGAAGGCATTAGCCTAATTCTCCTATGTTGAAATCTGTAAAAACCGGTATTGCACCATAACGACCTTCGAGATAAGCCTTGTTGATTTTCTTATCATAGCGTTCATTAAAACGATCTAAAGGATAAAGATTAGAATTATTATCCTTATCTCTTGCGACAAACCATATTTGATCCCTTCTAAACAACTCCTGTGACATAATAGTTGCTTCGTGTGTTGTAAAAATTAATTGGATATCATTCTTTTTATGAAACTCATTTAATAAAACGATAAATCTTTTTGTAAGTGCCGGATGAAGACTTCTTTCCATTTCATCAATAACATAAACACTATTCTTATTTTTTGTTAATAAAACATCCAGTAAATCAAATATTCTTCTCGTACCATCCGATTCTTCATCAAAATCAAAATTACATGTAGAACTTCCGTGTTTGAAAGATAAAGTCGTGATTTCTGGTTCTTCTTCATTATCGTGAATGAAAAAATTAAAAAACTCATCTTTTGAACGCATAGACAATTTAAAATCTTTATGATTTTCTTTAATCATTCGGTATTGAATTGTTTCCATAATATTTTCATAGACATTCTTATTCAATTTACTTTTTAATTCATCAAGTGTTATTTTTTTGATTATAATATCACTAATTCCTGTATCAAAGGTTCTAATAATTTTTTTAACAATGTCAAGTGATTCTACATCATAATAATATTCAAAATTAGTAACAGGCGTTTCTGGCAAAAATATATTCAAATCATTTAAAAACCACCCATAGATATCTTTGAAAAAAGATAACTTGGAATCAGATGTGATTCTTTTATTTCTATTCATTTCAGATAAAAATAATACAGATGTATTTTCCGCAAGATCATCAGCGTAAACATTGAATTTCGCCATATCCATATCATCAAGTTGTAATGATTTATCTAGTTCAAAATGCTTTTTTTCCCTTTTGAATAAAATTTTAGGTTCTATCGCATCAGTGAATTCCATAATCCACTCATTTTCTATCATCTGATCCTTCAGTAATACATCAAAGCCGTAAGCATAACATCTATCATTTACACTTAATCTTACTTCTACTGTAGTAATCTTGTTTTCATTATCTTTTCTATTTTTACAATATAAATATCTTGATTTCACAGGTATTCCATCAGTTGAAAGAACACATTCCCTGATAAAGCGAAATGCTTCAACAAGATTAGATTTTCCAGATGCATTTGCACCATAAATAACAGCTGATTTTAAAATGGAAATACCATTTTTGTATCCTATCCGTTCTTTATTATTCCTTAATTTATTGGATGCTATCATATTAAAAGTCGTGAGTTTATGAAAAGATTTAAAATTTTCTAAAGATATCGATATCAGCATGAAATTACCTCCTTGTTTCTTCGTTATAGCTTCATTATATGCTTTTTTTCTTAAAACATCCATAGAAATTTATAATAAATAGAGAATTTTTCTCTTTAATACCTAATTTTAAGTTTATATTTTTCAAAAGTTTGAGATAATTTGATAATGATAGAGATTATATCGTTTTAAATAGAAAATAATATTTATTTTATCATATCTGTGATATCATAAATGAGTATGCACATCCTAAGTAGTAAAGGAGAATTTTATGGAAAATGTTGTGATTGTATTTGCAGATAAAGAATTAATGGAAGAAGAACAGCAGGAGTTTGTAGAACTGATCAAAGCTTGTGATATGGATATCCAACAGGAGTTTATACAAACATTAAGAGAAATCAACTTTCGTACATATATTGGAAAAGGCAAATGTGAAGAAATACGTGATTATTTAATCGATAAAGAGATCGCACATGTTGTATTTGATCATGATTTAACACCTCTGCAGATAAGAAATTTAGAGGAATATTTTCAAGTACCTGTGATGGATCGTACAGAACTTATCTTAGCGATATTTGAAAAACGTGCAGAATCCAGAGTAGCCCGCTTACAGGTGGAACAAGCCAGTTTATCGAAGTTGTTACCTCGCTTGATTGGTGCCAATACACAGTTAGGCAGACAAAGCGGTAGTGGTAAAAATAAAGGTGCTGGTGAAAAGCAGCTGGAATTAGATCGAAGAAGAATCAAATCCAGAATATCAGAAGTCAATCGTGAATTAAAAAAAGTAGAATTAGAACGTATGACCCAGCGAAAAGCACGCCAAAAATCGGATTTACCACTTGTTTCTCTGGTAGGGTACACCAATGCCGGAAAGTCAACAATCCTCAATCGTATGCTTGATCAATGCGCTGGTAAAGAAGAAAAGAAAGTATTAGAAAAAGATATGTTGTTTGCGACATTGGATACATCTATTCGTCAGATAAAAACCAAAGATGGTGATGAATTCTTATTAAGCGATACCGTTGGATTTGTTAGTGAACTGCCACATAGTCTGATCAAAGCCTTTCACTCTACTCTTGAAGAAGTAAAATATGCTTCCCTGTTACTACAGATTGTGGATGCCAGTTCTTCTCAACACATGAAACAGATGGAAATCACGCAAGAAACACTGCAAGAAATCGGTGCATCCCATATACCTATGATTACTGTTTATAACAAATGTGATCAATGTGATTTTCGTTATCCCCAGGTTTCAGGCAATGATATCTATATGAGTGCTAAAGAAGGTATTGGCTTTGATGAATTATATCAAAAGATCCACCAAATGCTTTATCCTAATGAGATGAAGGTACATATGCTGTTGCCATATGATCAATCAAAATGTATGGCTGAATTAATACGCAAGGGACACATTTTATCGAGGGAAGATGACATGCATGGCATTTCCCTGGAAATTTTGTTAAATGAGGATTTATTAAAGAAATATGATATGTATATCAAAAAATAAGACGCACGGTTATATTCGTACGTCTTTTTCTATTCTATTTATCTTCAGCAAGTGTTTTTTCGATATCTTCCAGATCTGCTTCTAATTCTTTGATGAATTCTTCTTTTTCAGCGATTTCTTCTTCTGTTTCTTTGATTGCACGTTCTCCAATCAAACCAACGATATCATTCTGTAAACGTTTGATCTGACGTCTTTGATTCTGAATCATATCTTGTTTACGATTACGTGCATCAATCATCTTTTGTTTCCACTGCTGGTGTTTTTGTTCATTCCATTCTTTTAATCCTTCAAAGTATGCATCCATGATTGAACGGAATTCTTTCCAGATTTCATCTTCTTTGTCTTTTCCACAGTTTCCGATTGTTTTCCAGTCAGCACCCAGCTTTTTCATTGCGGCAGTGTTTTCTCTTGTATATTCTTTTTTGTCCGCAATCTCTTTTGCCTGATCACTCAATGTTTTTTTGGCATTGTAGTTTTCATCCTGTTTACCATGCAGTTCTTCATAGTAAGCATTTCTTCTATCATAGAATTTCTGTCTTACTTCGTTGAACTCATCCCATAGTTTGTTTTCATGCTGTTTACCAGCACTTCCAACTGCTTTCCACTTATCCATCAATTCTCTGAATTTAGCACTGGTTTTCGCAAAATCTTCAGAATCAACAAGCGTTTTCGCTTCTTCTATCAATTCTTTTTTCACCTGTTTTGCATTGTCAAACTTACTCTGTAAATTTTCCCAATAGTCATGTTTCTTATCGAAGAATTTCTGGCGTGCAGCATTGAATGCTTCCCACAATGCATCATCTGTTTCTTTACCAGCAGAACCACTGGCTTTCCATTGTGCCATTAACTCATTCATTTCTTCTGTAGCCTGATTTAAGTTATCAGATTTCAAAATTTCATTTGCTCTGTCAATCAATTCCTGTTTGATTGCCTTATTGCTTTCATAGCCTTCTCTACGTTTCTGATAGAACACATCAATATAGCTGTCAAATTCTTCTGCCAGCTGATCTTCATAATCAGATTCCCAATATTGAATCCGTTTCCATTTTTTCTTTAGGTCAGATATTTGACGAAACACATCATTCCATTTCGCATCAGTAGGAATACTTTTTGCTTCCTCAATCAGTTCCTGTCTGCGTTTGATATCTTCATCAAAATCTTCTACTTCATACATTTCATCATTTTCGTTATACATATTATTCCTCCAGTTATCGTGATATCCCTAAATATGATCACTGTTACCAATATAAATTTTATCTCATTATACGCAAAAAGTCATGCTTTTTCGCATAATTTAGTTAAAAGATTTTTGATTTTACATTTCAATTTCATTTCTATACGATTTCATCAAAATATTTTATATATTTTGCTTTATTTTTTCAATTTTTCTAATGTTGATTGATCTTCTTGACCATCATAAAATTTATCTAAAACTTTTTGAAACACAGGCTCCTTACTAACGATTGAAAACAAAGTCATGGAAGATTGCAATTTCAAGTTATCCGGATACCCCATTACACGCACAGGATCATTACAATCTAGTGATAATAATGCTTGTGAGATTTCTAAAAGGCGTTCACGCAATACTGGATGATTCATATAATCTATAGCTTCTTCTTCATCTTTGATTCCATAAAATTGTGACATTGAGCTGAATCCTAAACCTTGCAGTTGTGGAAAAATATACCAGATCCAATGACTTTGTTTATGACCATTTTCAATTTCGTTTAATGCCGTTTCGTAATCATTTTCCTGCGCCTTTATAAAACGATCCAAGTTGCTCATAATTTTTCTCCTCTTTGACATGATTTAGAAAAAACTGCTCAGGCAATCCTAAGCAGTTTCATTATTGATTTATTCTTGTTCAAGTGCAAGTGTTTTTGTAGTGATATCACAAACTTCAGCTGGTCCATAGTACTGGATAGCTCCTGGATATACATAACAAGTTTCAACAGCCCATTCTTCTCTGTTTGCTTCAAAGAATTTGAATGGTTTGCCATCAAGTTCAACAAGTGCTTTCTTGATAACTGGTTTGTCTTCTCCATGTCTTCTTTCGATGTTCATCATCTTTGTGATTGGCATACCACCTGCAACCCATTCGTTTGCTGGTTTAGAAAGGTTAGAAACTTTTGATAAGTAACCAGTATATCCGTATTGGATCAACATAAATGCGTTGTATCCTAAAGAATAGCAATAGTCTGAATCAAAGTTAGATGGGAATGCACATCTTCCTTCATAACCTAAGAAGTGGTGTAATGCATTGAATTTACCGTTATATGTACCAGCTTTTCTTCTTTCTTCTAATTTGTCTTTTACTAAAGCAGAGAATAATTTTTCTGATTCAATCAAAGATACCTGAACGTTACCGTGTGGATCTCTTTCTAAGAATAACTGCTGCTGGATTCCTTCTGGAAGAATAGCAAATACGCTCATAGATTCTTTTGATAATCCTTTTTCAATGAATTCATATTTTTCTTTCCAAGTTGGAAGAGCATTGAAGTCTGCTGCTTTGCTACCTGCTAACAATTCATTGATTTCAGAAATCAATGTAGAGAATTCAGGAACGAATTCAACAACACCTTCAGGAATAATTGCAACACCAAAGTTCATGCCTTTAGCAGCTCTTTTTTCTACTGAATCAGCGATGTAATCAGCAATCTGAGATAAAGACATCTTTTTCTCAGCAACTTCTTCAGATACCAAGCAAATGTTTGGCTGAGTTTCAAGAGCACATTCTAATGCAACGTGTGATGCAGAACGTCCCATAACTTTGATGAAGTGCCAGTATTTTTTAGCAGAGTTAGCATCTCTTTCAATGTTACCGATCATTTCACTATAAGTTTTTGTTGCAGTATCGAATCCAAATGAACATTCGATATCTTCGTTTTTCAAGTCACCATCGATTGTTTTTGGACATCCGATTACCTGAACACCAGTATTGTTAGCTGCAAAATATTCAGCTAATACAGCGGCATTTGTATTTGAATCATCTCCACCGATAATCACGATTGCAGTGATTCCGTGTTTTTTACAAACTTCTGCAGCAATTGCAAACTGTTCGTTAGTTTCTAATTTTGTTCTACCTGAACCAATGATGTCAAATCCACCAGTGTTTCTATATTGGTTAATATAGTCATCATCAAATGTCAAGAAATCATCTTCGATTAATCCGCTTGGACCATTTTTGAAACCTAAAAGTTCATTTTCTGCATTTGTTGCTTTCAAAGCATCATATAGACCACAAATAACATTGTGTCCACCAGGTGCCTGTCCACCAGAAAGGATTACGCCGACAACTTGTTTTTTAGCTTCTGAAGTGTTTTGTCCTTTTGCAAAAGTAATTTCCTTTTTACCATAAGTGTTAGGGAAAAGAGCTTTAATCTTTTCTTGATCAGCTACACTCTGAGTTTCTTCACCTTCATTTACACAAATTTCTGAAATACCGTTTCTCAGCATTCCTGGAAGTTTTGGTGTATACTCATATCTAGCTTTTTGTAATGATGAAATTGTCATAATTTTATCTCCTTTTCGTATATAAACATACCTTCTAAATTATAAGACATTCACTGATTTTTTTCAATATATCCTTTCCAATTCATGTAATAAAAAAGATGTAAGTTTAAAAAAATTCATAAAAATGCGTTTTTTCATTACCAGTGAACAAATTTATTTTTCTATATAAAATATTTACACTTTTGATATTTATAAAAAAAGACTAATTTCATAAGATATCGAAAATATGAAATTAGTCATCATTTAATCCATTTGTAAATTCATTTGTTTTAAATGCATTTGATTTTTCTTATAATATATTCCCATTAATATACTTGAGAAAAATGCAATAATAGCCAATAATATATATCCAGCAGCCATTCCATGTGATGAAACAACACTTCCCGTAAATATTGGAAAGGTTGTCATTCCAATTGCATAAACAGCTTGAAAAAATCCCATTGCAGTAGATTTCTTCTCTGGTGGTATATCTTTCATAGCTTCTGAAGTAGCATAAGTCAATAACAATCCGGTTGACATTCCAGGCAATATCTGCAGAAATAGTAAACATGGAATATAGTGCGTGAAAGCGACTGATACACAATATACAGCGATGATGGATAATACTAATGGTATCCAAACTTTTGGTCCTTTTTGTTCAATCCATTTTGTGGATGCTAATCCAGCAAAGCCTACTGCTGAAATCATGTAGATGATAGAGGATAAACCAACAATGGTGTTGCTTGCGCCACAATCTCTCATAATCTGATTGGTAAAAGACATCGTGGTAGTTAATTGAATCCCTTGTTGAATTAATGCAACAAAGGAAAATATAATTAATCGTTTATTCATACAAACACAGCATAGTGACTTTATAGATAAATGCTCTTTTGTCTTTTTTGGTTCTTTTAAAAACAAGGCTAATATACAAGCAAAAATACCTGCTAATACACTTGATAAACACAGATACTTCATCCCCATGATGGAATAACATAATGTACTAGTGATAAATCCTAATAACATTCCCAGATTATTAAACATAATCACTTTACTGGTTGCCATTTGTTGTTGGTTATTAGAATATTGTCCTGTATAATAAACCATAAAGGATATCCATGTTGCACTTGCTACTCCGGATAAAAGATTAGCGATCAGAAAACCTGTTCCATCACAACAATACACACGTACAATAGAAGCAAGTCCTGATAATAACGCTCCAACGATAATCAATACTTTATGTTTTCCAATGCAATCTGCATAAATTCCAACAGGTAGACGCAGTAACATCTGTGTTATCCCATATGCGCCAATAATAATGCCTACCATGCTGCTGATAGTACCGATAGATATCAAATAAGTCGACTGAAATGGAATATAAACATATTGTGCAAACCAGAATAAAGTAACAATGATATAAAAAAGTATATGCTGATTCATCCTTATGCGCATGCAACAGCTCCCATTTTACGATCAATATTATCAATCAGACGATGGATATGTAAAACCAGATACATTTCTTCCTGATTGGTGATATCTGTATGGAATTTTTTCTTAATATAAATGTTTATTTTTTTCACACATTCACTTTCTGCCTGACAAGTCATCATGATATGGCGATACAAAAACTCATTTTTCTCATCCGGCAGCATTTCTTTCTTTATCAAACGCTGCACAAATAGTTGCAGATGTGTGACTGCACGTATATAATCAATACTTTCCTTATCATAAATGATACTAAAATGATATTGTATAATATTTAGTATGTTATTAACTACTTTACTGATTAACTCCCGTTGCTCCTTATAAGGATCATTGGGCTGGGCGTTCACAAAATGCAATGCAATTGTTGCTGCTTCATCATCAGATAATTGTATATGAAATTTTTCATTCACTAGTTTTAATGCGAATTTTCCTATTTCAAATTCATTTGGATTAAATTTTTTGATTTCATTTGGGCAATAACTATCTAGCTGAATTCCCTCTTTTGCCCGTTGTACTGCATAAGAAATATGATCTGTTAAGGCAAGGTAGATATAATCGGAAAGCTGCATATGATACATTTCAATCGCATGGTCTATAATTTGTTTTGTGATATCAAAATAAACCTCATCTGTACTTGCCGCAAGCTGTATGATATTTTTTGCGATATTTTCTTCTTTCAATATAAATACTTTTTCTATATCTTGTTTTTCAATAACACTTCCAGTTGATAAATGATAACCAATCCCTTTTCCCATCAGAATTACTTCTTTACCCTGATCATCTAAAGCGAAAATCAGAGAGTTATTCAATACTTTTTTTACGATCATATCAACCTAATCCTTTCTTTATGTGTTTATTTTATCTGAATAAACACTTTGTTATGCTTTATAAATTATATATTTTCCCCATTTGTTTTTATTACATCTTGATACCAGTAATAACTGTCTTTTTTAATACGTTTTAAATCTTTCATGTCCATATCTTCACGATTGACATATACAAATCCATAACGTTTTCTAAATCCCTGATGAGAACTTAATAAATCCATAAATGACCATGGAGAATATCCCATCAACTCTACACCATCTTCCATTGCCAAATGGCATGCTTTTAAGTGCTGAGCAATGTAATCAATTCGATAATCATCATGCACTTTACCATCTTCGCTTACAACATCTGGTGTACCTAATCCGTTTTCCGTAATAATCAATGGTACATGATATCTTGCATAGTAATCATTTAATACAATACGTAATCCCATAGGATCTATATTGGCTCCATATTCACTAGCTGTCAGATGCTCATTTTTTTCATCTCTGCAATATCCATATTGATCAAAATCCACTTCATTTCCTCTGAACACACGACTTCCAATAGGGTGTGCTTCATCTGCTGGTAGATAACTTGCACACAAGGTACGGTAATAATTCAAAGCGATATAATCTGGCTTTCCATATTTTAATATTTCTTCATCACCATCTAACATTACTGGTACAATATCTCGTTCTTTTAGATAACGCATATAGTATCCTGGATATTTCCCATAGAAATGCATATCTAGACAATATACTGTTTTCATGGCATCATTCATTTTCGCTGCCCATACATCTTCAGGTTTATTTGTTAATGGATATGTACAAGTAGATGAAACAGCTGGCCCAATCTTTCCATCTTTAATTATTTCATGGCATGCCTTTGTTGCAAGGGCATGAGCCAAAAACATATGGTAATCCATTTGTGCACGTATTTTATCAGCTTTCCAAGGATCTGGTTCATTGATATTCATACGTTCATCTACACGAATCATTAGATTTTGTTCGTTAATAACCTGCCAGTATTTTACTTTATCCCCATA
The DNA here is from genome assembly GCA_014337235.1 of [Eubacterium] hominis. Lineage (GTDB taxonomy): Bacteria > Bacillota_I > Bacilli_A > Erysipelotrichales > Erysipelotrichaceae > Hoskinsella > Hoskinsella hominis. The sequence continues at coordinate 2,613,222 of CP060636.1, read as the reverse complement.
TTCTTTAAAACATACTTTTGCATATCTTTCAAAAGCATTGACGCATTCTCTATTTTCCCATCCATTGTATTTTTCAACCAGCGCATAAGGCAAATCAAAGTGATATAATGTCACAAATGGCTGAATTCCATTTTCTAAAAGGCAATCAATGACATTGTGATAGAAATCTATTCCTGCTTGATTGACTTTTCCATCACCATCAGGGATGATTCTGGCCCATGATAAAGAGAAACGATAAATTTTCATACCAAGTTCCTTCATCAAGGCGATATCTTCTTTGTAGTGATGATAAAAATCACTTGCTACTTTGCTATCAGCCTGTTTATCAGAACGTTTGAATGAATTGTAATCAGCAACACTCATTCCTTTTCCATCTTCATCCCATCCTCCTTCAATCTGGAAAGCGGATGAAGATGCGCCCCATAAAAAATTTTCAGGAAATTTTGTTTTCATATATATCATCCTTTCTATATTAAATTGAAATACCGATAACTGATGTATCTGCATTTGCATTTGATATTTTCAAACCTTCTACAGACGCATATTCTGGTGTATTGCTTACAATAACCATGACGGTTGGATCATATCCTTCTGCTTTGATTTTATCAATATCAAAGGATACAATGCAAGTACCTTTTTCCACATGTGTTCCTGCTTCTACATTCTGTGTAAAATAGTTACCATTTAATTCTACTGTATTGATACCGATATGAATTAATAATTCTACACCATTATCAAATGTCAGCCCAATCGCATGTTTTGTTGGATAAACAAAAGTAACTGTACAATCTTCTGGTGCAATAACTTCACCCTTTTCAGGATAAATAGCGATTCCTTTTCCTAATGCTTCTGAAGCAAAAGCTTCATCATTTACTTCACTCATTTGAACAACCTCACCTAATACAGGTGCTTTTACTTCATAACTGTTTGTCACTGCTTTTACAGTTGATTTTTTTTCTTCTACATCTTCAAATCCCATCACATATGTTAAAGCAGCGGCTCCAAAGAAGGCAACCAGACATCCAATAATGTAGAATGCAAATTTTGTCATTCCACCTGCTGCATATGTGAAGATAGTTAACACACCATTATTAGCAAAGGCGTCACCATAAACACCGCCTAATCCCATAATGCCACCACCGATAGCACCACAGATGATTGCGGCAATCATAGGTTTTTTCAAACGAAGGTTACATCCATAAATCGCAGGTTCTGTAATACCTACAACTGCGGCAGATATTGTTGCAGCTGCTGCTACACCCTTCATATCCTGGCTCTTTGTCTTTAACATAACACCCAAAGCAGCACCACCTTGTGAGAAGTTAGCTGCTCCTGCAAACGCTAATAGATTTTGTTTTCCGCTCACTGCGATATCATTTAAACCAATTGGTAATAATGCTCGATGTGCCCCGAATATAACGAATACACCCCATAAGCCACCAATAACTGCTCCACCAAGAATTGCGTTAAAGTCCATCAATACTGTATACATTGTCTGAATCACATTACCAACCCATACACCTACAGGACCTAATAAGCTCAAAGTCAGAGGAACCATAACAATCAAAGAAACACCAGGTACCAAGATGATCTGAAGTATCTGAGGAACAAATTTCTTTAATACACGTTCTAAATAAACAAGAACAAATACTGCTAATAAAATAGGTATAACTGAACCTGTATAACTGAATGCTTTTGTAGCTTCTCCAATTGTCCATGCACCTTTAATTACAGGAAGTCCAAAGATACTAGTCGCTGTGGAAGCATCCTGAATGATGGCATCAATTTGTGGATAACATAAGAAACCACCAATTGTCATCGCAATAAACTCGTTGCATTTTAATGCTTTCGCTGCTGTATATCCTAAGAATATAGGCATAAAGTAGAAAATAATCTGACTTGCTGCATAAAGTAATATGTAGGTATCATTTGTAGAAATATCTGTACCATTTTGTGCTGCCAGTAATTTTACTGCCGTCAAAGCTCCAGAAATCAAACCAGAAGCCGCAATTGCAGGAATCAATGGTGTAAACATTTTTGAAACGACCTGTAATATACGATTAAACAGATTTCCTTTTTCTTCTGATTCACCTCTTGCATTTTCATCCAAATCAACCATTGGCAATAATGCATCATAAACTTTTGTTACTTTAGAGCCTAATACTACCTGAAATTGTCCTCCAGATACTACAACTTGAATAACGCCCTCTAAATGATTGATGATATCTTTTTCCGCTTTTGATTCATCTTTTAAAATAAAACGTAATCTTGTAAAACAATGTGTAACGTCTTTAATGTTATTTTTACCACCGACATTTTCTAAAATCTCTTTTGCTAATTTGTTCGTATCCATAAGTTTCTCCTTTTTTGTTATCATTTTTTACGCACATTTACCGGCCAGTAAATATTGTTGACATTAAAACACATCACATACCGACAGAACACAAAAAAAGACCAAAGTTCAACAGTATATAGAAATCCCATTTGCTTCTATTCTGTCAACCTTCGATCTTGCCTGCCTTACCAGTAACACGTCGAGTGTTTCCTTATCAACTTGACTATAGTTTAACATATATCATTTGATTGTCAACACGATTTTTTAATCGTTCATAAAATTTAAAAAATGAACAAATAATACGATTAAAATGATATGTAATCCCTTTCTCGATATATTTTTGTGATATTGTTCATTCTTTATGATTTCTTTTCCAACGCCCTTGTATAACCAAAACACTCCCGAAACAATTTTCTGCCTATATAATCATGAAACAGATAACAGGTAGAACGATAATATTCATTCCAATAACTTGTCATCCTTTGATAGCTATAAACAAAAGTTTTTTGATTCAACAAACAGAATGATTTCCATTTTGTACAATCTTTTGTGTGTAAATTTTGATAGACAAGCTCTAATATTTCCATTACATATTCATTACATACTTTTAAAATATACGGATAAACCCATTCTGGTGGTTCATTTTCAATTAATGCCTTTACATGTCTTTCTCTAATATATCCATTATCATTTCTTGTATAAATACAATGATATATTATAACTTGTATATCATTTAGTGATGCTGGGAAAAGGATATCTGTTTCATACAAGCGATAAGGTATTTTTATAACTTCTCCATTGCTTAATTTCCATTCACTGTATTCTTGAAAAACATCATGTTTTGTATGTGCATGCATTTGTATCCATTCACATACATATTCTACATCAGCCGCTAACTCCTTAGGAAAGCCATTTATAAAACAAGACAAACGATTCATTCTATCGTAAAATCCTCAGAATGAAAATTACTATAATATCTTCCCTTGATGGCAGTAAATTTTAAAACACAATAGTCTGGATCATCAACGCCTAATGGATAATACATAGTATCTCCTTCCAGCCAAATCTGTCTTTTTGATTCCTGATCTTCTAATACTTCTACTGTTCCAATTAGGCTGACACCACGAAAGAAACGTTTATCCACAAAATAGATACTTGCTTTAGGATTTTCACGGAAGAATTTCACTTTGTTTGAAGAGGTATTGGTGGTGAACCAAAATTCTTTGATATCTTTTCGATCTCTTGGCTTCAACATTGCTTTTGTGATTGGATAACCTTCTCCATCGATATATGCGATAAAAGCCTGGGTAGATTTTTCAATCAGATTTCCAATCGTCTGTTGTGGATTTCTCATCATATTTTTTTCTCCTTTTCCTATGTTAAGGACGCAAACCAAAGATTCGCAAAGGCCTGCTGTTTTTCTGTATCTGGAAAATCATGGATATCTGCTTCATCAAACAGATTGACAATATCTTTTTGTAAAGCCTGTTTACCAGGAGTCACAAGATATACTTTATCCATAAAAGACATCATCGCAGATTGTATGGCATTGATATAGGAACCATTGCATTTTAAGCCATAACCATCTTCTAATAGTTGATCACGAAGGTTTTGATAAGCGCTAAAATAACTGCTGCCTGTGGCTTTATATGTCTGATTAAGATAATGCAAATACATAATGATATCATCATTTTCATCATCCACATAAAGTGTTAGATATTCTACTGCTTGATGATCCAATTGCATGATTGGTACCTGATATTCTTCCATGATTGTTCTCCTTTTACATATATCTTTATTTTATCATAGAAGATGTTGATTTTATTGAAAAAAAAGCGACAACATTATGTCAACGCTGAATGTAAGATGTCATCTACTAAAATTTCTAAATTTGATAAAAACAAATCAGGTTGTAAAGATGAATATATATAATGATCTAATGGAATAATATATTCATTTTTTCTCACAAATTTTTCTAAATCTTTTTTTCTGTATGCAAGCATAGGAAGAAGTACAATAAGATCGCAGGGTATCACATCTTGTGGACTACACATTTTGATGATGCACCTTTCCTTATCCTTCATCAAAGATTGTAATTTTTCTTTAAATATTGTTGCGTGTACGCCTCCCATACAAACAAAACGAATCTCTATTGTTTTCACTGATATCTTGTATCTATATTGGCTCTATAGATTTCCTTTATTCTTTCATTTGTAATCTTCTTGTTTTTAAATCTTTCTGTATGGAAGGTAATTCTTTATCCAAGGTATAAAAATGCATCGTAATCATGGAACATATCAATAAGATAATTGGGATATATAAATACATTGCATTAATGGATATAATGGTTTGCGTACTTTGGATGGCTGCGCCATTGACATATCCACCAATTGCAAGTAATAGCCCTGATAACCCGCCCGCAATTGCCTGGGCAACTTTTCCTAAAAAACCATTGATAGATGATAATGTGCCTGATGCCTGAATACCGGTTTTCCATTCTCCATAATCAACAGGATCTGCCTGCATAGAGAAGTAAATACTTTCTTTTGCGCCATATCCGGCTGCCGAAATAATAGCCCCAAAAATAATCATAGCATCGTTTGTTCCTGATAACATGATGACAATCAGACCTGCCATCTGAATAAATGCCGTAACAGAGTATAGATTTCGTTTACCTAATTGTCTTGATAGAAAAGGCACGAATAGATTTGCAAACATTGGTACGATAGACATAATCGTTGCGACAACGGCTGCCATTTCATTTTTCTGTAAACTATAGCGATAGTAATAAATCAATGCACTGGATTGTAGAAAATATCCTGTCCACATGAATAATATATTTAGCGCAAATAATTTCCATGGCTTGTTTTGAAACAAAGATTTCACTGTTTCTTTTAAGGTAGCTGTTTTTTCAGATTGCACAAGATTATTTTCTTTTACCAGCAGAAATGTCAAGAAGAAACATATACAACCGATTACACCAAATAATCCCATCACAAAGCGAAAACCTAATGCCTCATTGCCTTGTCCTATCATGGAAACAAGCGTCAACGCTGTTGCGGAAACAAGCGTTGAACCAAAGAATGCGAAGAACTTACGATAGGTTGTTAAAACGGTTCTTTCATTCATATCTGAAGTTAATGCTGGTAAAATAGAAGCTAAAGGGATGTTTACCACAGTATACATAAAGGATAAAAAGATATATGTAATATAGGCGTATACCAATTTCCCTGTTGGCGCAATGTCTGGAACACTAAAAGCTAAAATAGCAGCTAATGCGAAGGGTATCGCACCAAACAAAAACCATGGTCTGCTTTTTCCCCAACGAGAATGGGTTTTATCAATAAGGAATCCAACCAGCAAGTCAGTTCCTCCATCAATAATTCTACATATAATGAACATGAAAGAAATGTTCATTGGATTTAATTCCATCACATCGGTATAAAAGTATAATAGATATAATGAGATCACCTGCCATATCAAATTGCAGGCAAAATCCCCTAAACCATATCCTATCCGTTGTTTGTAAAGCATCATTTTTGTAATCGTTGCTGTATTTTGTTTCATCATCTTCACCTGTTTTCTATATATTTTCTTATTAGATAAGCTGGCGTACAGCTCCATGCATGGCAGAAACTGCTCATGATTGGATTTCCATATGGAGAATAATCTGGTTCATCCGGATCAAATGCTTCCCAGAATGTATCCGCGCCTAATGAAATCATTTTCCCCCAATATGCTTTCATCAATTGAATTGCTTCCTCTTGCAATCCGGCAACAAATAATGCCTCGACTATGTGATGATACATATAAGGTGTCGCAATACCTTTCACAGGAAATAATTTTTGAATTGTTTTCTGCATTACCTTTTTGTTTTCTTCCTTTGTTAAAACATTGGCTAAAACCATCCATGCCTGTGAGGAAATGTTATATTCTTTGTTATCTCCTGATATGAATAAACATGCTTCTTTATCAAATAAGTTATCTCTGCTGTAGTTTATCATATTATCTAACAAAGTTTGATATATTGTAATATCTTCATCTTGATACATACTGGCAAGCTCGATCATCTGGCGTGTTACATAAATCATGATGGCCTGTGCACTGGTATCTTTATTAAATTCATTTGACCAATCCACAAAGACAGGATAGCTTTCTTCTAAGATGATTCTTCCTTCCTCATTCACTTTTTCTTGAGCAAGCATCATTTGTTTTTTCGCAATTGGATACAAATCCTGTAGTAATTCTGAATCATCGTGATGTTTTATATAATCATAGAGTGTTGAAATAAAGAATAAACTGTAATCAAACAAGAATGTATCATCCGGCATATATTCCGGCTGGATAAACAGATTCGCTGATATCTTTCCTTCTTGTGTTGTCATAGCCGCAAATAAATACAGACAGCGTTTCACAAGGGTATGCTGATCAAAGGTCATATAGTTGGCAAGAGCCTGTAAACGCAAATCCCCCAGCCATAAACGGCGATCACGTTTTGGTCCATCTTCGAAAACATCCTGCATACAATCCTGTAATGTTTTTACACTTACATCGTAAATTTTTTGTAACACTGGATCTTCGATATGAATTGGCTTTAATTGTTGGCATTGTGCACTACTTCGTGCGACAACTTTAAATTCAGAAAAAACAGCCTGCCATTTTGGCGATGTATCGATGACTTTGATTTCTACATATCGAAAACTATATCTGCGAGGCAGTGTTATTTCAGTTGGCAGTACATCAATATGGATGAATTCTTCCTGAATCCAAGATTTACTTAACCATCCATCATAGTCTTTTGAATCCTGTACCAGTTCTGATGGAACTTCCGCAAAACGAATACGAAAGTATAATGGCGCATCCATAGGGGAACCGGTTGCTTCAATTTTCATGGAGAAGTTACCGACATAATGATCATCGAAATCTAAAATGATGGTATCATCTCTTTTTAAACCTTTTTTGTTTAATTCTGCGATTGTTAAACTGCTTTCTTTACAACGATAACCGCCTAATTTTGTGTCATCTTCTACTAATTCTGCGACATGCCTTGGTAAAATTGTCTGATGATAAATTTCAGGGCGGTATTGGTCTGCTTGATCGATTAATTTTTTATCATGCTGGAATACAACATCCTGATTAATTTGAAATGTAAATGCCATATGAATCATCTCCTTTTCTTAGGCATTCTTGTTATGATATTTTTGCTGCAGTTTGATCATTGTAAAGCCTGCCAAAGCACTTATGATTACGATACCGGCAAAGCCAATCATCGTTGTTTTGATTGTTTCTGGCAATACAAGTGCTGGTGTAATGAATGCAAACAAACCACAGCATAATCTTGAAAAACCATTAATAAAGCCTTGTAAAGATGCTCTGGTTTCTGATGGGAAAGACTCTTGTGTCCATACTTTATAGATAGCTTCTCCCGCCATTGGGTTACCAAAATTATAACATCCAATGCAAATAACGATAGCCCATAAACTATTGCCTACTGCACTCATACCAACCATAGCTGCAAACTGAATCAAAATACCTATGACAAATGCCTTATTACGATGTTTACTTCCTGCAAGTGAAGCAAATAAAGTCGTTGTGAGCAATCCGATAATATTTAATACAATACCTGCACCGGTAGCAAAGCTTTGTGAAGCATTCGCTTTTACTAAAGTGAATGTCTGGAATTGTCCCCATGTATTTGCAAGTAAGTTCCAGCATATATAGAAAATTAGGATACATAAGAAGAAACCCATATATTTATGTTTATCTTTGCCAAATAACAAGTTTTTGATTGATACATTTTCTTGTTGTAAATCTTTTTCATTCTTACGATATTCATCGCCTAATGCGTGAAATTGCTTGAATTTTGGTGAAGTAGTTCTCCATACAAATGTGATTGCTGCTAGTATTGCCAATATTGCAAAAACAACTCTTGCGCCCATTGCCCCCTGCATATTAGATACTACGAATGAACAAATGTATGACATGAACACACCAATCTGCCAAAATATCTGTGTGGAAGAAACTAAACTTGCTGATGTTTTTTCATCAGGTGCATCATGTGAGATTACAGTCAAACTAATAGGTAAATCTGCACCAGAAGCAAAGCCTGTGATGATCAATCCAGCTAACAGCATTTCAAATCCATTTGCAAATACACAGATGACAGCTCCCATTGCATAAAATAGATTTAAAAGATTAAAGGAACGAATCAATCCCAGCAGCTTTGTGATTTTACCAGCAGCTAATGAACCGAATGCAATGGCAAATGTCAATGCTCCTGATAAGATACCAACCTGTGTATTTGTTAAGCCGATACCATTCTGCCATACGGTAATTGTGGCGGAAAGTCCTACGATGATACCAGAGCCAAGCATAGAGCCAATCCCTGCGCCCAATACCAGTGGTGTATAATTTTGTTTTGTTTTCTTGTTTTTCAAACGTGTTTCCATTGTGAATTCCTCCTCGTTTCTACATTAACATTGTAAACGTTTACAGATGTAGGGACAATATAGCCTTCACATACTGTTTATTGCAAAACTACAGGTCCTATTAATTTTTACAAATTCATCTGTATTTCCACTATAAAAACCTGTAAAATTGTTATATCATAGTATTGTAAGGAAAGATGGAGGGATGCATATGTCTACGAAAATGCTTGATTGTATATTGAAAGAATTAGATGATGTTGAAAAAATACAGGTCATTGACGGGGTAAATATCAATGATCAGCATTTAGATTATGACACAAAAGATATTCCTAAGATGCCAAAAGAATCCTTTTTCAAAGAAGGTGACATTTTCATCAATAAGCATCACAGATTTTCTTATATGCCATCACATACGCACAATTTCATTGAATTCAATTATATGTATTCTGGTTCATGTACCCAATATATCAATGATGAAAAAATAACCCTGCAGGAACATGATCTCATTTTGATGGATAAAGATATTATACAAAGAATTGATTATGTTGGAGAAAACGATATTATCGTGAATATCCTTGTGAAAGATGATTCTGTTATAGAGCTATTACGTCAAAGTATTTCACAATCCTCAAGTATCGTTACCAAGTTTATGTATAATGCATCAAAAATGGATGCTTTCCATAATAATTATATGCTGTTTAAACTTCAAAATAATGAAATTGCTCAAAATATGATAGAGTGTATGATTATGAAATACTTTGAAACATCTCATCAAAAGGATAAATCACTGAATGTCATGATGGCCTTATTATTATCAGAACTATCCAATTCGATCGACCAGCAAACAAGTCATTTCACAGAAGAAGAAAATTCTATTCTTCCCATCCTTAAATATATTGATACACATTATGATCAGGTTACCTTATCTTCTTTAAGTAAACAGTTTGGCTATAATGCAAATTATCTTGGTAATAAGATCAAAGATGAAACTGGTAGCACCTTTAAAGAACTGATAGAAAAAAAGCGATTAGATATCGCTCAAGAGCTATTGGTTGCGACTAATTATTCGACTACGGAAATAGCTGAAATCATAGGATTTCACAGTGCTCCATCACTCTTTCGTTTATTTCAAAAACACTTTCATCAAACACCAAATGAGTATAAAGCACAAAACAATCACAAATAAAACGCATATCCACTACGAATATGCGTTTTTATATTAATCTAATCCATTTTGTTTAATAACCTGTTGATACCAATAGAAACTATCTTTTTTCATCCTTTTCAACTCTTTCAGATCTTGTTCCTCACGATCCACATATACAAAGCCATAGCGTTTGCCATATCCTTGATGTGTACTAACTAAATCAATGAATGCCCAGGGACAATAGCCAATCAAATCCACTCCATCACTTATGGCAAGCTGTGCCTGATGAAAGTGTCTTATTAGATAATCGATACGATAGGCATCATGTATCTTCCCATCTTCACTCATTTCATCTTTAGCCCCTAACCCGTTTTCCGTAATCAATAAAGGCAAATGGTAACGATCATAAATACGTCGAAGTGTCACACGCATACCAATAGAATCTATCATCCATCCAAACTGTGTTTCTTCAAGATAATGATTGACAGCTGCACGATAAACACCTTCTTCTCCAATCATAACCTGCTGATCTCCATTTCTAGGCTGACAATCCGTTCCATCATTTTTCGCTTCACACACGGTAGCGGTGGCATAATAATTAACCCCAAGAAAATCTGGCTTGCCTTGCTGTATGATTTCCATATCCCCTTCTTCAATAATCGGTGTATATCCTTTTTCTTCAAGATAAGACCATACCAATGTGTTATATCTTCCATAAACTGCCATATCTAAATATAACCAACAGCGAATACTTTCCCAGTTATCTGCCGCTATAACATCAGCTGGATTACATTTTTCTGGATAGATGGCTGTGATATTAGGCGCAGGACCAATTTTTCCATTTGGACATAATTCATGGCACAATACCGTTGCCTTTGCTGCTGCCACAAACATATTGTGACATTGCTGGTAAAGCTCTTTTTTACTTGGGATACGCCCTGGATTCATCGCATTGGGATGATTGATCATCACATTTTGTTCATTGATCGTTAACCAGTATTTCACTTTGTCCCCATAGTTTTCAAATAAGATACGCGCATATTTTTCAAACGCATCAATCGTTTTACGATTGCACCAACCACCCTGTTTATGCAGTTCATAAGGTAAATCAAAGTGATACATGGTAACGATCGGTTCTATATGATTCGCAATCAGTGCATTAATCAAATCCTGATAGAAATCAATTCCTTTTTGATTGATTTCACCATCTCCATCAGGCAGAATACGACTCCATGCAATCGAAAAGCGATATGCTTTTAATCCCATTTCTGCCATCAGTTTTACATCTTCCAGCATATGATGATAATGATCACTGGCGACTTTAAAGTCCGTAATACCATGTGGTGGTTCATGCATATCCTGTACAGATAAACCTTTTCCATCTTCCTGATAAGCACCTTCCACCTGATATGCAGAGGTTGAGGCCCCCCACAAAAAGTTTTCAGGAAATGGTTTTAATTTATGATAGAACATATCTTTACTCCTTTTCCAGTATTAACAGTGGTTCATTGTATGTAATTGAACCAGAAGCTGTTTTTTCAATCTTTTGATAATTGTTTGTATTAGTGATCACAACCATGGTCTGAGTGGAAAAACCAGCTTTTTCTATCCCTTCCATATCAAATTCAACTAGCAGATCACCTGCTTTTACCTGATCTTGCTGTTTCACATGTGTTTTAAAACATTCTCCATTTAAATTGACTGTATCAATACCAATGTGAATCAAAACTTCTACGCCAGATTCAGATATAATACCAATGGCATGTTTCGATGGAAATAAGGTGGAAATTGTTCCTGACAACGGTGCAATCACTTTGCCTTCTTCCGGTTCTATCATCACACCTTTTCCCAACGCTTCACTTGCAAATACTTTATCTTTTGCTTCCTTTATATCATGTACCTTACCATTGCATGGAGATGTTACAACTTCTTTTTTGATATCTAAAACAGGTGCTGCAGGTGTTTCTTTTGTATCTACTTTTTCAAATTTTAAACTCAATGCATAGGTTACTACAGCTGTGACAACAAAGGTAATCACTAAAGCAATCAGGATATTATAGAAACATGTCATTGTGTTATCGCCAATGTAAAGCAATACAGCTGGCAGTCCTGATGAACCTGTCGCAAAACGATGTGTTTGTGTTAATCCTGCATATAAACCACCACATGCACCACCAATCATAGCAGCAATCAAAGGATATTTTTTAGGCAGATTGACACCATATAAGGTAGGTTCTGTAATACCCATATATGCAGTGATAGAACCTGACATTGCGACCTGTCTTAATTTTTTATCTTTTGTACGAATGGCTACAACTGCAGAAGCTGTCGCCTGCGCAATATTTGAACAAACACATCCTGGCCCAAAGATAGAATCAAATCCTAAATCGGCCATCTGCATAACACCTAACGGTGCTACCCCATTATGTAAGCCAAACATCACCATGATTGGCAAGAAACCTCCTATCAAAAGTGCTGGTGCCCAGCTTGCATTTGTCGCAAGATAATTAAAGAATGTCGCAAGGTATCCACCAACAATACTACCGATAGGACCTAATACAGAGAATGCCAGAGTACCCATGATCAAGAAGGTAAACATTGGCACAAATACCAGATTTACTGCTTTTGGGATATAGCGGTTTAAGAACTTTTCCACATAAGACTGTGCAAATACAACTAACAGAATAGGAATAACAGATGATGTATAGGTTGCTAATGTGAATGGTATCACTTCAAAGAAATAAACCGGATCTTTTGCCGCAACCAAAGCGCCCCAGTTTGGATGTAACATCATTGCTGCTACACCAGCTGCAAGTATGGGGTTACATTTTAGCTTCTGTGCTTCTGTGAAAGCTAGCAAAATTGGTAAGAAATAGAATACACCATCCGCAAACATATTTAATAAATAATACGTTTGTGAATCTGTAGATACCAGTTTGAATACCACCAATAATGCAAGTACTGCTTTTACCATACCAGCACCGGATAATGCAGGAATGATTGGTTGGAAAGTACCAGATACAAAATCAATCACCTTAGAGAATATACTCTTTTTCTCATCAGATACTACATCCTTGCCTTTGATATCCACAAGCTTTTCAATTTCTTCAAATACATCTTTTACATGTGTGCCAATGACTACCTGATAGACACCAGCATTCATAATCACTTTAGCGACGCCCTCCATCGCTTCCAGTTCTTTTGTTTTTGCGATACTTTCATCTACTAATTTAAATCTTAAACGTGTTTGACAATGATAGACATCATTGATGTTATGTTTTCCGCCAACTTTTTCGATGATATCCATCGCAAGTTGTTCATACTTTTTACTCATGTGAATTCCTCCATTTTATGTGAGATCTGGAAATCATTAGAATCACAAATTTGTATGACCGGTACAAATTCTAATCTTTCCAAAGAGGCTTACTCGCTCTCTACACGTCTAATCTAACACATGAAAAAACCGCTTTCAACACTTTTGGATATTACGAAACTTAGTTTTATTTTCATATGATATTGGTTTTCTTTTTATGAAACTTCGTGATACTTTTTATGTATATGTATAAAAAGCAGAATATATCATTCTGCCTTTTTTAATTGATTTTTTTGTAAATATGTTAATGAATGTTGCGATAGATACCATTATTCTTTCAAAGACTTTGGTATTTCTATCTATTATGTTCTCATACTTTATATCCTATCTATTTTGGTATGATTCTTTTACTCTAACTTATCGCCATCACATACACCTGGCAGGGATTGTGTTTATCCCAAAGGGTAGGAAATACTTCAAATTCTTTAAAGCCTAAACTTAGGTAAAACTTGTTTGTTTGATCATATTCTTCATAATGTCCCATTGCAACTGTCTTTACCTGTAAGAAAGATATACCTTGCTGTTTTGCATATTGTTTTGCAGCCACAAATAATTGTTTTCCTATGCCTACATGCTGATATTCTTTTTTTACTCCCATGACAGCTATTTCATATGTATCTTTGCCTGTCCCTTTTAGACAAAGAAATCCTATAGGAATATCATTTTCTACTGCCGCAATGAAATATTGATGACGACTTTCTTCGATATATTCTTCACGTGCCGCTTCTATACCAAACCATTCTGGTAATGCTTCTAATATATATCGTGCAATATTGCTTTTTTCTTCTTGATTTTCTATAATTTTAATCATTTTTTCTCCTTCAACTATTGTTCCATATGCGTGATTACTTAGCATACTCTAAATAATCACACGCTTCTCCATGTACATTTGCTTCCAAAGTTGCTTTCCTTGTGTACCATGTATCCTCATATTCTAAGATAATGATTGGAATCCTTCTTCCAGCCTTTTTCAAAAAGTAATCTTCCTTCTGGATTCTTTTTGCGACTTGTGTCACCTCTTGCAGTAATTCATAATAACCCACTGGCCCTTTGCCAATATAATTCATATGTTCATCATAACAATCATCATCTTCAAATCCTATATTTTCAATTCCCTCCTGTTTATACCATTTTATCAACATTTCATAATTTTCGTCATTTATAATTGGTGTTTCGTCTTGACTCATATATGCATAATTCCATCTAATTTCACTAAAACGCCCATTTTCACGTGTATCCATATTATCATTTTTGCCTCTATATTTTTCATATAATCTTCATATTCTCTTTTGAAATATTGCTCAGTATTGTTAGAAACAGAAAATTCAGATAGATTTTGATAATTTTCATATTCAAAACATTCATTAGAATAAACGAAAAAAATAATCGTGTAAATATCATCATAATCGTATGCATTTAAAACGTTTAATACTTTGTGGTATAAAAAATCTTTTAAGTTAATTTTTTCTTCAGCCATATTTTTGCTCCTTATTCTTGTTCTGCTTCATCCTGCATTTCATTTAAAACAGCATTTCTTCGTGATTCCAAAATCTTAGAACTCTGGATTTTAAATAAACAATTCTTTTGATATTCTTCACGATAGTAACAGGAATATAGTACATTAAGGATAAATTGTAATGATTCTTCTGTCGCAAAGTTTGCGATTTTTGTATATAGACGCTCTTTGGAAGACATGGTAAATACACATGGAAGAATTCTTCGCATATAATTATCCCCACCGCTTGTAATTCCTATGATTGAAACTTTTTGATCTAATAAATTTTGCAAATAAGACATGGGTTCCGCATGTTTGTTGTTTCCAGAATAAGATATTACGATAGCACAATCCTGCTCATCCATTGTTCTAGATATGATTCCCATTTCGCCTAAATTTGCGATATCTACTTTCTTTCCTATAGAAATCATCTTTCTTCTAAACAATTCACCTAGAAATATATTTGGACTTAGACCAAATATAACAATGTGTTTAGATTTCACAAGATATGTTGTCGCCATCTTTAACATATCCATATCCATTAAATCTGCACTGTCCTGTATACTTTCCATCTGTAAGGTTTTTAAACTTTCAATAATTTCCTGATGGGAGCTTTTTTCATGAAAGGGGTAATTTGCATCTACATCTGCATGATGTGTTTCCTGATATTTTACCTCCGCAATAAAAGCTTTCATAAAATCACGCCATCCTTCAAAGCCTAAGGTTTTCGCAAACCGCACAACCGTTGCTTTGGATGTATAGCTGTATTCTGCGACCTCATTGATGGTATATTTATATAGATTCTTCTGTTCATGTAGTACAAACTCTCCAACGGCATGTCTTGCATCATGATAGTTCATCATGACTTCTTCAATCTTTTGAAATAGATACATATATAATTCTCTCCTTTTCCTCTATATGATGGCACGAATGAACATTATGATGATCAATAACCAGATACAAAGGACTGGTATTGCATAATACCATTTCTTTGGCTTTCCATCCTTCCACATGTCATAAGCTGCTTTTCTACTTCTTTCCCATACATCTTTTGGAATGAAATGGATGGTCAGTGCAATCATTATTGGCAACAAAATCACATCATCCAGATATCCTAATACGGGCACAAAGTCTGGAATAAGATCAATGGGAGATAATGCATATCCAACCGTGATACCCGCCATAAGCTTTGCGAAACTAGGTGTTTCTTTATCTTTTAATACCAGATAGATTGCTGGAATATCCGTTTTCAGCTGCCTGGCTTTTTGTTTAAGATTCATATGGAGCTTCTACGACAAGTACTTTCGGTTAAAAACATTGGAAAATGGTTTATAACTTGTAAGCTCATATATACTTCATGTAAGCCTTGTTTTAAGGATACTACTTCCATAAACTTGTTTTCTAAGCAATCGTTTTCATATAAAGCATCTTCTATAATACAGGGTATCTTGTAGCGCTCTTTAATTTCAAAAATGATTGTTTTTATCATTACTTTACCTCTTTTCTTATGGTAAGCATTTGTTTTTGTTATCTTTACTATATCATAAGATTTCAAAATACAACAGGCTATCAAAGAAAAAGTCCATCAAATTATGATGGACAAATCAGACATCGGCTTTCATGCTTTTATGATATGCCAAGTAAAACCATATGATCAATAACAAAGCAGTAAAGACAAGAATCAGACTAGATAAAAGATTTATTTGATGAAGATCATTCATCATTATGCTGACTTGTTTAGAGTACAGGATATTTGAAATATTATCCAAATGTTCATTGAAATTCGCAAGCATAGGCACAAACGAAAATAACATGGCAAATGGCATAACGACAGCATTGGAGGAAGATAAGGAAGATGTTGACAAGGCAATACATCCACCTAGTAAAATACTTAGGATGACACCCGTGAATACCGCTGTCAAAAATGGTATTACATCTAGTGAAAAACCAGGAAACACAAGAAATAAACAAGCTGTGAAGCATGTTAGAAAACATACAAGTACACCATGTACCAACAAATATAAACTGGATGGTACACCTGCATATGCCAGATTACGGATAATTTTTTGTTCCTTTTGTTCCGCAAGTATGGTAGACATTGTCATCATAGGTGTAAAAACAACATGCATGGTCGCAAATACTGAAATAAAAAATGAGGATTGATCCTGCATACTACTGCTCATGACAAAGCCAATCACAGGAAAAACAAAGAATAATAAACATACTTGAAGATTTTTCAAGATGTCTTTCAACTGTATTTGAAACAACGCTAGGGCTTTCATTAGGACAACCCCCTTCCAGTTACTTCTCTGAATATTTGTTCAAGATTTGCTTCTGATGAATGGATGGTTTCAATATTGTTCCTACGTAGAACATCAGATAACTGTTGGGCTGAATTAGCTGTATTGGGTAGTTCTATTTTTTGATGATCTTTTGTTTGAATGGTAATGGTTTTTAAATGGTCATATTGGCAACATAGTGCTTTAGGATTTCCATATAAAACAATATGTCCTTCATTTAATAATGCCACATGATCACAAAGTTTTTCTGCTTCTTCCATGTTGTGAGTAGTCAAAAAAATCGTGGTTCCCTGTTCATTCAAATGTTTGATCATATCATGAAGTTCTTTCATGGTATTGGGATCAAGTCCATTTGTGGGCTCATCAAGAAATATCAAAGATGGCTCATGTAAGATTGCATTTGCGAAGGATAATCGCTGTTTCATACCTTTTGATAAATTACATATTGCGCTTTTTCGTTCATCATATAAAGATAATTGTCGCAAGACATCGATCACACGCTGCTTACTCACACCTCGAAGTTTCGCAAACATACACAGATTATCCCAAATGCTCAATCGACGATAAAAACCAAATTCATCCATAGACATCCCTATCGTTTTTAACCATGCATCTGTATGATTTTTACACTCCTGTTGATCGATCCATACACTTCCCTGATAAGACAATTGCCCACTTAATATTTTTACGATTGTTGTTTTCCCAGCACCACTTGGTCCAAGTAATCCAAAGATTTCTCCCTCTTGAATTTCAAGATTAATGGAAGAAAGAACACATGTTTGTCCAAAAGATTTAGATACATGCTTCATGATGATCTTATTCATATGGTTTCTCCTTCTGCATTTCTTTTAAGCATGCATTATATCGCTGTTCTTCTTTTTTATATTTGTAAAGCATTCCTGCTGTTGCGACAATAAAACAGATGAGAAAGGATAAAATAAAACCGATCCATCCTTTCATTGATGTGATGGGAAACCAGCCAAATACAGCAATAAAGACTGCGGTTGTCAAACCGGATATGAAAAACATCGCAATGACTTTGTGTAGAAAAAGCTGTTCATTTAAAAAATTTGATTCAAATAAGATATGGGTATAGATTGCGATCAAAAAACTCAATATCGCAATCTGCATGATCACCCTATAGGACAAACCTAATTTTCCCAAGGAAAACAACGTAGACATATCTTTTACCATATCGCCTAATAAATATCCCAGAGCTGAAATTACAAGTATACTGGACGCAAATGTGATTAGATAATTTATGATAAATCCTTGTCTTTTCATTTTAAGACCCCCAAACGTTTTTTTAGAATTGGCGCATATTGCCTGGATACAAATAATTTTTTATCGTTTTTCATTGTTACCTGAATTCTTCCATCCAGATCAGGGCGTAAAGATTGAATCTTTTGAAAATTGATGATGGTGGACTTACTTGCCCTGAGAAAATCATATTCTATGCATCGTTCTTCGATTTCATATAACCGTAAATCCGATGTATAAATCGTTGTCTGGGTATACAGATATACCTGTTTATCAATGGTTTCTATATAAAAAATATCATCAAGTGATACCATATAATCTTCCCCACGATATCTTCCTATGAGTTTATGGTCCTGCATTTGCAGGATGGATACCAGAGTTTTTATTTTTTCATCTTTTTTCCTGCAGCGTATCGTGATGATTGTTTCTTCGATTGTATCATCTTCCATAATTTTTACTTGCATGTCGTATCTCCCCTTGTTGGTTTTTAGTTTATCAGATATTTTTTCCTATGTCATGAAATATATACTAAGATGCTGATTTTACTTACTCACTTGTAGAAAAATATAAGAAAAGCCTGATAAAATCAGGCAAATATTTTCATTAAATTCTTTCTATCAACGTCACACATTCTACACCATTGGTTTGTGAGAACATATCTACCGGCTGAACCAGCTTGATTTCATAATTGCTTTCCTTGATAATGCCAAGATCACGTGCCATTGTGGCAGGATCACAGGATACATAAACAATACGTTCTGGCTGCATTTTTATAATACTGTTTAATGTTATCTGATCCAATCCTTTTCTTGGCGGATCCACGACAATGACATCAGGACGCATATTTTCTTCACTTAGTTTATTTGCATAGCTGGCAGCATCACTACAGATAAATTCAATATTATCAATGTTATTCATTTTCGCATTTTCTTTTGCGTCTTGAATGGCCTGTGGAACGATTTCAATTCCGATAACCTTTTTCGCTTTTTGCGCTAAGAACATAGAGATCGTACCGACACCACAATATAAATCAATAACTGTTTCTTTCCCGCTCAGCTGCGCTAATTCTAATGCTTTGCCATATAGCACATTGGTCTGCACAGGATTAACCTGATAAAATGATTTGCTGGAGATATGGAATTTTAGGTTATGAATGGCATCTGTGATATAAGAATCTCCATACAGGGTGTATTCTTTTTCTCCAAGAATCACATTATCCGTTCTGGTGTTTACATTGACGATTACACTTTTGATATAAGGAAGCCTTTGAACGATATCTTCTGCCATTTCTTTCATAGATGAGAAAGGATATTCTCGCACAATCCATACCAGCATGACCTCGCCTGTTGTGAATGCATGTTTGATCAAAAGATGGCGAAATACAGAAGCATTGCCATATGTTTGAAGTAATTCTTTCATATGGGATAATACTTCATTAATGGTTTCACTTTGAATCGCACAGGCGTTTGTATCAATGATGGTATTGGAATGGATACGATAAAAGCCTGTGACAACTTTATTTTGATCCACACCTACAGGTATTTGGCATTTATTACGATAGTACCATGGATTTTCCATCCCTAATACATCTTCAACTTTCATATCCAGTTTTGCGATACGATCAATGACATCCTGTACTTTTTGTTTCTTAAAGTGCAGCTGTTCTGTATAAGTCATATGCTGTAGCTGACATCCTCCACATTGTTTTGCGACAGGACATTTTAATTCACATCGCTGTTTTGATGGTTCTTTGATAGACAGGACTTTTGCATATCCATATGTTTTTTTCACTAATGTAACGACCATTTCTGCTGTTTCATTCTGTAAGATTCCCTTTACAAATAAAGGAAAACCATCAATTTTCACAACGCCCAGACCTTCTTTGGTATAGCCACTGCATGTTCCAACAATTTTATCATTCTTTTTCATTTTACACCTCAAAAAAGGGCAATCGCCCTTTTTATTTCTTATTCGCTTCTTCCTGTTGTTTCAATAATTCTTTTGCTTCTTTTTCGTTTTTTGGGGTTGTAATGTTATCTACAACCTTCTTTTTATTGGCAGCATTCTTGACCAGTTCTAAATAGATTTGATCATCTTCCTTATGTGAATCATCTGGAATAAAGTTATATGCATGAATATCTAAATCATACATTTTGGTTTTATCTTTATTCGTGAAATATGTTTTCACTGGAAGGATATCATTTACTTTGTCATATGCTGCATTCAACAGATTTTCTAATGTATCTTGATCGATGTCATCTGCTGCATCCATCGTAATACGAAGTGTTGCACTTGTCAAATTGACTTCGACCTTTTCTACTCCATCAAAATTTAAAGCTTTTTTCACCTTATCCATTTGTTCTTGTGTAATAGCAGGGTCAAGTGAATTTTCAAAGCGGGACCCTGTGACTGGTTTGCCACTGTTTTCTTTCGCTCCAAAATATATATAGCCTAACAGAAGCAATGGAATTAACAATACAATGATTGCGACAGTAATTAAAACCTTACTGGACTTTCTTGTATTTCTCTTCTGTTTTTGGTTTTTCATGTTTTTCTGTTTACTCATATTATTCACCTCAACACCTCTATTGTACTAGAAAATGTAACAGAATGCTATCTTTTTTTCAGTTCTTCCTGAATCATCTTATTTGTCATTGCAGGATTTGCCTGTCCTTTGCTGGCCTTCATAACCTGGCCAACCAAGAATCCTACAGCACGATCCTTACCATTTTTGAAGTCCTCAATAGATTGTGGATTGTTATCTAAGACCGTTGTGATCATCGCTAATAATTCAGATGTATCACTCATTTGTTTCATGCCTTTTTCTTCTACAACCTTTTTAGGATCTTTTCCTTTCATGATTTCTTCAAATACGACTTTTGCTTGTTTACCACTGATTTCTCCATCGTTTACCATATTGATCATGGTACCTAAATGAGCTGGATTACATGGGTTTTCTGATAGTTTTAACGTTGCTTTGTTTAAAGCCGCAACCATTTCCACAATGACCCAGTTGGCAGCCTTTTTGTAATCTTTGGTGTGTTCACATACCAGTTCAAAGAAATCCGCAAGATCACGATTGTTTACCAATACGCCTGCATCATATTCTTTAAGGCCTAATTCATCCATATAACGCTGTTTTCTTGCATCTGGAAGTTCTTCCATATGTTCTTGGATATCTTTGATCCATGCTTCATCTAAACGAATTGGGAAAATATTTGGTTCTGGGAAATATTTATAATCCACACTTCCCTCTTTCTTACGCATCATTACTGTTGTTTTCTGTGTTTCATCATAACGTCTAGTTGCCTGAACAACCTGACCGCCACTTTCGATGACTTCTTTTTGACGGGCAACTTCCGCATCTATGGCTTTTTGAACATTACTGATAGAGTTCAGGTTTTTGATTTCTGTTCTTGTGCCAAATGTATCACTGCCTTCTTCACGAATAGATACATTAACATCACAACGCATGCTTCCTTCTTCCATCTTTACATCAGATACACCAAGATAGAATAATAAAGTTCTTAGTTTTTCAACATAAGCAGCTGCTTCTTCTCCATTACGGATATCTGGTTCACTTACGATTTCCACAAGTGGTGTTCCTGCACGGTTAAAATCAATTAATGTACCAGCATCAGAGTGGAACTGTTTTGCGGTATCTTCCTCCATATGAATACGGTTGATTCTGATTTCTTTCTTGCCATTTTTGGTATCAATAGAAATGCTGCCATTACGTCCAATTGGATGGAACTGCTGTGTAATCTGGAATCCTTTAGGAAGATCAGAATAATAATAGTTTTTACGATCAAATTTTACTAATGGATCGATGGTACAGTTTAATGCAGTTGCAGCTTTGATTGCAAGACGTACTGCTTCTTTATTGACACATGGCAATGTACCAGGATGACCTAAATCTATTTCATTCACACAAGTGTTTGCTGTTTCTCCAAAGGAAACAGGTGCACTGGAGAACATTTTTGTCTTTGTTTTTAATTCGCAGTGGATTTCAATCCCGATTACTGTTTCATAATTCATTTTGACACCTCCACATCGTTTCCTTTTAATCCTGTGATTTCTTCGATTGCTTTTCCAATATTGAATAATGTTTGTTCATCAAATGCTTTCGCAGTCATATTGATTCCGATTGGAAGGCCTTTTACAAAACCTGTAGGCATTGTCATACTTGGATATCCTGAGAAGTTTCCAATCGCCATATAGTTTTCTGCGACAAGCGCATCATTATCTAAATGTTCTTCACGGCTTTCTTCAGATAATGGCGCAACATCACTACTTGCATTCGCAATGACAACATCATAATCTTTTAAACAATTTGCTAATTCTTCAACAATTAAGCGACGTACTTTCTGTGCTTTACGGAAAATCTTTTCCTGGTTTTCTTCAAACAAAGAGTAGCTTCCTACCACAAAACGTCTGCGCACATAGGAACAAAGGCCTTTTGTACGGGAATTGATCATTACTTCTTCTACACTTTCCCCATCTTCACGCATACCAAAACGGATACCATCTAAATTTGAGTGATTTGCGGTTGCTTCCGCATTTGCGATAATGTAATAAACAGGTAAAATAGCTTTCATCAGTTTATCATCAAAGTGTACACGTTCTACGATCGCACCTTTACTTTCTAAAGCTTTCATTAATGCATCAAAATTTTCTTTTACATCAATATTGCTTACGCCCTGTTGTACATTTTCTAGTACCGCAATACGTTTTCCTTTGATATCAGAATTGATATTAGAAGCATATGCTTCTACTTCTTTGTAAGAAGAAGTCATATCACGATCATCTCTTCCAGCTAAAACTTCCAATGCTTTTGCGGCATCTTCAATAGCTGTAGTAAAGTATCCTACATGATCCAAAGATGATGCATAAGGAATGATACCATAACGTGAAATTCTTCCATAAGTTGGTTTCATACCGATAATACCGTTATAAGCAGCTGGTTTTCTTACACTGTCACCAGTATCCGTACCAATCGCAAAAGGCACAACACCACTTGCGACAAGCACTGCACTACCCCCAGAGCTTCCTCCAGAAATTCGATTTGTATCCCATGGATTGTTTACTTTTCCGGTATAAGCATTTTTGTTAGTACCACCCATACCTAATTCATCCATGCTCGCTTTTGCGATTACAACCGCTCCGGCTGCTTTCAATTTATCAACAATTGCGGCATTATATACTGGAACATAGTTATCCAGAATACGAGAACTTGCGGTTGTACGAACACCCTTTGTATTAACGTTATCTTTTAATACAATTGGCAACCCATATAATGGCGCATGTTCATCTACACTTTTTAATTCATCCAGCTGTTCTTCCACATCGCAGAATGTCACAACTGCATTTAGTTTTTCCTGTAAATCTCTTGCTTTTTCAAGTGCTTCTACAACACGTGTTTCCACGTCTTTTTCTCTTGTCTTTTCAAAATCCATCTTACTTCACCACCTTTGGAACATGTACATGACCAGCACGTACGCTCGCTGCATTTGCTAATGCATCCTCCTGCGAAATTACATTTTCCACAACATCTTCTCTTAAGAATGTTGTGTCTGCTTCAAATGGGTAGATCATTTCTTCTACACCCTCCGTATTGATTTCATCCAATACTTCGATCTGTTCCAGTAATACTTTGAATTCTTCTTGAAGTTTCTTTACTTCTTCTTCGTTGACATCAAACATGATATCATGTGCAAGCTTTTTAAAATACGCTTCATCAAAAGTTTCCATGTTTTCCTCCTTCTATCTATCAGCTTCTTATTTAAAATAAGATCGTTGTTACTTTACTACTGTTCTTTTCACGTTCAATGGCAGCATAATGATTGTTATCACAACTGACATCTACAGTGATGCGATAGGATGTCGCAAACTCATCTAGATTTTCTACAAGCAGCTGGGCAATAGCATTCATTTCCATACCGGTTTTCGCATGTGCCACAACGGATATTTTCAATTCATTCAAACTATCATTTTCAAAATAGCCTTTTCCTATTATGGAAGTATCATCTCCCAAATCCAGTTCAGCTAATGCTTTTTTATAATTCACAAAAGCTGTATTTGTGGTCGCATCCTTTTTATCACTTTCATCCGTTGGAAATAATACCCAGTTGGCATTGATATCTGAAAAATCAATGGATGTAGCATCACCTTTTACATATCCTTCCCGTTTAAAGGTTCCAGGTATGCCCTCCTGATCTCCTGCGATATCATATACAGTAACATAAATCGGAAGTTTTTTCATCTGTGGATAGGTATCACGCATATATTGCAGCAAACGCTGGCCATATACACTTTCATATTTTTTCATATCACTTTCTTTAATCGTATATTTCTGATTTTTTTCATCAACATCCTGACTGTTGACTACCATGGCTAGTGATAAACCACTTAATTCTTCCCCTTTATACCAGTCAATCTCAAATATATCAACCAGAATCACAGGATCTTTTATGGTTCCTTTATCTGTCTGAAAGGCAGTGCCGTTTTCTGGATTTAAACCAATAGGATTTTCTTCGCTTTTCCTACCCAATAATCCATTTTTATCCGCAGATGCATCTAAGGTATTGTAATCTAAGAACTGGCTTTCCCGATACGTATATGTATCTGGTGAAAAGTGCTGTTTACTATATTTCATCAAACCATTGGCGATTTCCAATGTATCATTTAGATTGGTCACCATGGTCATGTGTTTTAAACGGGCATCACTGACATCAAAAGGTAATAATGCGGTATAATCTCCCTCACGTATCGCAACGGTTTCTTTTCCATCATTTTTATCCTTTTTCTTATCATCAGAATTGTTACAGCCGCTTAATAATAGTACGCCGGATAATGCAATTAACCCTAAATCTTTTAATTTCACATCAGCTCACCTCTTTCATAAAGGTTTCTTCATCCATGGTCGCAACACCTAAATCATTGGCCTTGGTTAGTTTACTGCCTGCTGCTTCTCCATAAATGACATAATCTGTTTTCTTTGATACAGAACCGCTGACATTTGCCCCCAGTCCTTCTAAGATTGCCTTTGCTTCATTTCTGGTTAGCTGTGTTAAAGTACCTGTTAAAACTACCGTTTTTCCTGTAAAGATACTTTCTTTGATTTCTTCTTTTTCTGTATCCATACGTAAGCCATATGCTTTTAAATGATTGATCAGTTCTATATTTTTGGGTTCATGGAAGAATGCCACAATACTTTGCGCTGTGATATCTCCAATATCTTTGATCATCGTTAATTCATCATGACTTGCCTGCATTAAGGCATCCATGGTAAGGAAACGTTTCGCAAGTATCTTTGCGGCCTTTTTTCCAACCTGACGAATACCAAGTCCAAAGATTAAATCTTCCAATGGATTTTGTTTACTCACTTCAATCGCATCAATCATATTCTGATAGCTTTTTTCTTTAAATCCTTCAAAAGCTAAGATTTCTTCTTTATGTTCTACCAGACGATAAATATCTTCTATGGTATTTAATAATCCTTTATCATGGAAGAATTCTACTTTCTTTTCTCCCAATGTATCAATATTCATGGCATCTCTGCTGGCGAAGTGAATCATACTTTCCACTACACGTGCAGGACAGTCCTGATTGATACAATAATGGGCAGCCTCATCAGGTAAACGAACAAGTTCACTACCACATACTGGACACACATTTGGGAACTGATAAACAGCCTGTGTACCATCTCTTCTTTCATTTATTGCTCTTACGACTTCTGGAATGATATCTCCAGCTTTTCGTATGACAACATCATCGTTGATACGTACATCTTTTTCTTTGATCATATCTTCATTATGAAGTGTAGCTGCACTTACAGTTGTTCCAGCGACTCTGACTGGTTCTAATACAGCATTTGGTGTAATTTTTCCTGTTCTTCCTACTGTCAATACGATATCTAAAAGCTTTGTGACAACTTCTTCAGCTGGGAATTTATAAGCAATTGCCCATTTTGGTGCCCTTATGGTATTTCCTAAATGCGCCTGTGCCGCAAAAGAATCTACCTTGATGACCATACCATCAATGGCATATGGCAAATGAGGTCGCTGTTCCCCAATTTCCTGAATAAATGCCCATACTTCATCCATATTCGCACAGATACGGCGAAGCGGATTGACACGCAAATGCATTTCTTCCATCTTTTCAAGTGCTTCTTCCTGACTTTGAATACCAAATTCTGAAGAATTTACGAAATAGTACCAGAAAGCATCCAATTTACGACTTGCGGCAATTTTTGAATCTAGCTGGCGGATAGAACCTGCGGCAGCATTTCTTGGATTCGCAAATAATTCTTCACCTTTTTCTTCTCGTTGTTTATTCAACATTTCAAAGGATGCATTTGGCATATATACTTCACCACGCACCTCCACTTCCTCTGTATATGGGATATGCATAGGAATACTTTGAATCGTACGAACATTATGAGTAACATCTTCTCCAACGATACCATTGCCTCGTGTAACCGCCTGAACAAATGTACCATTACGATAAATCAAAGACATTGCCAGACCATCGATTTTTAATTCTGCGACATAGCGGGCATTGGGCTCCACTTCACGCACCTTTCGATCAAAGTCCTGTAATTCTTCTAAATTGAACACATCATCCAAAGATAACATAGCACGACTGTGTTCTACTTTCGTGAATGCATCTAATACCACACCGCCAACTCTTTGTGTAATAGAGTTAGGATCAGCATATTCTGGAAACTGTTGTTCCAAAGATTCCAGCTCCTGATAATATCGATCATATTCCTGATCAGATACACTTGGCTTGTCCAATACATAATATTCATAAGAAAGCCGATCTAAGATACGGCGTAATTCCAATATTCGTTGTTGACTCATAGAAACCTCCTATTTTTTTGTAAGGGATGGGTGTGTTACCATGATTTTTCTGATACCGAATTTCTGGTCAAAAGCAATCACAGCTAATTCACCTTCCATTTTTATGACCACACCATCTCCAAATGAAGCATGGTTCACGAGATCACCTTTTCTTATCTTACCCTTTTTCTTCGGTTTTTCTACTGTTTTTGAAGAATTATCCACAAAATCCTGTGGAGCATGCTGAATCATATCATCCTGATGGCGTTCTCCTGTTGAAAAAGAACGTGATCTTTGATTCATGGATAAGAAATCAGCACCACTGAATGTATCCACATCACCAGCAAAACTGTTTCGTGGTTTTGCGCCAACATCCTCTAAATATTCTTCTGGTATCTCACTAATAAATCTTGAGGTTGTTTTAATTTTATCCAGTATGTAACTATACCCATAGGAATCACTTAAAAACAACTGCTTCTTTGCTCTGGTAAAGGCAACATAGGCAAGACGACGTTCTTCTTCCAATGCCTCCTGTCCACCTTCTCCAACACTTTTTTCATTTGGAAAAATACCTTCACAAAGACTGTATACAAACACATTATCAAACTCAAGGCCTTTAGCTGCATGAATCGTCATCAACTGCACAAAGTCACCCTGCTGTGTCTGTTCTTTATCTGTATATAAGGAAATCTCCTGTAAATAATCCTGTAGACTGCCATCTGGATTACTTTCCACATAATCTGCGATATCATTGATCAATTCCTTGATATTTTCTTTACGCTCTATTTCTTTTTCTTCATCCAGCATTGCCAGATAGCCACTTTCCTCCATAATACGTTCCATTAATTGATCGATACTGATGGTATCCACCAAAGCACGGCATTCTTCAATAACACGCACAAACTCCTGAATACTTGCTCTGGCTTTGCCTTTTCCAATTTCATAATGCTTTAATACATCATACATATTGGTTTGATCATGTCCAGCCTGCGTTTCAATCAGTTCTAATGTTTTTGCGCCTATTCCACGTTTTGGAGAATTAATGACACGTTTTACTGCTAGATTTTTAAATAATTCTTTTGGGTCATCTTCACTTTTTGGCGCTAATAGTCGTAAATAACTTAATGCATCTTTAATTTCTGCACGATCATAGAATCGTACGCCACCATAAATACGATAGGGAATATGTGCATCCAACAAGGCTTTTTCAAGTCCTCGTGATAAATAGTTACTACGATATAATATTGCGATATCTTTATAATTTATGCCCGCATGATGTAATGTCTTGATCTTACCTGCAACCCAGACAGGTTCATTATCCCCATCCATTGCAGTAAAGTGAACAATTTTACTGTCCCCTTCAATTTCTGTAAATAAATCTTTATCAATACGATTGCGGTTATTCTTGATAAGTGCATTCGCACCATTCAATATTTGCTGGGTACTACGATAATTCTGATTTAAAATAACGGTTTTCGCATTTGGAAAATCTTTATCAAAATTCATGATAATATCTACCTGTGCACCACGCCATGTATAAATTGTCTGATCTGGATCCCCTACTACACATAAATAAGAATCTTCTTTGACCAGCATTTTAATGATGGCATATTGTAGATTATCCACATCCTGAAACTCATCTACATGAATATATTTAAAACGTCGTTGCCATTTTCTTCTGACTTCTTCATAATCTCTCAATATATGATGCGCAAATATCAATAAATCATCAAAATCCAGCGCAAACATTTCCTGTAAACGTTTTTGATAGAATGCATAAACATCCGCTTTGATCTGTTCTCCTGCCCATGGTCCAGCATTCATCTTTGCCACATTGGGATCAATAAAATTGGTTTTATTGCCGCTGATATAGGACAGCATAGAACCATAGCTATAGGATTTCACATCAATTTTCATCTGTTTATAAGCATCTTTTAAGATACTTTTCTGATCATCACTATCTAATATTGTAAAGTTTCTAGGATATCCGATTTCTAAAATATCCTCTCTTAATAATCGCACACAAAAGGAGTGAATTGTAGAAATCTGTACAGCGGATGCTACATCCCCTAATATATTTTCCACTCGCTCCTTCATTTCTTTTGCGGCTTTATTCGTAAACGTAATCGCTAAGATTTTATTGGGATATACGTGTAATTCATCGATCAGATATGCGATTCTGGTCGTCACAACTCTTGTCTTGCCACTACCTGCACCTGCAATGATTCTCAAATGATGATCCACACAACTTGCGGCTTCTGCCTGTTTATCATTTAACTGTTCTAATAACGACACAAAATCACCTCCGTAATAGTATATCATAAACGTTTTAAAATCTCTATGCATATAGCGTATTGTAAGGTAATTTTAAGGTGATTTTTTTCGATTGAATTTTTTATCTAAAGCTTTGTATTCATTCTGCTTTTTTGATAGTATCTTATATCACATATTTCATATTTACGCATCTTTTCTGCAAATGCTGATATCAAATCTTCCTTATATATGACATATGATACATTTCTTACGAAATATTCACAAAATATCCATAGTAATTTTGCTTATTTTATACTATAATTTAAAAATGTTGAGGTGTATAAAATATGTCAAAGAAAGATAGTAATAAAAAGGGAAAACGCAACTACAGCAGGACAATTGACCTAGTATTTCTTCTGATTCTGATGATCATTATGGTCATGGCGTTTTACATAGCATTTACCTTTGGAATTCTACCACAAAAATGGATTATGATCGCTGCGGCTGTCTTTGCCGTGATATTTGCGATTTTGTTCATTCTATCCTTAAAGAAACTGCCAAAATGGGCGGTATACACAAAGCGTGTATTCATCCTATTGTTATGTGCATTGCTAGCAACTGGTGGCTATTTCTTAGATAAGACACGTTCTACATTGCGTAAGGTGTCATCCAGCTCTGTAAGCAGTGAATCCAATGTGGAAAAGCTGATGGTCATCGTACCAAAGGATTCCAACATTTCCAGCATTAAAGATTTAGAAAATGCGACAATTGGATTTCAAAACAGTACAGATAAAGATAATGCAGAATATGTAAAACAGCAATTATCTGGTAAAGTTACAAATTATACTGCAGTAGATGCTTTAGATTACACGCAGTTGATTACGGATTTATTGGATTTAAAGACATTACAGGCGCTTGCAATCTCTGAAACATACTACAATATGTCTGCGGCGAATATTGACGCTTTTAAAGATAATGTCAAAACAATTGAAACCTATGAAACTACAAAGAAAACAAAACCAACAACACGCAATATTGATATCACAAAAGATACCTTTACAGTCTATCTAAGTGGTATTGATAATATGGGTTCTCCTGATCAACAGACCAGAACGGATACCAACCTGATTTTGATTGTCAATCCAGTCGCAAAACATATTGATATGGTATCTTTGCCACGTGATGGATATATACCAAATCCAGCATTGAATAATATGAATGATAAATTAACACATACAGGAAATGATGGAATCGAAAACAGTGTGGCAGCGATTGAAAACTTCTTCCAGATTCCCATTGATTATTATGCACGTATTGGATTTAATTCTTTGATTCAGATTATAGATGCAATTGGTGGTATCGATGTAGATGTAGAAATTGATTTCTGTGAACAGGATGAAAATCGTAGTTTCAAAAAAGATGATTTAGTTTGTTTAAAAAAAGGAAAACAACATCTGAATGGTAAACAGGCACTGGCTTATGCAAGACACAGACATACAATTGGCTATGATAATGCAGGTCGTGAACGTGCACAACAAAGAATCATCAAGGCGATGATCAATAAAATGATTTCTCCTTCTGCGATCGGATATCTGAACAAATTATTAGATATTATACCAAGTTATGTGATTACCAATGTACCTAGTGATAAAATCACAGATTTCGTGTCAAATGAATTAAACGATTTATCTCCATGGACCATAAGTTCAATCAAAAGTGATACCGGCTGTTATGATGATCAAGTAGCCGCAAGTACTTCCACTTTAGGAATTAGTGATTGTTACTTATTCAGTCGTGATGAAGTACATGCCTTATTAAATGCTTTTGAAGGCGCAAGCAATCAATTAAAGATGAATGAATTCCATTTTGATTTACAGGATTTATATAAGGATACTCCACAGATCAATCAAGATCCAACACTGGTTTGGTCTGATATGGCAGTAAATCCACATTAAGAAAAGAGAAATCTCTTTTCTTTTTTTATAAGCATTGTCCGTACAAAAATGGGTAGAATATGTTATAATTAGCCGGTGCGAAAGGAAGGTAAAAGAAAATGGAAATTATGAAAAAGTTCATAAGTTATTATAAGCCGTATAAAAAAGTTTTTTTTCTGGATATGCTGTGTGCATTGATTATCAGTATCGTTGACCTGGCATTTCCACAGATTTTAAATTATTTAAACAATACGTTTTATGTTCAGCCAAAAGAAATGATCATGGACAGCCTGTTTATTTTGGCCATTGGCCTGTTGATCATGTATATTGTAAGAGCATTGTGTCGTTACTATGTCACTGCCCAGGGGCATATCATGGGCGCAAAGATGGAAAGTGATATGCGTCAGGATCTGTTTGATCAATTTGAACGTTTATCATTCTCTTATTATGATCAAAACAATACAGGAGAAATGATGAGTAAACTGGTATCTGATTTATTTGATATTTCTGAATTATCTCACCATGGACCTGAAAACGTGTTTATCTCATTATTAAAGATTTTTGGTTCTTTCATATTGTTGTTATATATCCATGTGCCATTAACATTAATTTTGATTGCGGTAACAGTTATTATGCTGGTGTTCTCTTTATTTCAAAACAAGAAAATGCAGGCTACCTTC
This sequence comes from [Eubacterium] hominis, assembly GCA_014337235.1. Classification (GTDB taxonomy): domain Bacteria; phylum Bacillota_I; class Bacilli_A; order Erysipelotrichales; family Erysipelotrichaceae; genus Hoskinsella; species Hoskinsella hominis. The sequence goes on along the minus strand of CP060636.1, from coordinate 2,581,174 downwards.
ATGGATAATCGACGTAAGATTGCAGGCGTCAATGCTAGTTTACAGGATTCCTTAGCTGGCATTCGTGTGGTGAAATCATTTGCGAATGAAGATATTGAACGTGATAAATTCGCCCACAGTAATCAGATGTTCTTACAATCTAAATCAAATAACTATTATCGTATGGGATTGTTTCATGCAGGAAATAATTTCTTTCAGGGTATGTTGTATCTGACAATTCTAGTAGCTGGAGGTTTCTTTATCGCTAAAGGTACCTTAGATCCAATTTCACTGGCTACCTATGCTTTATATATCAATATCTTTGTAGCACCAATTGAAGTCCTTGTGGAATTCACAGAAATGTTTCAAAAAGGGTTCTCTGGTTTTAAACGTTTCTTAGAAGTCATTGAAACAAAACCAGATATCGTAGATGCAGAAAACGCAAAAGATATTGAAGAAGTATCTGGTGTCATCGATTATGAAGATGTATGCTTCAGTTACAATGAAGAAGAAACTGTATTAGATCATATCAACTTCCATATTGACGCAGGAAAATCCATTGCCTTGGTTGGTCCAAGCGGCGGTGGAAAAACAACCATTTGTTCCTTGCTTCCAAGATTTTATGATGTAAACAGTGGAAGCATTAAAGTAGATGGTAAAGATGTACGTGAGTTGACACTGGAAAGTTTACGTAAAGCCATCGGCATTGTTCAACAAGATGTCTATTTATTTACTGGTAGTATTAAAGAAAATATTGCATATGGCCGCCCGGGTGCTAGTGATGATGAAATCATTGATGCAGCAAAGAAAGCCAACATCCATGAATTCATTATGAGCTTACCTGATGGATATGATACTTTTGTAGGAGAGCGTGGTACACGATTAAGTGGTGGACAGAAACAGCGTATCTCTATCGCCCGTGTATTTCTGAAAAATCCTAAAATTTTAATTCTGGATGAAGCAACCAGTGCTTTAGATAATGAAAGTGAACGTCACATTCAAAAAAGTCTGGAAGAATTATCAAAAAATCGAACATGTATCACCATTGCCCATCGTTTATCTACTATCCGTAATGCGGATGAAATTATCGTTATTAGTGAAAACGGTATGGAAGAACGTGGCAGTCATGAGGAATTAATGGAGAAAAATGGTGTTTATGCGAAATATTATAACCTTCAATTTGAAGGTTTGGATTACGATGAACAGACCAAAGAAGTGATACATACAAAATAACAAAAGAAAAACTAATGACGTGCATTAGTTTTTCTTTTTATCTTCTTCATTTACTTTTGTATGTTCTACCATTGTTAACCATTCACGCAAGGTTTCCACATCTTCCTGATCACGAATGATGCATTCCATTAACATAGTTTCCTGTCCCGAAATATATTGCGCAGAAATACGATAGTATTCCTCTGTTTCTTCAATAAAACCTTTTCCTTTGAAATTCTGATTATCAATATCAAAAGCTTCTTCACATAAAAATGCCTGCGCAAATTCTAAATTTTCTTCAAATATATAGGCATTTGCCTTGATGAGCCATTTCCATCCATCTTCACTTTGTTTGTAAGGTGCCATGAAATGCAAGGTCTGACTTTTTTCATCATAGCCATTTTCACTGCAGCCAGGCACAGGAATACGCCAGTTGCCAAAAGGATAAGACACCATATAGCGACGATATCCTACATCTTCAAGATGCATATCAATACCATGACGGATGATATCTTCTCTATGGATGGCTTCACATAATTCATGATATTCTTTCATAGGAAGTGGCAATGTATCATCTTTTTCATAAGCAGCTTCAATATAATCTATAATCATATTTGCCATCTTATCGCTGTATTCATTCATACTGCTGTATTCAAAGAAGCATTCTTTCCATAGCAAGGATAATGCACAATTACGATAATATCCTGCATGAAAATCCAAATCATTCCAAATAAAGAAACGCTGTGCTAACTCTTCGATATCCAAATTCGTGAAATCTTCTACAGAAATATATCCCATTGGTGTTACCACATAACCATCTTTTCCAATTGGCTGATAGTAATCCATTGGCCAGCTGATCATCAGATTATTTAATTCCTGATGATTATCCTTTACATATCCTGCGATATCCTTTAGCCACTGATAGAAGTATTTATATTTTAAATTTTCAAAGTTTCTTTCTTCATAATATTTTGTTGGATCACTTACTTCAAAAGCAATTGGACTATTCATGATGACTTCATCAAAGAATGAACATACAAATGCATGAAATCCAGGTCCCGCTACATTTGTCTGTGCTACAATACTAACAAAAGTTCCTTCATAGCTGCATTCAATATATCCTTCTGGACAAATATCCATCATCAAGGTTGCATCATAATCTTCGATATGTACTTTCTTTTTTACACATACATCTTTTAAATACTGAGAAAACTGTTCTCTGTCCTTTTCTTTTTCAAGCGCACCTTCTAATACTACTTCAATTGACATTCATCTTACCTCCTCTAAAAAGGGACTGTATGTTCAGTCCCTTTAATCTAGTGCTAATACACGATAACCTTGTTTTGGCTGCGCTGATTCTGCATAATTGCCACTATAATCTGTTTCTGGATTATAGTCATAATCATACATGCGAATCAGTGTTACCTTCATGCTGGTTTTAAGTTTATCTACTGGAATCTTTCCTTCCTTATAGGTTACTTTTAAATCAACATAATAACCTTCTACAGGCTGTGCATTATATTGTAAACCTTGTGCTTCTTCAAAACCACTGATCTGCACATCACTTACTTCAGGTAAACTGTCCTTGCCATATTCATTTACGATCGTAGGATAATTTCCATAATAATAAGCAGTCGCAAAATCTTTAAACTTATTGATATAGGCTGTAGGAATAAATTCTAAACCACCTAAATCACTTTGATCTTTTTTATTGGACAATGTAAAGAAATCAAAAGCAAAGCTGACAGCTACCTGTTTTGCTTCTTCTTGTGTATCCTGATTCTCCAGTGCTGCGCTCAGCTTGTTGTATGCCGTGATTTGTGCATTCGTAGGATTGACTGGTTCCACATAGACATCATTTGCGACCATGGAAACCACAGGCTCTTTTTTATCTTCTTCTTTTTTGCTTTCCTTGTCTGATCCCCCGCTACAGCCGCTGACTGTAAATACCATCGCAAGAAGCGTTAGTGCAATCAAGCTTTTTCTGATTTTCATAAATACCTCCAACTGCAATTAGAATTTCATTTGTTTGACATATTCTAAAACATTTTCTTTATACAGGCCGCCGCCTTGTTTCAGTTCTTTGTTGCCGCCACCTTTTAAGTGGTATTCATCCGCAATCTTTTCAAAGACCTTTTCCACATCAAAGTCAACCTCAGGATGACTTGCGACAACCACTTGCATATTATCGTATATTTTTGCGATAAATACAACTGCTTTTTTATCTTCTTTTGTTATATATTGAGCTAAATTCGCCAAAGACTTCTGATCAATATCATCGAAGAACTCCACAATCACATTTTCTTCTTTTGCGGCAAGTTCTTTCGCAAGCATTTTATAGTATTTATGTTTCCATACAACAACATCTCTGTTTAACTGCTTTACTTCATTAATTAAACGATTAACGCCAGTATTGACATAGATATGGGAAACTGCCAATGAGTTGCTGGCTTCATCCAAGACTTTATAACGTTTCTTAACACTGTCTAACATCTGATCTCCCACGGTATAGCGAATCTTATAGCCTTTACTTGTTTTTTCGTACCCAACAATAAACAGCATTTGCAGATAACGTAAGCTAGGCACATGCATACAACCACACAGGTTATAGTCTAACGCACCGATTTTCACAACACGGATATCATCATCCATATGTGGAATCAATGCTTCTTTAGCAACGAATTTTAATGCTTCGTTATAACTTGGATATGTAACTGTCACATCCAGATCATCACGAATCAATCCATTGCACAGCACCTCTAATTCAAATGCCATTTTATCATTGAAATCTTTTAAATCAAATTCAATATCATTTTCTTCATCACCAACATGGTGAGCAAGTGTTTTTACTTTATATACATTTCCTAAAACAGCACTAATCAAATGCTGGGCTGTATGAACCTGACATTTACGAAAACGTTCATGCAGATTCACGCTCATAAATACGTTTCCTTCCAATCTGGTATCCAATAAATGCCATAATTCTCCATCTTCATATTTTAATGCTTCTACATAGTGATTATCAATCATTCCGATATCACTTTGCATACCTCCACTTTCCTTAAAGAAAATGGTTTCTTTAAATGCATGCCAGAACATGCCGTTTTCTTCTTTTACTTTTGTTACGACAGTCCCTAGTTCTGTCTTAAAGCAATTATCATACAATTTATTGAACATACTCACGCTTCCTTTCCTCATAAAATTTTTATTTCTTCTATTTTACCACATTTTTAATTCCTTTTGAATAGTAATCCCTTTTAATTAATATGTGAAATCATGTTATTTCATGCCTTTTCATTGCGGTAAAAATCATGTATAATGATAAAGCAAGTTTATAGCAGGAGGACATATATGAATCAAGTAGCAGATCATTGGAAAGATTATGAATGTATAGATGCCGGAAACGGTGAAAAACTGGAAAGATGGAAAGATATTATTTTACGCCGTCCAGATCCTCAGGTTATCTGGCCTATTGACAAGGAAGATCAGTTATGGAAAAGTCCTCATGCCCATTATCATCGCAGTAAAAGTGGTGGCGGCAGTTGGGAATATAAAAAGAAATTTAAAGAAAGCTGGACCATCTCTTATAAAGAATTACGATTCAAAGTATCTCCTACCGGTTTTAAGCATACGGGACTGTTCCCTGAACAGGCAGCAAACTGGGACTTTATGATGGATAAAATCAGAAATGCAGATAAAGAAATCCGTGTTTTAAATTTATTTGCTTATACAGGTGGGGCAACAATGGCCTGTGCGAGTGCAGGTGCTGCAGAAGTCGTACATGTGGATGCGAGTAAAGGTATGGTCAACTGGGCAAAAGAAAATATGAGCTTATCACACCTAGAAGATCATAAAATCCGTTTTATCGTGGATGATGTTTTAAAATTTGTACAGCGTGAAAAACGTCGTGGAAGAACCTATCATGCGATCATTATGGATCCACCAAGTTATGGTCGAGGACCAAATGGCGAAGTTTGGAAGATTGAAGAACAATTATATCCACTGGTAAGTGCGTGTATGGAAATTCTGGATGATGATCCTTTATTCTTTTTGATCAATTCCTATACAACAGGTTTTCCAGCATCTGTTTTATACAACCTGATTCATGCGACAATTTTAAGAAAACATCCAAATGGCTATATAGAAGCCGGAGAAATTGGATTGCCAATCACAAGAAGCAATACCACCCTTCCTTGTGGCATCTATGGAAGATGGGTAAAAAAATAACAAAAGTCTACTATCCAATCATCATACGATAGTAGATTTTTTTCAAATTGAACTGACAGATGTAAAAAATAACGATATAATGAAAGCAGATATATTCCAAAAGAACGATAGGAAGAAGGCATAATCATGAATATCATACAAGCTTATATAGAAAAATTAATTACATTGTATGGTGATGAAATCGTATATGAAAATAGTCATTATGATGAAGAAACCTTACAACAGATTCCAGAAGTATTAAGACCCTTATATCGTGAAGTTTCAAAACTATCAATGCCTTTTGGTGAGATTGATTGCCTTGAAACAGCACTGAAAAATTCAAAAGCAGAACCATTTTTAAGTGAACAATGGTTTTGTTTTGGCAGTGATGATTATTTTTCATTTTGGCTGTGCCGATATACACCGGACGAAGATGGTTTTTCTATCACTTATTGGGATCATGATTCAGGAAGTGAAATTGATGATGCCATTTATATGAATATCATTGATTTTTTAGAAGATATGCGCAATGAATATGAGGAAGATAAGAATGAATAACAGCATAACCATAGATTCTAATACATAAAAACCTTATTATCTTTTCCCTGGTTTCTGAATTGTGGAAAGGAAACAGAAATTGATAATGTTATGTTAAGCAAAGATGTTAGAAAATCTATCCAATCATCAAAATGGGAAAACATCCTGTTGGAAAAACGTGGAGAGTATACCGCACAACTATCAAAAAATTTTAAAGACGAATATCGAAATTGGAATCAGATCATCAAAACTGTAAAAAACGATATCCTGCCACAACTTGAAATCATCTGGCAAAAGAATTTAAAAGCTGCCGGCATCTATGAGCCTTATATTTTGGATGATATAAAATTCAATATTTCAACAATCCTTATGCTTCACGCCTATAGTCGATATATTCCAATGCCTGATTTTTTTGAAAAGCTTCTATCCATATATGCAAGTGGTCATATCGCCTGTGGATGGAGAAAAGGAAAAGAAAGTGGATATATACAGGTTTTTTAAAGGAGTTTATGATGAAACAAAACATTGATTTTCATACAATTTCACTTACTGGAAGGCTTTGTTACTTATTCATGTGCTTTGAGCAATACGTAACAGCCTGTTACCCTGAAAAAGACTGGACACTTGTTGCACAAAAGTGCTGGCAATGGACTAACCATTATTGGAATGAAGGTTGTGATATCTACGCACAAATTATACCGGAATTCCTTTTTGAATTTGATGATTATGAACAGACAAATGAGCAATTTGATGGTAACTTATCAAAAAACGATTATGAACAATTCTCATTCTTATATAAGGATGTATGCATCGAGGAAATCAATCAGCTGTTCATGTTAGGCATAGACTTCGATAACGCTTGTGAAGGTAGTGACTTTTCAAATGCAGATGATATCACCATTGATATTTTAGAAAAAGCTCAAATGATATTATCAAAGCATCGTATTCCTTATCCAGATATTCATCTGTTATCTGGTTTTTCAGTGAATCAAAAGAATGGATGGGGCGATTTCTTAGACAGTTCATATTTATCTATAATTATTTAAAGCAAAAGTACAGCAAACTGCTGTACTTTTATAATATTAGTAATCAAGATTTTCACCATTTGAAGCAATCACTTGTTTGTAATAATCAAAACTGTCTTTCTTTATGCGTTTCATTGTTCCATTTCCATAATCATCCATATCCACATAAATAAACCCATAACGTTTTGACATCTGTCGTGTAGATTCACTAACTAAATCGATGCATCCCCACCATGTATATCCAATTAAATCTACACCATCTGCATTGATAGCATCACTCATAGCTTTTACATGATCCTTTAAATACTCCATACGGTATGCATCATGAATCTTTCCATCTTCTGAAACTTTATCTTTTGCGCCTAGTCCATTTTCAACAATGAACAATGGTTTTCTATAACGATCATATAATTCAACAAGTGAAATACGTAATCCTATAGGATCTGTCTGCCAACCCCATTCGCTACTTGGAAGATATGGATTTTTTACACCATTTACTGTATTGCCAGGTGCCATATCTAATCCACTTGTATCTGCGGCCATACAACTAGTCATATAATAGCTAAAAGAAACAAAATCTACAATACCATCCTTTAAAATCTGATCATCTCCTTCCTCTTTATTTATATGGTATCCTTTTCCTGAAATTTCATTTAACAGATATTTTGGATACTCCCCAAACACCTGTATATCTACATAACGATACACACTTCTCATTCTCTGTTGATTTGCAAGATTATCTTCTGGTTTACATGTAAATGGATAGAAGCATAATTTTGTCATCATACAGCCAACCTGTGCATTTGGATATAATTCGTGACAGATTTTTACTGCTTTTGCTGAAGCAATCATTTGATGATGCATCGCCTGATAAATTGCCTGTTCAAATGGAATATCATCAAACATATCTTCAATCAGTCCACCACTTGTGACAGGATGACGTAACATTGCATCTACTTCATTAAAAGTCAACCAATAATTTACATATTTGCCAAAGCGTTCAAAGCATACACGAGCATATTTTACAAAAAGATCAATCACTTCTCGTGAATACCATCCACGATAATCTTGTACTAAAGCTAATGGTGGGTCATAATGAGATAATGTAACAAGCGGTTCAATACCATATTTTTTACATTCTTTAAACATTTCTTCATAAAACGCTATTCCTTTTTCATTCGGCTTTTCATCACGAGGATCGCTAAATATTCTTGACCAGCATATGGACATGCGAAATACTTTAAAACCCATTTCTGCAAATAGTTTTATATCTTCTTTATAATGATGATAAAAATCAATTGCCCTTCGTTTTGGATAATTTGCCTCTTCACCAGCTTTTAATGCTTCTTGCAAATCTTTAGAATTATATGCAAATTGTTTTGTAAAATCTGAAAATCCAACTTCACGGTATGGTAGACAATCTTGAATTGTCCAGCCCTTTCCATCTTCTTTCCATGCGCCTTCTACTTGATTAGCAGCTGTTGCTCCTCCCCAAAGAAAATTCTTTGGGAATTTTAAAGATACTTGATTTTCATACATATACATTTCCTCCTACTTCAATACTGTTAATAATGGTTCTGATGATACAATAATACCTTGTGTTTCAAATGGTAAAACATCTAAGTATTGATCTGCATTGGTGACAATCACTGGGGTAATAAGTGAATAACCCTCTTTCAATATAGAAGCCAAATCAACTTCAGCAATTAATTCTCCCTGTTTTACCTGTTGTCCTTCTTTTACAATCACATTAAAATATTTTCCCTGTAAATTCACAGTGTCCATTCCAATATGAATTAAACATTCTATACCATCCTCTGATTCAATACCAATCGCATGCTTTGTAGGAAAAATTGTTTTAATTGTACCATCTACAGGTGCTACAACTTTTCCATTATTTGGATTAATTGCAATCCCTTTTCCTATACTGCCACTTGAAAAAGCAGGATCATCTATACTATCTAATTTTACTAAATCTCCACTCATTGGGCTAATAAATACCGTTTTCGCATGTTCTTCTTCAATTTTCGTTTCAACAGTTTTATCCTTTAAATTTTTTTCTTCAGATAATCCAAAGATTTGTACAAAGATAAAGCCTAGTACAGTTGATATTCCCATACCAGTGCAAACTGCCCAGAAACCATCTCCCATAAATACTGGCAATGATAAGATGCATGAATTTACATATGCAGTAGCATGTCCTCCAAAGAATGCTACAAATGCTCCTCCGACAGCTCCTGCAAGCATAACAGATAATAATGCATTTTTAAACTTCAATAAAACACCATAAATACCTGGTTCTGTAATACCAATAAAAGCAGAAATAAAGCTAGACATTGCTACAGATTTTGTATCATTACGTTTAGATTTAAACCAAACACCTAATGTCACACCAACAAGTGCCATTGTTCCCATAGTATTAATAGGCAATAAGACATCATAGCCAAATTGAGATAAGTTTTCCATACAGATGGCACCTAATGATAAATGCATACCAGTTAAGACAACTAATAATCTTGTGCCACCAACAACAGCCCCTGCAATAATTGGAGATAAATCGAATAAGAATTTCACAATTTGCGCAAGGCCTTTTGCTAGATAGCTGGCTAATGGTCCTGTGGCAATCAAAGTTATTGGTACCATTATCAATAATACGATCATTGGTGTAAATACCAATCTTAAAAATTTAGGTACAAATTTATCAACATATTTATAGACGTAACTCATTACCCAAACAGATAATATAATTGGAATAGAACTTGCTGCGTATTTTACAAAAGGTATTGGCATACCTAAAAAATGTAATGGATCTAATCCTTGTGCCAGTCCAGCTGTCATTGTTGGATACAGCAATGCTCCTGCAAGTGCCATTGCACAAGCTGTATCTGTTTTAAATCTTTTTGATGCTGACCATGCTACTAAGAATGGGAAGAAATAGAAAACACAATCTCCCACAATCGTTAATACAGTAATCATTTCAGAAGCTGGATCTACACCACAAAATGAAGTTAAAATTGTGATTAGACCTTTTACCATTCCAGTTCCTGCTAATACTGGAACAACTGGCAGGAAAATGGCTGCCATAGTTTCAAAAATACCTTTTAACTGAAATTTCTGTTTTGTCTGCAATGTTTCTTCATTATGAATAAAACCAATTTGTTTGATGATTTCATCATAAACGATTTCAACATCATTTCCAATAATGATTTGTAATTGCTCTGTCTGATATTGTGCGCCTAATACCCCATCAATTTTTTTAATTTCTTCAAGATTAACCACGCTTTCATCTTTTAAATAAAATCGAAGTCTTGTTACACAATGAAACATTTCTTTTATATTACTTTTTCCTCCAACTGCTTTTACAATCATTCCTGCTGTCTGCTTAATATTCATATTCATTCACCTTCCTGTTAATAAATAAAAACACCTGAAAAGACCTTTTCTTAAGGTTCAATTCAGGTGTTGCCTACTTAAAGTTACAATCCTAAACAAAATTTAATTGTTAGAAACTCTTTCAATATGTATTGTAAGATACAATTTATCATCATCTGATATAGGATATCCATATGTTATGTCAACATATTGTGCAATTCTTTCTACACATGTAAAGGACTCCTTATATTTTTCTTTTACAACTTGAAACAGCTGATTTTCACTATTTCCTGTATTTCGATCTCTTTGGAGAATACGTTGAGCAAAAAACTTCAAATGCGTCACCAATCGATAATATGTTAATGAATCTTCATCAAAATCAATATGCTTAAAGTTTTTGATAATTGTCAAAATATCTTGAACAACTTTTGTCATTTGCATGGTTCCCTGCATATCTCCATTTAATTCTGCATTCACAAAGTGTAATGCAATAAATGCTGCTTCGTCCTCTGGTAATTCCACCTCATATCGCTGATTAATCATTTGCAAGGATTGCATTGCAACCTTAAATTCTTCTTTATATAATCGTTTAGTTTCAATTAATAAGCGATTTTGTATTAACATACCCTCTCGATATCGTTGAATCGTGAAGTAGATATGGTCACTAAGAGAAAAATATAAATCATCATTAAACTCTTTACCAAGTTTTAGTTTGGCTTGCTTTATTATTTCCTCTGCCAGATTGATATAATCCTCTGGAATATCTTTCACAAGTTTCTTAAAATGATCTGTTAGTTTTGGTACATCCTGAGAAAAAATCTTATCAATTTTCGTATCATCTATCATTTCTCCTGCTTTTTTACCAAATGCGACACCACATCCCATAACGATTACCTGTTCTCCCTCATCGTTTTTTGCAAGCACTACATTGGTATTTAGCACTTTGTCAATGACCATTCATCCACCTCCCGACAAATAAAAAAAGGCAGCAACAGTAAAACCAAATATTTTACTCTTCACATGCCTTTATTGGTATTGCCTTATTAAAAGTCACAATCCGTTTGACTATTCTTTTTTCTTTGTAACCGGTTACTGCCTATATAATACTCAGCGTTTCTATATTTGTCAATCATTTTTTTAATATTTTTTCACTTTAATATGATTCGAATATGATAATGTCTTAATGAAACCAAATTGATTTTGTCTTTAAAATCATTTATGATATGACCTTACTATGAAAGTGAGGTCTTTATGAGAAAGGTAAATTTAAGAATGAATGAACAATACAAATATGAGGTTATTAAAAAATTAGTTGATACACATGGAAACAAAAAGAATGCTGCTATCAAATTAAACTGCTCTGTTCGCACTATTGACAGATTGATTGTCAGATATAAAGCTGAAGGTAAGACTGGTTTTATCCACAAGAACAGAAACAGACAGCCTATCTCCACTTTCCCTGTCGAGGTCAAAAATAAAGTCATTGACCTTTATCGCACGAAATATTCTGGTGCCAATCTTCTTCATTTCTCACAGCTGCTTGCGAAGAAAGAGGATATCCATGTCAGTGACACTACTATCAATTATTGGCTCCGCAGTTGCGACATCCTTTCTCCTAAGGCTAGACGCAAAACTGTCAATACTCTTAACGCTGAACTGAGAAAACGTAAGAAAGCTGCCAAGACAAAAAAAGAAGCTGCTTCTATAGAAAACAAACTCGATCTACTTGATCGCTTCGATGCACATCCCAGACGCCCTAGATGCGCTTATTTTGGCGAGTTAGTCCAAATGGATGCTTCTCCTCATCTTTGGTTCGGTACCTCCATCACTCATCTCCATCTGGCCATTGATGACGCCACTGGTAAGATACTTGGTGCTTATTTTGATACGCAGGAAACGCTTAATGCGTATTATCAAATCACTCATCAAATCCTGATAGATTATGGCATCCCTGCCAAGTTTCTTACGGACCGCCGCACTGTGTTTGAGTACAAAAGAAAAAACGCATCCTCTGATGAAGAAGATACGTTCACGCAATTCTCTTATGCCTGCCATCAGTTAGGCATTGAATTGGAATGTACGAGCGTCCCGCAGGCGAAAGGTCGCGTAGAGCGTCTTAATCAGACCCTACAATCAAGATTGGTCATTGAACTTAGGCTTGCGGGCATTACAACCATAGAGGAAGCCAATGAATTCTTAAAATCCTACCTAAAAGAATTCAACGCTATGTTCTCTCTACCAATCAATGATACTAAAACTGTGTTTGAAAAGCAACCGTCAAAGCAAAAAATCAATCAGACGCTTGCCATTTTAAGCAACCGAAAACTTGATTCAGGTCTTTGTATCCGCTATAAGAACAAGTATTTTATTCCTATAACAAAATCTGGTAGTAAAGCATATCTGAAAAAAGGTATGAATGTGATGGTGATCGAAGCATTTGATGGAAAGCTATATGCCAACATCCTAGATCATCTATTCGCTTTAGAAGAAATCCTAGAACGTGAGGCTACATCAAAGAACTTCGACACGCTTCCTATTGAGGTGAAACAGAAAAAGCCTTATATTCCCCCTATGTCACATCCTTGGAAACAGGCTTCTTATCTTGCTTATGTGGCAAAGCAAAAGCACCGTCAATCCGGTGCTAATGTTTAATTATTTTTAAGACATTTTCATTTTTGCTTGACATCATTTTTTTAATATTTTTTCACTTTAATTATATCAAACTAATACTAAAACTTAAAAAAAATCATGATTTTTACTATCGAAAAGTATAAAAATCCCCCGTTACATACATAACGAGGGTTGTAAAAGTAATACTATTTATTTTCGTAATAAATTTCTTCTTTTACGGCATCTGCCTGTTTCTTTCCACATAAAGCTTCCAATATCGCAAATCCAAAATCAATTGTCGCTGCAGCACTTCTACCAGTGATGAAGTGACCATCTTTCACAACATACTGATATTGATAATCTCCACCAAAATCGTCGTTCATGGCAGTGAAGCATGTATATTTTTTGCCCTTTAAATATCCAAGTCTGCCAAGTACTGTTGGTCCTGCACAGATTGCACATACCAATTTATCTTCTGCATCAAATGTTTTGATTGCGGCTTTCACAGTTTCATTTGCTTCTAATACTTTAAATCCAGGTCCTCCTGGTAATACAATTGCCTGATAGTCATTAGCATTAAATTCTGCTAATGGTTTTAAATTTGTACAAGTCATGCCAAATCGACCTGTTTTATCATCTGATTCTACAGCATATAGGTCTACATCCACGCCACCTCTTCTAAGAATCGCAAATGTTCCTATAGCTTCTATTTCTTCAAATCCTTCTGCTAAAAATACACAAACTTTCATTTATTTTTCCTCCTTTTATTCCTTTGGATCTCTAGGTTTATATGGTTCAAATGTATTTGGAAACAACATATATTCCACAATACGTGCACAATCCGCAACACAGCCTCGACAGCTTCTGATACGATCTGTAACACCATCACTTCCACGTAATACATTGCATTCACAACTACTATTCCATTCTTCAAATACTCTGCACATATCATGCCCTAAGGTAAATGTGGACTGTTTGGTTTTTGGATTTTTTAATTCTCCATCACTGTTTTCCAATCCTGCCAACATCATCATGCCACATACAGAACCACACATTTCATAACGTTTCGCAATACCAAGTCCAAATGCTTCACTTACACGAAATGCTGTTTTTTCATCCATTCCTAATAAATCTGCATAGGTACAAACGACAGACTGACAACAGTTATACCCGTTTTTATGACGATTTAATGCATCTTCAACTCTTGATTTCATTTGTGTCTGCCTCCATTTCTTTTTGCATTGTAACACATTTAAAATGGTATGAAAAATTATATTTTCTGATAGATAGATAACAAACGCTAATACTTATGATATTTAGAAATCTTTTATAAAAAACTTTATGATATTTCATATCCATAAACAGATATTGAAGAAAAAAATCAGGATATCCATATTATCGATAGATAACATGTCACAGGTCAAAAAAAGAGGAAACATGTTCCTCTAAGCTAAATCTTCCCCATTGCTGGCAATGACTTTTTGATACCAGGCAAATGATTTTTTCTTTGTCCGTCGATAACTTCCTTTTCCCATATCATCCACGTCCACATATATAAAACCATAACGTTTTTTCATTTCTCCACTGCTGGCACTTACTAAGTCAATTGGACCCCAGCAGGTATAACCAAGTAATTCTACACCATCTTCCTCAATGGCATCTTTCATGGCCTGTATGTGATTGCGTAAGTATTGGATACGTTCATCATCTTCTACATAGCCATGTTCATCTGTTTCATCTATGGTACCCAATCCGTTTTCCACGACAAACAATGGTTTTTGATAGCGATCATATACTTGATTTAACGTAATGCGAAAGCCTAATGGATCGATTGGCCATCCCCACTTGCTAAATGTCAGATAAGGATTTTTTGCGGATGCAAATAGATTTCCTTCTGCCATATTGTTTTTATCTAAGGATGCCGCAATACAGCGGCTATTATAGTAGGAGAACGCCACAAAATCTACGGTATACTCTTTTAGAATCTGTGTATCTTCAGGTTCCATTTTCGGCATACAGTTTTTCCGTTGTAGTTGCTTAATGGCATAGGCTGGATAAGCACCACGTGATTGTACATCAATGAAGAAATAATTCTCTCGATCTACCTGCATTGCCTTAAAGACATCTTCCGGTTTACAACTGTATGGATAAGCACTGCCTGCCGCAAACATACATCCAATTTGATTGTTTGGATCTATTTCATGTGCTAGTTTTGTTGCAAGTGCACTTGCAACGAGTTCATGGTGGGCCGCCTGATATTTAATGGCTGTTTCATTTTCTTCTTTTTGAAATACCAGTCCAGCACCCATAAAAGGTGCATGTAAAATCATATTTATTTCATTAAAGGTAAGCCAGTTATGTACAAGTCCCTGATATCTATCAAATAATGTTTTACATAATTTTAAATAATGGTCAATCATTTCTCTGCTTCGCCATCCACCAATGGTCTTTATAAGATGAATAGGACAATCAAAATGAGTAATAGTTACTAAAGGTTCTATGCCATAATGCTGACATAAGCGAAAGATGTTTTCATAAAACTGTAAGCCTGCCTCATTGGGAATATCTTCATCCCCCTTTGGATAAATTCTGGTCCAAGCAATACTCATGCGATATACTTTAAAACCAAGTTTTGCAAATAAAGCAATATCCTCCTGATAATGGTGATATAAATCGATTCCATGATGCGATGGATAGTGATGGTTTTTATCACATGATAAATGCTCAATATGTCCAGCGATGATCTTACTTCGATCTGGTCCACTTGGGCAGATATCCACATTGGCAAGTCCTCTGCCATCTTCTTGATATCCACCTTCACATTGGTTGGCAGCCGTTGCGCCACCCCATAAGAAGTTATCTGGAAATCCCATACTACACCTACTAACGAATGATATGCATTAGGTTTTCCCCATGCATAATGGTTTCTTTATTTTCTGGTAATACATCCATAAAGTTTGCGCTGTTGGTAATAACAATTGGCGTTTCAATACAATAACCAGCTTTTGTAATGGCCTCCATATCAAATTGAATTAGTTTTTGACCTTTTTCAATATGATCTCCCTGTTTCACAAATGCTTCAAATCCTTCTCCATGTAATTGAACCGTATCTAATCCAATGTGAATTAATACCTCTACTCCTTCATCACTGGTGATACCAATCGCATGCAGGGTTGGAAAAAGGGTTGTTACTACGCCATTTACTGGTGCATATACCATACCTTCTTCAGGCAGGATTGCGGCTCCTTTTCCTAATGCACCTGTTGAAAATGCACCATCTTGTACATCTTCAAGTTTCATTAGTGTTCCACTTATCGGGCTGATGATATCATCTTTCTGAATCAGGTTTTCTTCTTTTGTTTCGGTGTTTGTATCTGGCTTTTCTGTTTCTTCTTTATCCTTAAAACTTATCATCGTCATCACAAAGGCTATGATCATGGTAATGATAACACCTGTAATGGCAACAATCAGATTATCAATAGAACCATCTGGGGCAATCATTGCAGGAAATTCAAAGATTCCCATGCCACCCATCATAAATTTTCTAAAATTGAAGGCTCCATAAAATGCACCACCGATGCCCCCAGCGATACAACTGATTACAAATGGTTTCTTTAATGGCACCAGGATACCATAGATGGCTGGTTCTGTGACACCAAAGATACCAGAGATAAAGTTAGGCAGACACATTTCTTTTAGTTTTTTATTTTTGGTTTTGATAAAGATAGCCGCTACAACAGCTGAAGTCGCAAAGGTACATGCGAAGAATGGCATCATTACATTATCAAATCCATATGTCACAATATTATTGATATATACAGGAATAAAGCCCCAGTGTAATCCAAAGATTACTAAAATCTGCCATGTTAAGCCAACAATGCCACCAGCTAAAAGTGGAGAGAAATCGCGAATAGCGATTACTGTTTCCGCAATCAGTTTAGAACCAAAAGTTGCGACTGGTCCAATCAACAAGAAGCCAACTGGTAAAGAGATCATCAATGTCAACATTGGCACAAAGAAGAATTTCACCAGATCAGGCACAATTTTACTAAACAGCTTTTCACATTTGCTGGCAAAATATACGATAAAGATTACGGGTATAACCGTGGATGTATAATCCATAGAGATTACAGGAATGCCAAAGAAATCAATATAGACAGGTGATGCAAACATTGTTCCTTCAAACATTGTGTATAATGGCTCCATTCCATTTGAAATCATAGAGCTTTGAATGGCTGGATAACACATGATTGCGCCAACGGCTAAACCTACCATTGGTTTTAAGCCGAATTTTTTCGCTGATGTATATCCTAAAAATACAGGTAAAAAGGTAAATAATCCATCGCCAATCGCATTTAAAATCATATAGCCGCCACAGGTATCAGGATATAATCCCATGACAACAAATAAGGTATTAAAGCCCTTGACCATTCCACATGCGGCCATTAAGCCTAAAATTGGCTGGAAGATACCAGATATGATATCGATGAATTGATCTAATGGCTTTTGTTTTTTCGCATGTACAGGCTCACTGTTTTGAAGATTTAGTAAAGGCATGACTTCTTCATAAACATTCGCTACCTGATTTCCAATAACGATTTGATATTGCCCACCGCTTTTCATTACGGTCACAACACCATCCATACCTTTGATGACTTCATCATTTGCGATGTTTTCATCTTTTAATTTAAAACGCAGACGTGTGATACAGTGGGTTAAACTAATAACATTGTCTTTTCCTCCCACTTGTTTGACGATTTCTTTTGCTAGTTCTTGATATTTTTTCATTTTCTTTTCCTCCATTTTTTATTGTTGAAGGTCAAGCCAACTGAATGTAACTATCCTTTATGAATGTATCAAGTTTGTTTGTATACCGCTTTGATGCCTCCTTTTTATATCTATATATCAGTAGTTTCCTACTTTGATACCTGCACAATACGTGAGATGTGAATGCTTAAATACAGAATTTCTTCATCACTTAATGTATAGCCATATTTTTGTTTTAGGAAATGAGCAATTTTCTGTACACAGACACATGCTTTGGGATACTTGCTTTGGACAAGCTCCAACATGTTGTCCACATCCTGTCCTTCATAGCTTTTTCCCGAAAACAAGCGCTGTGCAAAGAATTTCAAATGGGTGATAAAGCGATAATAGTAGACGGAATCTTCATCTAATTCAATAGAAAATGTCATACGCACGATGGTTTCAATTTCCTGCATGACTTTTGTAATTTCTTTTACGGATTTAGTATGCATATCCAATTGTGCATTCACAATATGCAATGCGATAAAGCCTGCTTCATCATCATTTAATTGAACATGAAAGCGTTCTTCAATCAATTTGACAGCGTATTTTCCTACTTGATATTCATCACGGTAAAACTTTTGAATATCCCAAAGCATAACATTCTTTACTTCAATATCCTGTTTCTTACGTTCTACTGCCATATAAATATGATCACATAAGGAAACGATGACATTCTCATTTAATGGATTATCAATGTGAATTTTCGCATAAGATATAATTTCTTCTGCGATTTCCACATGCTCCACAGGTATGGTTTGAAACAGCTCCTGTAAGCGTTTGTTTGCTGTGGTATCCTTTAGAGTAAAGACTTTTTCTATCTTTTGATCATCTACAGGTGTTCCTGCTTCTACCTGAAAGCCAATCCCTCTGCCGGTTAAGATTTGTTCCTGTCCCTGTTCATCTAATGCAACTACTACATTGTTATTTAGACGTTTTTTATATGTATACATCTTTCCACCTCATCTCCACAAAAAAACCTGTCAATCTATCAAACGATATAATGAATCATCAAAAGATCACTATATAAACATTTTCAGATATAACAGGTCGAGCTTGTATTTAAACAATAACTATCCTATTTGCAAGGTTATTCTAACACTAGTTTTTCCCCTTGTCAATCAGGTTTTTTACTTTCTTTTGTAAATAATCGGATCATCAAATCCAAAAGTACGCTTTCCATTCATCTCCATGGATTCAGATACTTCTAATCGATCAGCTGAGAAAGTTTCATGTAATGTGAATTTTAAAACTGGTGTAAACATACTTTCACTGCCACCTTCCCAAACACCATCATGATATTGATAAAGAGCTGGTGTAAACTTAGATGAAACCTTTAATTCCTCATAATTCAAAGAGGATAAATGCTCATATGTAAAAGTAGATGCATCATAGCCGGATGGCATTTCATAAGAAGTTAATTTTATACCTTCTTCTACCTCTTCAAATAGAAATAGATGAGGTGATGCATGGCTTTTTCCATTGCTAGCGTAATTGCTTTCTTCTAAAAGGAAGATGCCTTCAAATGCTACTGGTAAATGCTTAATGTTTGCATTGATCACTGTATTACGGTGTTGGGCGAATGGAAAATTGATATCTTTTTTCTGTTGTTTGTCTTGAAACTGTTCACGATTATCAAATTCACCTTCTAATAACTTCACAAATTCTACTAATGTTTTCATTGGTACTACCTCCATCTGCCTACCATCATACACCGAACAGGACTCATTTACCAGATGAATGCTTCATTTGTATTAATTAATTAGACAGTGATTGAATATGGGCAACAATACTACCTATAATATCTACACGATTAAATGGTGTAATCAAATAAAATCCATCCACCAGATCATAAATTTTTTCTGCGATTTCACAGGATATTGTAACCGCAAGTTCACTTGCTTGTGTGCGATCTTTATCCACATACAGATCAATGATTTCCTGATCTACATCGATACCGGATATTTCATTATTCATATATACTGCATTACGATGGGATACGATAGGAATAATACCACCAAAGATTTTAGATGATAATGCTTGTTTTGCCAGCTTTAAGTTTTCATAGGCCTGTTTCGATAATACCGGCTGACTCATAAAGGCAGTAACGCCTTGTTTTTCTTTCTTTCTGGCTTTTTCCAGTTCTGCCTTAAAGTTGACTGCATTGATATTTAATGCGCCACAAATTAAGAATGGCTGTGGAAAGGTAGTTTGATTTAAATCGTTGATAAAGCCAGCCAAAAGCTGAGAATTGAAATTGAATACCCCTTTGACCTGTTTACGATCTTCAGCAGGGATTGGATCACCAGTTACAACCAATACATTATGCACACCTTCGATTTGTAGACCAAACAGCAAAGCCTTCGTCGCATTGATGTTACGATCACGACAGGTCATATGTGGTATGACATGCATTCCCATTTCACGATGTAGTTTACAAGCCAGTAAAGAGCTGTCAACCCTTGCACGTGCCACAGGGCAATCCGCAATGGTTAATGCATCTACACCTGCCTGCTTCAAATAGGCGGCATTATCCATGAAATGCTCGATATCACAATGATTTGGCGGGTCAAATTCAACTGCAATTATTTTTTCTCCTCGTTTGATTTTCTGATGAAAAGGATCATGGTCTATGATTTCTTTTTTATCATTTTTTATTTCTTTTGTGCTTGATTCTACTTTAGGACTTTGTATTTTCAACTGTTTACGAATAGCTTTAATATAAGCCGGTGTCGTACCGCAACATCCGCCAATGATACTGGCGCCATGGGTAATGATCTGCATCATTGCGTTGGCATAATAGGTTGAATTATCCCTAAAAAAGGTACGATTATGCAGAATGGTTGGATATCCCGAATTTGGCATGACACTGATTTTATGATGCTTGATGGATAATCCCTGAAGAATGCGATCTAAATGCATTGGACCACAGATACAGTTCATGCCAATCGCATCTACATAAGGACATGTGTCCATTTCCATCAATAGTTTTTCTCCACTGATTCCCTGTCTAGTATAGCCATCCCCACTTAACGCAAAGCTTGTGATGATATAGCTTTGTGGACTTTTTTCTTTGATATAGGCGCAGATTTCTTTTAAGGCGATATCATTATAAAAGGTTTCAAACAGAAAACGGTTGGCCCCTAAAGATAAAAAGATATCCACGATTGCCTGATATTCCTTAAAAAGATCCATTCCTTTCTGCTGGGCCATTGGGCCGATATCCGCAAATACTTCTACCTGGTATTCTTCACCAATGTCTTTTGCGAGTAGATATCCCTGATGAATGATGTTTTCAAGTTCTTCCTTCGTACAATCAAGGTTTTGGGCATTGGCAGAAAAAGTATTGGTTTTTATGGCATTGGCACCTGCTTCACAATATTCCCGATGAATCTGTAAGACTCGTGAGGGATATTGTATATTCGCTAGTTCACAAAGTATTGGTTTTTATGGCATTGGCACCTGCTTCACAATATTCCCGATGAATCTGTAAGACTCGTGAGGGATATTGTATATTCGCTAGTTCACATGGCATATCTTCATCATATAAAGAAGCATAATATGTCCCAAATGCGCCATCAAATAAGAAGGGTTCTTTGATATCTAACATTGGAATACCTCCTTTGCGATGTCTGCGCTTTGTTTTGCGTCTTTTGCGTAATAATCCGCATGGATTTTTTTCGCATATTCTTCACTGACAACAGCACCGCCTACCATAATCTTACATGGATGTTTTGCGTCATGTAGTGCCTGGATGGTTGCCTCCATGGATGCTAATGTTGTCGTCATCAATGCACTTAATCCAATCAGATAAACATTTTCCTGAATGGCAGTTTCCACAATTGTTTCAACTGGTACATCCTTGCCTAAGTCAATGACTGTAAAGCCATAGTTTTCTAATACTACTTTTACGATATTTTTACCGATATCATGGACATCTCCTTTGACAGTCGCAAGTATAATCTTTCCTTTGGAAATACTTTCAGCACCGCTTTTTAAAATACTTTTTCGTATTTCTTCAAATGCACACTGACTGGCAGTTGCCGCATTGATCAGTCCTGGCAGATAGATTTCTTTTTTCTCATAGCGTTCCCCAACGATATCCAAAGCCGGAATCAATTGTTCATTAACGATATCCAATGGTTCTTTTTCTTTTAATGCTTCGATGGTCAATTGACGTGTTTCATCTTTCAATCCTTTACATACCGCCTCCATAAGTGTGACTTCTTTATTTGATGTTTGTGTTACTGGTTGATTGCTCATATTGGCATACGCCTCAACATACGCCATACAGTCTTTATCTAATCCAGATAATACACGATACGCACGGATTGCGTCCATCATTACTTTTTGATTAGGATTGATGATTGGCATTGTTAAGCCTGCGGATAGTGCCATCGTTAGAAAATGCTGGTTTAATATACTACGCTGCGGCAGCCCAAAGGAGATGTTACTGACACCGAGTACGCTTTGTACACCCAGTTCTTTGCGAATAGCAGTTAATGTCTGTAATGTTTGTTTTGCCTGATCCTGTTGGGCGGATACTGTTAGTGTTAAACAATCTAAAAACACACGTTGTTTTTCAATTCCATAGGCTTGTGCACATGCAGTGATGCGCTTTCCAATTTCTAAACGTTTTTCTTTTGTTTCTGGAATACCTTTTTCATCCAGTGTCAAACCGATGACATTGGCGCCATATTTTTTTATGAGTGGCAAGATTGCCTGCATATTGGCTTCTTCCCCATTACAAGAATTTACGATAGGGATACCATTATAAATCCGTAATGCTGCTTCCATGACTTCTGTATTCGTTGTATCAATCTGTAAAGGAACATCAATTACCGTCTGTAATTCTTTGATGACTTTTACCATCATGCTTTTTTCATCGATACCAGGCAATCCTACGTTAACATCTAAAATATCAGCGCCACCTTCTACTTCTTCCATCGCAATGGATAAAATTTCATCCATATTCTGATGGCGCAAAGCCTCTTTCATTCGCTTATTTCCTGTAGGATTGATACGTTCTCCAATCACATGCACATCATCTAGTTTCAGGCATTTTGTAGGTGAACAGGTGTAGCCTGCTTCTTCATATAAACTTTCGGAGCAGGTAGAAACAAGTGTTTCTGTTAGTGCCTTAATAAAGGCTGGTGTTGTGCCACAACATCCTCCCACATAGCGAACAGGCAGTTCTTCATAAGCTTTCATCTGACTTGCAAAGCTTTGTGCATCCATATCATACGTATTGCTCATAGGATCTGGCAGTCCTGCATTTGCTTTAATGATTAAAGGAAGGGGTGTCACCTTAGCTAATCGTCTGGCAATTGGCAATATTTCGGCTGGTCCTAAGGAACAGTTGATGCCAAGGGCATCTACGCCAAGTCTTGTGGCAGTAATTCCAAAGCTTTCCACACTACATCCGGTAAATGTTCTTCCATCATGTTCAAAACTCATTGTCACAAAGATTTCCATATCACTGTTTTCTTTTGCGGCAAGTATCGCCGCTTTAATTTCCATCAGATCACTCATTGTTTCAAAAACAACCAGATCTACACCTGCCTTTACTCCTGCGATAATTTGTTGTTTAAAGATATCATACGCTTCTTCAAAGCTTAAATAGCCATTTGGCTCTAACAGCTCTCCAATAGGTCCAAGATCAAGAGCAACTCTGGCCTTTCCATTTGCGGCCTTTTTCGCAAGCTCAACAGCCTTCATAATCACTTCTTCTACACTATATGGACATTTTTCAAGTTTCTTACGATTTGCGCCAAAGGTATTAGCATAAATAATCTGGGCGCCACTTTCAATATAATTTCTATGAAGCTTCATAAGCAGTTCTTCATGTTCAAACATAAATGCTTCTGGTAATTCTCCTGGTTTTAAACCATTCGCCTGTAGCTGGGTACCCATGCCACCATCTAAATATATTACATTACGCTCCACAACGATTCCCTCTCTTTCTTAACTCACATGTATCTTTTAAATCACAGTATGCACACCCACTGATGCGCTTTTCCTGCTTTTTATCTGATATCCCTATCATCGCAGTAATGGATTTTAGCGGGATCAATAAGGAAGATTCATTCACAAACAAACCGATTTTACGTTTGGTATCCAGACGTTCACAAAAGGTTTTCTGTATATCGATGCGTAAATCTCCATAGCCACAGGAAAAACGATCGGTTAAATAACGATGCTGCTTAGCATATTTCTGTGCCAGTTCTTCCTGAAAATCATTTGCGAATGCTTCAATACCTGCATTACATACTGCATCAAATACCAGCATATCTCCCATATCTTTTAAGGATAAACGTTTTGCTTCCACATCGATTGCAGTTCCAAGAGTGGCAGCCATAAAGATCACCTGATCACAGGTTTTCAATAATTCTCTGATATCTTTGCCATGTAATGGGATTTTCAAATCATTATCATATCCATGTATCGTAGAGATATGATACACCACCTTTGGCTTTGCTAGTTCTTTAACACGTTTGATTTGTGTCTGTATCTGATTTGTTAAATGTTCATCTGCTTCTTTACATCCAAGATAATGTAATACCTCATCAAATGGAATATCCGGCATCAATCTTTCCATGCTCATCTTCCTTTCTTTACAAAAAAAACTTTCATCCATAGGACGAAAGCTCGTGTTACCACCTAATTTTATCTCAATCTCACAATTGAAATCTTCATAAGTACGCCTGCATATGCAGGTTATACCTTTGCCTGTAACGTGACATCACGTCATGATCTACTATATGTTCAACCATGCAACTCCAAGACCATCTTCCCATACACGCTCCTTATTTCCTTTCACCAAGCTGGAAACTCTCTTTGAAGGTTTATGTATCGTACTCTTCTTTTCATCATCTTTAATTTGCCTTATTTTACCATGCCACCTATCTTACGTCAATAAAAAGATATTTTTATAAAGAATTTTTCTGATATAATAAATAATGAAAGGTGATGAGGGAACATGAAAAAGAAACTCTTATGGATGATCGCTGTTAGTTTATTATTGACAAGCTGTTCAAAAAAACAAGAACCGCCAGTACAAAAAGAACTAACGAAAGAAGATATTTCCATAGCTGAAGAACAGGGAAAACAAGTAGGCTTAGAGATGTTGAAGAATTCAGAAAAAGAAACTGCCTATATCATGGTGGCAGAAGATGGAAATGCTAATGTTTATGATACAAAGATTGGTGGTACACCATATTTACCACCTGATTTTGATTATCCATATGATCGAGAAGCTGGTATGGAGAATCAGCCGTTAATCATGCTGGCACAATTCAATTTCTCCCAATTCCCAAAGAACGATCGTTTTCCTGATCATGGTATTTTGCAAATATATATATCTGGAAGTCATGGCGCCAATATGTATGGGTATCATTATGAAAATCCCAGCAATGATGAATCATTCCGTGTGATTTATTTTGATGATATAGAAACAGATGAAACAAAGCTTCAATCACCGCCAAAGATTGAAAATGATGAAGAATTCCCATTACAGCCAATGGATACCTGTATTAAAATCAAGATTGAAGAAAAGTCATATCCGACCATTCCTGAAATGGAAGATTTTAGTGATATCATGGCATCAACATATCAAAAATTATATCATAAAGATTTAGATTCCAACCCAGCAAGTGTTTATTTAAGCAGTGCGGTTTATGATACCCTTGGCTATACGCCAAGTCGTATGAGTGGGCATCCTTATTATATGCAAGGAGATCCTAGAAGTGAGCTGGATGCATTGGTTTATGATGAAGTACTGGCATTATTTCAACCTGATCTAAGTGATCATTTTATGTTTGCGGATGGTGGCTGTGCCGTCTTTATGATCAACCACGAAGATTTAATAAATCATGATTTCTCTGATGTATATTATACATGGGACTGTTTTTAAAAAGTCCCATGTTTTATTTATGGCGTTTTCTTAATTCCTCGATCTGCTTCATACGTTGTGTTACCTTTTGTTCACTTCCCTGCATGGTTGGTTCATAATAGATTGCATGTAATAAAGCATCTGGCAAACACTTCATATTTGTGATTTTATCATCATAATCATGTGCATATTGATACCCTTCTCCATAATGTAAATCAGCCATCAATTTGGTTGGCGCATTACGGATTTGTAAAGGTACTGGTTCTGCGATTGTTTGTAAAGCATCTTTTTTCGCAGCTTCATATGCCATATATAAAGCGTTGGATTTTGGCGCAAGTGCACAATAAGTAACGGCATGTGTTAAATGCACACTGCATTCTGGCATCCCCAGATAATGACATGCCTGATAAGCCGCAATACAGATTTCTAAAGCACGGCTATCTGCCATACCTATATCTTCACTGGCAAAGCGTACGATTCTTCTTGCGACATATAAAGGATCCTCACCAGCTTCTAACATTCTGGCAAGCCAATAAATCGATGCCTGTACATCTGAATTACGCATGCTTTTATGCAAAGCGGAAATGATATTATAATGCTCCTCTCCTTTTTTATCATACAACAGACTTTTTTGATTGATACATTGTTCCATGATTTCTTTGGTGACATAAATACCATCTTCTTTTTGTTCACTGTTGAGTACGATCATTTCTAAGGTATTCAAAGCTGTTCTGGCATCGCCATTCGCAAATCCGGCAATCATATACAACATATCATCATCTATATGAACATGGTCACCTTTAAACCCAAATTCATCATGTATGGCATTTTGAAGCAGCTCTACAAGATCTTCTCTTGTAAGAGGTTGTAAAACAAATACCTTACAGCGGGATAACAACGCTCCATTGATCTCAAAGCTTGGATTTTCGGTTGTCGCACCAATCAAAATGATACTGCCTTTCTCCACATAAGGAAGAAAAGCATCCTGTTGTGCTTTATTAAAACGATGGATTTCATCTACGAAAACAATGGTCTTTTCTCCTAAACGACGGCTTACTTCCGCTTCTTTCATGACTTCTTTGATTTCTTTTACACCACTGGTAACCGCAGAAAAATTGATAAAGCGGGCCTTTGTCTGATGAGCGATAATCATCGCAAGGGTTGTTTTTCCTACCCCAGGTGGACCCCAGAATATTAAAGAAGATATACGATCCGCTTCAATCAGTCGATACAATACTTTACCTTTTCCAATCAAATGCTTTTGACCAACAAATTTATCTAAACTCATGGGGCGTAAACGGCTTGCTAAAGGAGTATCACTTTTATCTTCAAATAAAGATTCCTGTTGCATAAGATCACCTGCTTTCCCCTCTATTATATCATGAAAAAGAAGGCATAATACGCCTTCTATTCTCTTTCAAAACTTGCTTCTATAATCTGACCTTTATCTACATCTACCATAATGACAAATGTGACATCTTGCTTTGGATGAGCTACCCAGCTTTCCACATGTCCTGGATCATAAATATGCTGTGTAGGGATGGCCTCTTTTTGAAAAGATAACTGTGCTGCATCTTTACGATAAGTTTTCACAAAGTCATCCACAAGCTGTTGCGCCTGTTGATCAGATAGCTTGTTTCCTGTAGATTCTGAAGATATTTCATAATTTTTAAATACAAAATGCTTTATTCCCATATCGTTGGAATGTATTTGTATACTATATCGATACGTATAACTACCATTCTTATCTTGCGTACTTGCATAATTACCAAACATATAAAACTTTACATTATCCACTGTTTCTATTTTCGCTGTATTCATTTGTGTCAAATATTTTTCTGGCACAAAAGCTGATAAAGATTGAAACAGTTCTTTTTGTTGCTGCAGCTCTTGATCTGTCAGCTTTTGATTCATTGCTTGTAATTCTTCATCATATATCTTTTGATATGTATCAACATCTTCAAGTTCTATATCTTCACTATTTTTCGTATATATCTTCATCAATTCCTGATCATCATGTTTTAAATGATAAATGACTTGATGTACCGATTGCTGCAATGCCAATATGGCGGCAGCGTTCTGCTTAAGACCTTCCTCTTGCAAAGTAAAGAAATGTTCATAGGAAAGATCCTGTGTTGTATTCATGGTAATCAATAGTTGCTGTTGTCCCATGCCATCTTTATCAGAAAGCTCACAATGCTCATAGCTAAATGTATCTCCATAATCTAATTTTGATACCCATTGATCGAAAGGTGTCATACGTTCTTGATAAATATCACTAACATAATCTTCATCCTGTCTTGTCCACTGCTTATCCTTTTGTTTTGGTGTTGTCCATAGACCAATGCCGATTGCAATTATGATGAAAATCAAGACAATCGATAGCCATACTTTCATTTTTTTTAATTTTAAAACGTTTTTGATACGCTCTTTTATATTTCCTTCCCCAAAACAGACAACACTATTTTGTATCTGTGATTTCTCACAAGCAAAAGATAATAACGTTTGTGCATAGGCTTTTTTCTGTATCTGATATTTATTGATAACTGCCTCATCACAAGACATCTCCATATCTTTTCCCATCAATATATAAGCAAGCCATACCAATGGATGAAACCAATACATTACAGTTAGACAATATGCGAATAATTTCATGAGATAATCTTTTCGTTTGATATGCATCTGTTCATGAAGAATGATATATTTTGCTTCTTGATCAGAAATATCCGCAGGTAAATATATAGCTGGATGCAGGATGCCAAATACAAAAGGAGTTCCTGAAACATCACTTTGATAAATACCAGGTTCCCGCACGATAGATGAAGCAAGGCGTTTTTTTAAGTGTACATACGCCATGCCATTTTTTATAAACAATGCCAATATACCAATCGCCCAGATATAGATACTAATGATTTTCCATAATGGTTCCTCCTGTGCTTCCTTTGTGATATAAGGCATAGTTTCATCCACAGATTTCTTATCATCACTTACCATATACGTGCTATCTTCTGTATCCTTTGCAATGGAAGGGGCTATTAACATTTCTGTCATAGTTGTTTCCATTTTAGGATGTAATGTAAATTCACTTTCTATATGCCATGGAATCAATAATGGAATTGCCACAATGATCCATAAAGCATAGGCATATTTTTTAGGAAAACGTTTTAATATGAAACGTACGATCATCACAAATATGATGACATAACTGATAGAAATACTTTGTTTGATCAAAAATTGAAACACCTCAGTCATGATCATCACCATCTTCATAAGCAGCAATCATTTCTTTTAATTGCTCTGCTTCTTCTTTCGTTAATTTACGATGATCCATAAAAGATGCGATAAAAGCTGGTAAAGAATTATCAAACATACGTTCTATCAATCGTTTGCTTTCATATCGTTGTACCTGTTGCTTCTTCAAACAGGAAGTCACAATCGTATTTTGATTCTGTAATATTCCTTTATCACATAGTTTTTTTAATACCGTATACGTGGTTGTTCGTTTCCAGCCTAAACGTTTTTCACATATTTTGGTTAACTCCCCAGAAGCAATTGGTTCTACTTCCCAAATAATACTGATAAAATCATATTCCCTGTCATGTAAAATTGCTTTCTCCATTTTCTGTGCCATATAGTCTATTATTATAGACACCCTTTCTATCTTCAGTCTATCACGATAGACTAGCAATGTAAAGAAAAAGACACACCAGATGTCTTATTCAAAATATTTACGCCAAATCGCAAGTTCTCTTTCTGCACTCTCATGGGAATCACTTGCGTGAATGACATTATTTACTAAGCGCCATTGTTTTGTTGCCTGCTCATAATCATCATGGCTGTATTTACCACGAATCGTATCTTTCCCAGCATCCTTTGGATTTGTCTTACCAACAAGTGCCCGTGTATATTCAATAATATCCTGATTCCCTTCATACGTTATCATCATTGGCATAATGTAATGAGGTCCATCATAGTAAAAGGAATTAAATAATTTTCCCGGGAAATCAAACGCTTTATCCATGGAATCAATAACACCTTTATAATGATCCAATAAGGTTTTCATAACATCCATATCTACTTCTAATTTCACCTGTTTTTCTATTTTAAGGCCATGTGCTTTCAAATCCTTCAGTATTTCCTCATACTGGTTTGTAAATGCATCAGGTTTCAACATCATAAAAGTTTTCTGTTTCATCATTATCACTCCTCTTGCTCATTATACCCACTTTATACAAAAAGAAAAGCTTTCTGCATAAGAAAGCCTACTTTTCCATAAATTCTTTAATCATTGGTAAACGATTTTTTGTATCTTCATATCCTAAATCAAACCATCTTTGTAATAAATCTTTATCATGGGTATAACGTGTGACACCATAATCTGCACTAGGACGAAGAACCAGCGCTTTTCCCTCTTTTTCCAAAGATTGTACAATGCCCCATTGCTTTTGATAATTGATATGGCGAATCTTCAAATTCTCACGAATCTGCTTGTTGCCTGGATACATCAATTTTGCTAATTGTATCTGCCAGCCTGGTGCAGCTTTACGCACATAGTTTTCTTCCTTAGTAGAAATAAAAACATGCTTTTCCATTCCCTGACGAATACTTTGTTCAATTGGTATCATGTCAACCAATCCTGCATCCATATACGTATGTCCACGGAATTTCACAGGTCTAGTCAATAAAAATAAAGAACAAGATGCCTGCATTAACAGCTGCTCTTCATTATCGAAGAATTCTTTTGCATAATATTCTACTTCATTGGTATCCATATTGTATACACCGATATCCAATTGTGTAGGGTTTTTCATAAATGCTTCATAATCTAATGGTGCATGTTCTTCAATAAAGTTACATACATGGCGTATGCCAAACACACCACGTTCGTGTAATAAAGGATAGACACCAATGGCATGTGGATCACTTGCGGCATCAACTCCGGTAATTCTTAATCTTTCTTTTTGTTTGGAAACAAAAGGCAACAATACTTCTGCGCCTGCACTGATTCCAGCTGTGTATGGAAAATCGATATGCTCATCTAAAAAACACTTCAAAACACCGCAGGTATATGCTGCTTTTGTTCCTCCGCCTTCACAAATCAAACCAATCTTTTTACTCATCTTATATACACCTCATAGATTATTATTATACTATTTTCATTCAAAAAGGTAAAGAAATCATCAAGCTTTTTCACGAAAAAAGGCATAAAAAAGAGCTTTTTCAGCTCTTTTTACATCATTGGAGAGAATAAATTCAAAAAGGCACGCATAATACGAATTGGAAGTTTTACAGATCGGCATTCTTCCAATGTAACTTCATGACTCATCTCTAATGTTTTCATATAATCTTTTTTTACATCCATAACAACCTTACTCTTATAGAACCATACACCACATTCATAATGTAAATAATAAGAACGATAGTCCATATTCACTGTCCCAACAATGGCCATTTTATCATCCACAACGAATGTTTTACTATGTACAAAGCCAGGAGTATATTCATAAATTTTAACACCTGCTTCTATTAAATCACGATAATTGGATCTTGTGACTTCAAATACATACCACTTATCTGGAATATGTGGTGTCAATATTCTAACATCAATACCATTTTTTGCTGCCAGCATTAATGTTGTTTTCATTTCATTATCAATGACAAGATACGGTGTTGTCGCATATACATATTTTGTAGCACTGTTGATCATATTGATATGTGTGTACTCCCCAACATTTTCATCATCTGTTGGTGAATCGCTATATGGCTGTACAAAGCCATCATTTTCAATTTCTAAAAATTCTTGGAAAGATGGTTTAAAGTTGAATACATCATCTTTTATTTTTTCATCATAATTCCAGAATTGTAAAAACATTAATGTCAGATTCCATACAGCTTCACCTTTCAGCATAACACTGCAATCCTTCCAATGTCCAAACCGTTCTTTCTTATTGATGTATTCATCAGCAAGATTTATTCCACCTGTCATACCGACTTTTCCATCGATAACCAGTATTTTTCTATGGTCACGATTGTTCATTTGCATCGCAAGCATCGGGCGAATTGGATTAAATACTTTTGCTTTGATGCCAAGCCGGTTTAATACTTTATAATAATCTTGGGATAAGGTTGTAATACAACCTGCATCATCATATAATACTCTGACATCTACGCCTTGTTTCACCTTTTCAATCAAGATATCTAGTACCGTATCCCACATCAATCCTGGCGCAATGATAAAATATTCTAAGAAAATAAATTTCTCTGCTTTCTTCAACTCTTCAATCATTGCCTCGAATTTATCTTCTCCTACTGGAAAGAATGTCGTTTCTGTATGTTTATGAATAGGGAAACAAGCATTTTTCCAAATATAATTTGCCTGTTTATGTGCAATTGGATCTTCTAATTCAAGATCATCCATGATTTGTTGATTCTGCCAAATAATTTCCTGAACCGTTTCCGCTGATTCCATGTCACGTTTACGTAATTCTTTTGGAACTTTTTGACCACCAAATAATAAATAAATCAATCCCCCAAAGACTGGAAATGCCATAATCAACAATACCCAGGCAAGCTTATATGTAGGATTTTCATTCTTATTAATGATATATACACTCATACAAAAGCTTAACGCAATTAATATGAAATAAATCCAAACGAAATATTCACTCAGTTGAAATATAATACCTAAAAATACGGCAAGCTGAATCAATATTAATACTGTCACAATAAATATTTTGTTTTTAAGAACGGATAATACTTTCCTCATATGTTCCCTCCTTTCTTAAAAAACAAATTAATTTTATTTTTGTTTATGTAAATAGTTTGTGACCATGCCAATCACTCTTGTTAAATTTTCCTCTTGTAACTTGTTATCTTTCCCTGTTCCTGTACCTAATACATACAATCTGCCATCATTGTCAACTTCTCCACAACTAATGACGATTGCTTTATCAAAATGTGCCATTGCACTTTGAAATTGCATACCTTCATCTATTTTAACGACTTCAATATTCTTTTTATTTGGATCACATTTCACAACTTCCTGTGCCATTTTTCTGTTTTGTGGGCGATATCCAATTTGTAATGTACTTCCCTTGCCTATACAATCTAAACAAATGATATTTGGATTTTTTCCAGCATCTTTAAATTCTTTACCAGCAATATCAGCACCTAAATAACGTGTTTTATTTTTATCTGTAAATAAGAACCCAACTTTTTTTCTTTCATCCTTGCTTAATGCCTCCGCAATATCTAATGCTGCTATGATAGATGCAGAATTACGTGTAAAATTCTTTGTATTTCTAATTCCATGTGTCATAAAATATACTAGAAATAGCAACAGCAGAAACATAATCAATGAAATCATTGCGGTCATGATAGGGTTTGTCGTCATCTTTCCACCAAAGAATACAAATATTAAGATGATTGCATATAATGCTAC
Source organism: [Eubacterium] hominis (assembly GCA_014337235.1). GTDB lineage: Bacteria > Bacillota_I > Bacilli_A > Erysipelotrichales > Erysipelotrichaceae > Hoskinsella > Hoskinsella hominis. The sequence continues at coordinate 2,548,095 of CP060636.1, read as the reverse complement.
AATTGGCACAAAGGTTGCGGCCATCGTTTTGCTGGCTGTTTTTTCTCCATCAAATGGAAAATAAAAAACCTTATTCCATATTTTACGCTCTGGTGTATCATATGGCACAACAATGACAGTTTTCGCATTTTTTATATTTCCAAAGAAATAATCTTTCGCTTTATTCAACCATTTTCTTCCTTCGATTTCTTTCATTTCATAACCTAATTCAGAAAATTCTTTTGCGATTTCATCCTTGAATTTATTTTTTTGTTTTCTTGAAAAACGTGTCCCAAATTGCTTGGTATATTTTTCGATACGGTTATCGTTCATTTTCATTTCCTCCTTGCGAATGACACTATTATACATGAAAAAGCTCTAATTTAAAACCCGTTAATCAAAAAAGTACCTGTGGGCTTCAGGTACTATTCTGTAATTTCTATAATTTTTTCGAAAGGGTTATTATATGCTTTTATGTATACAAGAGGTTTTCCACTCTTGCTGGTTATTACAGTTTCCACTCTAATAATAGGAGTATTCATTTTTATCTTCAAAAGATTTGCGAATTGTACTGGTACCAGCATAGGAATAAAACGCTGAATAATACGTCCATCTTTCAGATACGCATTTAAATCTAATAATTGTCTTAGATTATTCAATTCCGATTCGCTGATACTGCTTCGTATAAAAAATATCTCTTCCACACTAATAGGTTTTGTGTTAAGGGTATTCAAACGCAAGACAATTAGTGTCATTTCGTCTGGACTGATTTCAAGTCGTTCCGCTATTTCAGGACCAGCTTCATCAGCCTTTTTTACATTAAAATATAATACGTTAAATTCACTGATATCTTCCTGTAACAAAGCTGAAACAGGAGTTTTCTTAACAAATTTTCGATCCGCAACAAATGTTCCTTTATTTTTATCACGGTACAAAAATCCTTCTTCTACAAGTTCATTTATTGCATTACGCACAGTCATACGGCTAGCATCAAATCTAACCGCCATTTCACGCTCAGAATCGATAGGCGAATTTGCAGGTTTATCTTCAATTTCCTGTAAAATCATTTCTTTGATCTTACGATAGATTGGAGTCGCCATATTTTCACCTTACCTTTCTTTTTTTAACGCATGAAACCGAATGACCTCCAAGGCTTAATGTAATCTAATAACATAATTTCATCAGCTGGAATATGTCCAATGACATTCTTTCTACCATCATTAGGCATATCTTTCAAAACAATATGAAGTTCACCTTTATAACGAGAATATTCATCATTTACAATGACAACATCTCCACGTTTTAAATCTCTTGTATTTTTTGGTGGAACACTTTCTTTTGCGAATGTTACACGAGGCATTGTGCTTCGTGCCATATATTCACTCATGTCACCACGTACAAAGTGTGGATGCTCAAACAGAATCTTTTCCTCTGTTGGATGAAGTTCTGCTTCATAGTCGATTTTGAAAGTTAATAGACCTGGATCAATTGTTGAAAGTGTTTTCAACTCATCTTCAGTTGCATATGCATTTGCTATTATAACATCATCTACCAGTCTTGTGGCAAATAAATGTCTAGCCTGCACATCAATTGGCAAGTCCCTGTGTATTTCCAAAGTACATAATCCTTCATTTACAGGCCAAGGACCATAAGTTCCTTCTGCCTGAGAACTAACGAATGCTGCAACTTTTACATTCAAATTTTTAATATCCTTACTGCATTTTTCAAAATGTTCATAACTGATTCCACTAAATCTCTGTGGATAGAAGTTATGGCAAGTAATAATGTTATCCAGCTTTGGATAGTGACTCATAATATTGTCTAAGTATTTCGTACCTAAACTTGCGTTAATTTCGATTTTCAAATTTTCTTTGTTATAGCTCATTAAAGCTTCCTTTAATGAATCAAATCCTTCATCTAGACGAATCCCATCCGCATGCATTTCTTTGAAAAAAGATAAATCATCATAAGAAACGCCTAATTTTTCAAATACAAATGGCGCTACGTCAAGGATGACTTCCATTCCATAACTATGAGCGTGATCAATTAATTCACGGAATTCGCGTAAAATTTCTTCACGTTCTTTTTCAACACTTAACAGACAAGTAAAAATTCTTTTGAATCCGTATTTTGCTGCAAGTGTAACATATGCCTTATCCTTTTCTAATGTCGAATGTTCTGGATATAGTGATATCCCTAATCTAGCCATGATTAGCCTCCTTTAGAGCGCTATTTCTTTTCTTCTTGCTCAGGAATAGCTTCCTCTTTATTTTCTATTTTTTCATTTTCTTTTTTTTGATCAAGTATGCTTTTCTCAATGGCACGCAACAATTTTGTTGCCTTCTTCTTAGCACCACGGTTATAGAAGAAAGACATAATCTTGAAGTTTACTGCTTTTGTTCCGGTAGCAGCATCAAATCCTTCACGATATGTTACCCCAATGTGATCAGCATCAAGTTGTTCGATTTCATAAGCGATATAATTTACACCTTGAGAACTTTCAAATTTAGCCTCATATTTTACAGGCTCCTCAAATTCTGTTATGGTTACCTTAACAGATCCTTTTCTTCCTGTTTTGTTTTTCAGGGTTTTCGTATAAGTATAACCTTTTTTAATCTGTTTTGGTCTTACATTTTTACCTGTTGCCTGTGTAATATCATAAGCTAATGAAGTTTGTAATACTTCCCAAAATTCACTAGCACCTACATATAATTTTTCACATACTTCCATATCTATATCTCCTTATCTTTTCTTAGCCGGCTTATTACTTGACTTTGCATTCTTTTTGTCTTTATATACTAACACAAAACCTGCAATAGCGACAAGTACTCCAGCTAAACAAGTTGATAAAGATACTCCTGAATCTTTTGTTGTTTGCGAAAATATAATCATAATACATCCAATACTTGCTAAAAATAAACCCCAGCGTGTCATAATATCACCTTTTCTTATTGTTATCTTTCTATTGCCTTTTTATTTTACTTCAAAATTGAAATAAAATATAGATTTTTTACTGTTATTTTTTATTTATCAGTAATTTGGAAATACATAACACTTCCAATTTGAGTACCTTTGATAGCTGCTTTAGCGATAGCCATTGCTTTTGCAACATCATCTGTATTAACAGTAAATTCTAGTTTAATTCCTTTTTTTCCTTCGTATTTATAAGAAATACCTTCTTCAGTAGATTTTTCTAATAAATCGATGATAAAATCCTGATTCAGTCCACAACTGATGTAAATTTTGTTTTCCATGATCAAATCTCCTTTTTCCTAACCTATTTCTTAATTTCCTTATATAAATCGATAAATTCCTGTGCTAAAATTTTGAAAGCTTCTGCGCTCATCAACTGGTCTTCTGCATGTGTTAATAATAAAGTCATCTGAGTAACTTCACCACTAGCTTCCTGCTGAATCAACTGAGCATGTGCATGATGTCCTGTTGTGAAATTTTCATTACCTTCATTAATTTTCTGTTCTGCTGCTTCAAAGTTTCCTGCTTTTGCTTCCTGAATAGCTTCAATAAATAAGCTTCTAGCCATTCCTACTGACGAAATAATCTGAAAACAAGTTAATTCTAATCCTTCCATTAATAAGTACCTCCTCTTATAAAAGCAATTAAGGAAGAAAGAACACGATCTTTCTTCCTTATTTACTTTTGTCTATATTAGTTTTTTTATTCCTGAGTTGTATCCATGCGGTTTGCAACGATAACGAATGGGATCCAGCATAATGTAGCAACTACTAAGTTGATAGCAGCAATTACACCGGCCATGATGTTACCACCTGTAGCTAAGATAGCGTAAATTACTGGTGGAACTACCCAAGGAACTGTAATGAATACTGGTGGAATTAATCCAGCAGCTGTAGCACCATAAGCGATTAGAGCCAGGATAACTGGTGTAATCAACCATGGAATGAAGTAAATTGGATTTAATACGATTGGTAAACCGAAGATAACTGGTTCGTTGATGTTGAAGCATCCCATTGGGAAACTTAATTTAGCAACTGCTCTGTTATCATCACGTTTAGAGAAGATGAAGATTGCGATTAATAATGCGATTGTACATCCTGAACCACCCATCCAAATGAATGCATCGAATGATCCACGAGTCCATGTGAACATTGTTGGGATAAGATCGCTTAATGATTTTCCAGCGTCCATACCTACGTTATAGATATCTGTATTTTTGTTCAATAGAGGGATATAACCACCATCTAAGATTGGTGACAATACGTTTGGTCCATGTAAACCAAAGAACCAGAATAACTGAACTGCAAATACGATAATTACGATTGTCAATGGTCCCTGAGATAAGTTCTGGAATGGAGCCTGTAAGAATTCCATGATTAATTCTGGAAGGCCGTTTCCTGTTGTCATTGTACAAATCTGCTGAATAATACCTGCTGCATAAATTGCTGCAGTACCTGGAATAATTGCTGCGAATGCTTTAGATACAGCTGGTGGTACTTGTTCTGGCAATTTGATAGTAACTTTTTTGATCATCAGTTTTGAATAGATCATAACTGAGATTAAACCAACGATTAATGCTGTAAACAGACCTTGAGCGTTTGTCCATGCATATGGCAGGAATCCCCAACCACCTACATTATTTAATACAACAGCATTATTAGCAGCATCAGCAACTACGTCTAAGCCTAGTCCCTGTAATACTGATAATGAATCTGGTGTAACGCCTGGCAATGTATAAGCAATTCCGCTTGCACTCTGTGATAATACAGTAATGAAAGCAGCTGTAGAAACTAAACCACCTGCAAGAGGGTTAGTATCATATGATTTTGCTAATGTGTAACCAAATGAGAATGAGAATGCAATTGCAAGCATTGCAAGAGTTCCCCACCAAACACATCCATTGATTCCGATCAACCAGCTGAAAGTATCAGCGATGTGAAGATCTGGTAAGTAGTTGTTTGGTAAGTCACGGAAGAATACGTTTAATAATGTAGCGATAGCACCTGCCATTGTAACTGGCATAATCCCGATGAAACCATCACGGATTGCTACAAGGTGTCTTTGAGAACCGATTTTGGCAGCGATTGGCACAAAATGTTTCTCCATCCATGCTGTGAATTTTTCCATTTTTTCTTTCTCCTCCTAAAAATGAAATATTTTTTTACACTGTCCGACAAACTAGCCTTATTTGCCGATTAGTGACAATGCTTGTTTTAAGACTTTCTCACCGTTCATTGTTCCATAAGATGCCATATCAATGACCTGAACAGGTTTTGCGTCTTTTACTAAGTCCTTCATCTTCTTTTCTAAGAAACGAACCTGAGGCCCAAGCATAATAACGTCTGCTTTAGGTGCATTGGTTGGTGATTCTGCATCTCCGACCGCCCAAATATTTGCTTCAATGCCGTCTTTAGCAGCAGCCTCCTGCATTTTCTTTACCAACATACTTGTTGACATACCAGCAGAGCAAACTAGCAGTATATTAACCATGAGATGTCCTCCTTTCTGGTGGTCTATACCACCTCAGTACACACATATAATACACCGGATATTGAAATAATGCAAGCGTTTTCTTTAAATTTTTGTTATTTTTGTGTGATAGCTTCCCCCACGTTCTCACAAAAAGTGTTAAAAAGCCTTTAAAATAAAGGTTTTAAGCACTTCCATTTTTTTTGTTTTTTTTCAACTTTTTTGTGTTTTTCTTCTAAATTTTATGCTTTTTTTATCTATTTTAGACCATTTTACCATAACTTTTGTGGTATAAACCATGGTATGTGCGTGATTAATATGTGATTTTTCGGTGTAAAAATTTAGACCATGCAATTGACATAAAAAAAGGAAGTTTTTTATTCTTCCTCTTCCTGAAATTGACTATTATATAGTTTTTCATAAAATCCTTTTTGTTCCATTAAGGACTCATGTGTCCCTTGCTCCACAATATCTCCATTTTGGATAACCAATATTAAATCAGCATTACGAATGGTGGAAAGACGATGTGCAATCACAAAGCTAGTTCTGCCCTTCATAACTTTCTGCATTGCATCCTGCAACATTTTTTCTAATCGTGTATCAACACTGCTGGTTGCTTCATCCAAAATTAAAATAGATGGATTTTTTAAAATTGCTCTGGCAATCGTCAATAATTGTTTCTCTCCCTGGGAGATGTTATTTGCTTCTTCATTAATAAAGGAATGATATCCCTCAGGTAACGTTCTGATAAAATGATCAACATTTGCCATTTTTGCTGCTTCTACAATTTCATCATTTCGTGCGTCTAATCTTCCATACCGAATATTATCATACACACTACCATTAAACAGCCAGGTATCCTGTAATACCATACCAAACATACTTCGTAATTCGCCACGTTTCATATCCCGGATATCCACACCATCAATTTTGATGCTTCCGCCTTTGACATCATAAAAACGTAGTAACAGGTTAATTAAGGTAGTTTTGCCAGCACCGGTTGGTCCAACAATAGCAACCATTTGACCACTCTTTACTTCTAAGTTTAAGTCTTTCATTAATATTTCATCATTATAACCAAATTTCACATGTGAAAAGCTAACATTGCCTTTTACATTTTCTAATGTTTCCGCAGGCTGTTTCTCTGCGACTTCTTCTGGTTCATTCAACACATCCATGACACGTCCTAATGCCGCAAAGGCACTTTGTATCTGGGAGGATAGATTGCTAACCTGGGATAATGGATCATTGACCTGCCAGATATATCGTACAAAGGCCTGTAAATTACCAACCTGAAGTCTTCCATGAATGATATCAATGGTACCAACAACAGCAACAACACCAATGGTACAATAGGTCACAAAAGAATTTAATGGTCCAATAGCACTGGATACAAACTGCGCACGACTAGCATTTTTTCTTAAATTTTCATTGATAGTTTTGAATTTATGAATACTTTCTTCCTGTTTGTTATAAAGCAGGATTTCATTATACCCGGTATACATCTCCGTAATAGCGCCATTTAAATCTCCCAAAGCATTTTGCTGTGCCTGAAACAGTTTCTGGCTTTTTCTTACCACAAATTGCGTAATGAGCAAAGTCAATGGAATGATCATAAAAGCAATACATGCCATGGTCACGTTGGTTGAAAACATCATAAACAATGCCATAAGAATGGTTAAAATACCACTTAGCACCTGTAAAACACTTTGTTGAAGTGCATTTGAAATCGCATCAATATCATTGGTGATTCGACTTAATACATCTCCATAGTGATGTGAATCAAAGTAACGTACAGGAAGTTTTCTAATTTTATTCATCATGGCACTTCTCAAATCCCGCATAGAATGCTGAATTGCATTGGTCAGCCAGATTGTACCAAATGCCTGCGAGAATGTTTTTGCTAAATAAAATCCAAACAAAATTGTCATATAACGAAGCACCTGATCAAAATGTACCTGAATGCTTGTTTTATTTTCTAAACTTGTAGTAACATCTTGCATTAACCGTGTTGTGATCTTTCCTTCATATCCTGGCGCAAGTCCCAAGGATACGGTTGTTACAATAATCATAAGGACAACACCAAACAGCTGCCATTTATATGGTGCAATGAACGGCATCAATCCTTTGATATCACGTTTTGCTTTTGATAACTTATGTTTATTCATGAGCAAGTTCCTCCTCACTTAATTGAGATAGAGCAATTTCATGATAGATTTCGCAATTTTTCAATAATTCTTTATGGGTTCCCATACCTACAATATTTCCTTCGTTTAATACGACGATTTTATCTGCATCCATAATAGAAGAAATACGCTGGGCAACCACCATAACAATTGCTTCTTTGGTTTCTTTTTTCAATTCATGACGTAAAACAGCATCCGTTTTAAAGTCCAACGCACTGAAAGAATCATCAAATATATAAATTTCAGGTTTTCTGATGATAGCACGTGCTATAGATAAACGCTGCTTCTGTCCCCCTGATACGTTGGTTGCTCCTTCTGATATTTCTTCATCAAAACCATGCTCTTTTTCCATAATAAAGTCATATGCCTGAGCAACACGTGCTGCATGTATGATTTCTTCATCACTTGCATCTTCTTTTCCAAAACAGATATTCTCTTTGATACTGCCACTAAACAAGAATGCTTTTTGTGGAATGACACCTAATTTGCTTCTTAGTTCTTTTACATCATAATCACGGATATCAATACCATCAATATAAATCGTACCTTTGCTTACATCATAGAAACGTGGAATCAGATTGATTAACGTACTCTTTCCAGATCCTGTACTTCCGATAAAGGCTATGGTTTCTCCTTTTTTCGCTTCAAAGCTGATATCTTTTAATACCGCTTCTTCACCATCAGGATACACAAAAGTCACATGATCAAAGCGAATCGTTGTTTCATTTTTCGCTTCTTTTGTTTCCGATTTTGATTTAATCAATGGATCTACATCAAATACCTCTTCAATACGTTTGGCACTGACTTCAGCACGTGGATACATCATAAACACGGTACAAAATAACATGATACTAAACATGGCATGGAATAAGTAGTCTAAAAAGGCTACCAATTGTCCAACCTGTAAAGATCCATCCGCTATTAAATGAGCTGCGACCCAGAATATACATAAACCTGCGATATTCATCAATAAAAAGAATACCGGCTGTGTCAATGACATTAATTTAAACAGTTTCTTAGAATATCCGGTGAATTTTTCATTTGTACCTTCAAATCGGTTTTGTTCATATGCATCATTATCAAATGCACGAATGACTCTGATCCCACTTAAATTTTCTCTTGAAATACGGTTTAATTCATCTAATGATGTCTGCTGATTTTCTGAAATCGGCTTACTAAATTTTGCGACAGCAAATACTCCTAAAATAATAAATGGTATCGTTGCCGCAATAATGCCAGATAATGGCAATGACGCTCTTGCCGTCATGATAAAACTGAATATAAACATAACCGGAGTCATTAAGGCCGTTCTAAGTAATACATTGACAAACATCTGTATCTGAAATGCATCATTGTTTGTTCTTGTAATCATAGAGCTAATGCCAAATTGATTAAACTCATGTGCTGTAAATTTCTGTGCTTTTTCAAAAATATCATTTCTGATATCTCTGGTGATATTGGTAGAAATTTTTGCACAACAAAATCCTAATAATATCGTCATGGATACACCGATAATTGAAATTAGTAATATCACAAGTCCCATCTGAATCAGATAATTTTCATCACTTCGCAAAACACCCTGGTCAATCATTTCTGCAATGATTGTTGGAATACCCAGCTCCACCAGTGCGAATCCGAAAACAGATATTACATTGATAAACACCAGCAGTTTATATTTTTTCAAATAATGTAATATTAATCGCATATTATCCCTTCCCTTCTTGATTTCTTCGTGAAACTACCTTATCATAAACTATAAGGTAACCTTATAGTCAAGAGAGGATTGTGATTTTTTTGAAGAAAAATAAATATTTAACCGCAGGTGAGTTCGCTAAAATCTGTGATATACCAAAACACGTCTTATTTCATTATGACGATATTGGTTTATTTCAACCAGAGTACAAAGCTGAAAATGGTTATCGTTATTACAGCTACCGTCAATATGATACGTTCTTAGTTATTATGAATTTAAAAAAGATGGGCATGTCTTTAAAAGATATCAAAGTTTTTTTAAGTAAACGGGATCCTTCTTTATTTTTATCCTTATTAGAAGATAAGTTTGAAGAAATTGATTCCTTGATTGAATATTTAAAAGGTGTAAAATCAATGATGCAATGGATGAAAGACAGTACACAGGAGGCATTATGTCATAAAGATGATCCCATCAGTATCACACATCTACCACAGCGAATTATTTTATGCAGTGATAACATGGAGAATTCCAATAATACCTCATTTGTGAATTTCATGCAGGAATATATCCAGTTTATCAAAGAGAATAATATCAATATGCAGCAAAGTGTTGGCAACATGATCAGTGTAGAGGCTATTCGCAATCAGGATTATTTAAATTTTTCTTATCTTTATGTCGATGTTGATATTGAAATCCCTGAAAAGACGAGAGTTTGTAAAGAGCGAGATTATATATGTGGATGGCACCATGGTCCTTATGATACCATTACTGATACATATGATCAAATGATGGCCTATGCGATGCAAAATAATATAAAGCTGGGTACATTTGCATATGAAGAATATCTGATTGCGGATATTGCACAGATGAATCATAATGAATATGTGACTCGTATCCTTATAGAAATTGATGCATAACATAGTACATTTTACTTTTTTCTTCCATTCATGTATCATAATCGACCACTTGTGAGCATTGTATCTTCTAATTCATATTTTTTCTTATAATATATATAGAAAATGATGATATAAAACATGAGAGGACAGATATTATGAAAAAAAATATTCAACATGAAGATTTCACAGAATTTAAAGGTATCGGCCATAAAGAAATTATACTTTTTTCTATTACATCAATGTCTACTGATTATACTGCGAATATGAATTTTCTCATTAGCAGAATGTATAAAGTCGCAAAAGCCAATGATATTGATGTTAGCATCCATATGGATAGTGCTTCTAAGATTGAAAGTCGTGGAAAAAATGCCGATATTATCTTATTGACACCAGAACTATTTGCAATGTTAGATGAGATACAAAAGAAATTACCTGATAAAGTTGTCAAAGTTATTGATCGGAAAGATTATGGATTTTTAAATGGTGAGCATGTCTTAAAAATGGCATTATCATAAACAAAGCCGTATCATCTATTGAAAAGGTGATACGACTTTTCTTTATTATTTAAGTATTTTAAGAGCTTTTTCTAAACATTCTTCATCAAATACATCTGGGCATACAACACAATGTCCTGGAAAATGGGACTCCATGTTGATATCATCTAATATAACATACGCATCAATATCAGGATGTGCATGGAGATATTCTTCAATGGATGGTTCTTTAAGAAAACTGGATGCCATAGGTGCGATATCAATTACCGCATCTTTTAAGCCATGAATATGAAACATCTGTTTAAAATCTTTTATGGTATGCATAAACCGCCATGAGGATGATACAACGATATATGCGCCCGTTTCATCAACTAATTTTTTTAAACGCTTCATTGCATCTTTATCAAAGCCTTCATAAGAAGCCAGTAAATCTTTGGCATTGGCATCTTCATAATAGCTATCTGTAGCGATCAATTTGGCTTTTACACGATCTTGATTCATTTTTAAACGACCACGATGAAAACAAGGATATAATACCCCATCAATATCCTGAAAAATAATTTTCTTCACACCTATCACCCTCTCTACCATAAGTATATCGTATTATGTTTGAAAAGTAAGTGTTTTCATAGGTAAATTTTACATATGGAAAGCTTGCTTTCCATTCTGATATATTGTATACTGGTAATGTAAAGTTAGCTTTCCATTTGAGGTGAAATATGAAAAACAGACTGGAAGAAATAAGGAAACGAAAAGGAATTAGTCAGGAAGATCTGGCAAAAGCCCTGGAAGTATCACGTCAGACGATTGGTTCTTTAGAGAATGGACGATATAATCCCTCTATTTTACTAGCGTTTAAAATTGCCCATTATTTTCATATGCGCATAGAAGACATCTTTATTTATGAGGAGGAATGATGTATGAATCACAAAAAAATTATGATACCTATTGTTTTACTTGGAAATTTGATTTCGATTGCTATCCTTATGTTTACCTTATATATTTTTATCACAAAACCGGCTTTCTTAGAAACGATTTTTCCTGATGCTGGAAATGCACCACTTGCTTTTTTGATTATTGGAATTACCTTATTGATTGCATCTAATCGTCCATGGGGAAGACTCATTCAAAAAGATACTATGCCAAGCGAAAAACGCATTGAAAGAAATGATGAACGTAATATCCAGATTGAACAAAAATCTGATCAGTTAGCCTTTCAATTTTTGAGTTTGGCAATTCTATACGCAATCTGTATTCTTAGTATTTTAGGATATCTAAATGATACCCTTAACTTGATATTTGTGGGAATTGTCACAATTTCCTTACTGATCAAATATCTATCAAAACGCTATTTTTCTAACCGCTTATAAAAAATCAACCATGACGGTTGATTTTTTTATTTAAAAACTGGCATTTTGCGTATAGCAACATAAGCTAAACCACATGCAATGATAAATACGATAATGAAATTTATCACAGGTGCTACCAAATTCACAGAACCTTGTAGTCCAAAGAAATATAATACAAAATCAAAGATAGCTGACATTACAACACCCTGCAACAAATAATGATCAATCGCTGGTATCAGTGTTACTAATGCAATTGGAAATGCAATAAATATGACGATTCTTGAAAACTTAGATAAGCGGAAATTAATGATCGTAATCAATAATGCAACTGCACCGATGATACAATAGATGCCCCACAGCCATAAGAACTGCATAATCAAAGGCTGTGATCCATATAGCTGCATAAACAATGATGAATAATTCATTATACTAGAAGTTGCGATTGCCAGTATAATTTCAACAATAGAAATAATCGCTCCTACTGCAAGAAACTGACATGTATAAAGTTTGATAAGTGATTTTCGTGAATATCCATTCTGTAAGAAAAATTTAAAATCATCTAAGATGGAATATACCCCTAAAAATCCCATAAACACCATGGAATTACTTTCCATAGCTGACATATTTGTTTTTTGATTTCCTGATAAAACAAATATCACAACCATCGCCAAACGAATCGCAATCATGATACTGTAATATATACCCACTGCCTTGAAACTGGAGCATATCTGATATTTAAATGCTTGTTTTAATCTCATATTTCTCCCTCTTTCTTTGTTAATTCCACAAACAATTTCTGTAGATTTAATGGATTGATCTCCATTGTATCTTTTAATGAAGTTTTATCTACTTCCCCCATGATGTAAGCTATCTTTAATCCACCTAAGACATCGTAGCCAAGTACATGTTTCCCTTCACAATAGGTATCAATATCTTTTGCAAGTCCAGAAACACTATAACCTGCCGCAAGAATATCTTCTATCGGCTGATTCACAATCACTTTACCATTTTTTAAAATGATGATTTCTTCTATCAGATTAGCGATTTCCTCAATCAGATGAGTCGCAATCACAATGGTCTGCTGTTTTTCCATATAAGTTTCTAACAACAGCTTGTAAAACATTTCACGATGATTGGCATCCAATCCAAGTACCGGTTCATCCAGAAAAACATAAGGAACATTTAAGGATAACGCAATGATCAGTTTATAGATTGATTGATAGCCCGTTGATAAATCTTTTACTTTTTTGTTGATATTTAATTCAAATTTTTTCGCAAGTTCTTTTGCTTTTTCCATGTTGAAGCAGCCATAAAATTCATCTGTCCAGTGAAACACATCTTTTACCTTCATAGATTTTGGATACATATCTTCTTCACTCATCAAATACATCTGATGCAATACTTCATCATTCTCCATTACTGGCTGATCATTTAAATAAATCACACCATCATCAGGGAAGATACGATTGGTCATAGCTTTTAATAAAGTCGATTTTCCTGCGCCATTTCTTCCCAGCAAGCCATAGATTTTACCTGCTTCAAAGTTAAGATCCACATGCTCCAATGCATAAATATCCCCATAACGTTTTGTTATATTCGCTACATTAATTGCTTCCATTTCCATACCCTCTTTCTATCAGTCGTATAATTTCTTCATAACTCATGCCAAGCTTCTTTGCTTCTTCCACCAGACTTTCTATATATGTATCATAGAAATTTTTCTGACGTTTTTCTCTGATTTTCTGTACAGCGCCTTCTTTCACAAACATCCCCAATCCTCTCTTTTTGTATATCATGTCTTCATCAACAAGAATATTCATTCCTTTTAAAACGGTATGTGGATTGATTTTCCACATGGCTGCCATTTCATTCGTACTTGGTATCTGAGCTTCTTCTTCAAAAATACCAGTAAAAATATCATCCTCTAATCCTTCTGCAATCTGAAGGAATATTGGTTTATCACTTGCAGGATCGATTCGCATCACCATCCTCCTTTCTGTCGTCGGTATGTTGTTTAGTTTGTTAGTTGAGTAACCAACTTACAAACTTAGTATATATGATACATTCTCATCTGTCAATAGATTAACAAAAAAAAGATATTCCCATTTGTGAGAATACCTTACAGTTCTTTTTTCTTCATGATTTTATTTGAAATAACAATGGCGATTGCTTCTATGCCTAAACTGATTGGAAGTATCAGATATGACAGATACTGGTCTAAAAATACTGTAATTCCACTCAGATCAGGCTCTCCAAATACTTTTCCAAGTAACCCGCCAATAAAACCAAGCCCAAGAAAAGTTACTAGAAATACAATTCTACCCTTTTCTGAGCCATACTTAAACATGATAATCAAAATAATGGATGCTAAGATGTTGACAATCATACTGGCGATATATGTGTATTCTAAGAAATATACAGGACTGAAGTTCACAAATTTATCAGGTGCCAGCATAGCAATTCCATTTGCGAATAAGTTACTGATGATTAAGACAATGACTAAAAATAAATTAGATATCAAAAACTTGGAAATAACCAGATCTTTACGATCAATAGGAAGTGTCAATGCAAAATTATTGAAATGCGCCATATCATCATATGCAAAGCTGCTAATGACGATAAATATTCCTAAAAAACATGTTCCAAATGCTAATAGATCCGTAGATCCATCTTGATAACCAAGAACCGCAAACAACAAAGGAATTAGAAAATAAATTTTTAAAGAACTTCCAACATTGTAGAAATCTTTTTTCATCAACCCAATCATAAACGTTCTCCTTTCACTGTAAACAACATGATATCTTCTAAGGATGCCTGATCAATAATCGCATCAGGAATTTTTCTTAGTATCATATCTTTATTTTTGACCAATACATCTAATGTAAATGAAGATTTACGATATGCCACATATTCATCTTCCTTCAATGCTGTAAATATTTCTGGCGTTGTTTTTAAGATACCATAGCTTTCCAGTAATTCATCCTTTTGTTCACTTAAAACAATCTCACCTTTATGGATAAATGTTACATAATCTGCTACTTTTTCAATATCACTGGTGATATGAGAAGACAGGAAAATACTGTGTTCTTCATCCTGGATAAAATCCATAAAAACATCCAGAATTTCATCACGAATAATTGGATCCAGTCCACTGGTTGCTTCATCTAAAATCAATAGCTTTGGATGATGTGCAAGTGCCATTGTGATATTAAGTTTCATGCGCATTCCTTTTGAATAATCTTTGATACGTTTATCTTTAGGAAGCTGAAAATTTTGAAGTAATTCATGATAATATGCACAATCCCATGTTTGATATACGCTGGATAATACATGCTCAATTTGCACAGGGTTCATATTTTCAGGAAAACTGCTTTCTGATAAAACCACGCCAATATCATGACGAATTGTTTTTCCATCTTTTATTGCATCTTTCCCAAATACTGTGATTTCTCCACCATCGATATGAATCATATTCAGAATCGCTTTGATGGTTGTGGTCTTGCCTGCGCCATTTTCTCCAATGAATCCCATAATGACACCTTTGGGAATTGTTAAAGATAAATCTTTTATTTGAAAGCCAGGATAGCTTTTCTTCATATGTTTTATTTCCAGTATGCTTTCCATACTTATGCCTCCTTATATATGAGTGATAGAATATCAACTAATTCTTCATAGGCGATACCACTTGTTTTGGAGATGTCACAGGCCTTGCTTAACAATTCCTCTATCTGGCGATATCGTTCTTCCTTAATCAGTTCTTTATTTCTGCCAGCCACAAAGCTTCCTTTTCCAGTTACGGTTTCAATAAACCCTTCACTTTCTAATTCTTCATAAGCCCGCTTTGTTGTGATAACGGATATACGCAAGTCTTTCGCAAGTACACGCATAGATGGAAGAGCGTCCCCTTCTTTTAAAACATCTGTCATGATCAGCTGTTTTATCTGTGCGACAATTTGCTCATAGATTGGCTTTCCGCTGGCATTGCTAATAATGATATTCATAACTTCACTCCTTCATCCAATCATCAAAGTGTATATATTGGACATATACAATATACAATGTATATACACAGTTGTCAATAGGTTTAGAAATATTTTATCTGTTCATACTAATAAAAAAGAATGGAGGAATCATCATGGAAGAATTTGATTTACATGAAAAAGTTGCTTTGGTATCCGGTGCCAGCCAAGGTATGGGATATGCAATGGCATTAACACTTGCACGTCATGGCGCAGATATATTTGGTGTCAGTATTGGCGATGATCAGGATTTAAAGAAAGAGGTAGAAGCAATGGGGCGACGATATCATTCCCTTACGATATCACTTACGACACCGGGTGCTATCTATACTTTAATGAAAGAAGTGTTGGCTGCTTATGGACATATTGATATCTTATTGAATTTTGCGGGTATCATGAAAAAGGAAGATACCTTGAACATTCATAAACAAGAATGGGAAATGACAATGGATATCAATGTGAATGCGGCATTTATCTTAGCACAGGAAGTGATCAAGCAGTTTATAAAACAGGGATGTGGCGGTAAAATCATCAATGCCAGTGGTATATTGCCAAAACATACTTCTCAATATTGTGCGTATTATACAAGTAAAGGTGCCGTTGATGCTATGACACGTTATTTGGCGATGGAATTTGGAAAAGATGATATTCAGGTCAATGCTATTGTTTTTGGTTTTATGACAACTGGAACTTCTTTAATGGCTGGTGATGGCAACCATTATGATGAAAGTATCTTACATGATATACCCGCAAAACGTTGGGGCTGTTACAAAGATGTGGATGGATTATTATTGTTATTAGCCAGTAAACAGAGCAATTATATCAATGGCGTATGTATACCTGTGGATGGTGGCTATTCTATACAAAAATAAATCAGTGAGCGTATCACTGATTTTTTCATCTATTGTAATAGATTATCAAGTAAAAATATTAATAAAACACCAATCACAATAATCAGCATGATGAAAAGGTAAATATCATAATGTACTGGATGTTTCATGAGCTGCCCCCTTCTCTATAGCATAAGAAAGAGGGACTTTTTTGTGTAGGCGCTTAAAAATTTGGAAATTGATATCGAAAACGTTACATTTTGGAGAGTTTTTGGACTCTATTTACAATAATTTAACTCACTATAGAAAAATATATATTATTTGTTATAATTACCTTAGCTGGTGTGTCATGGAAATGACGATATAAGAAAGGTGGTATTTATGAAATCTGAATTTGGAAGAATTTTTCAAATTGCTTTAGAAAGAAGCGGCTATTCACAAAAAACGGCAGCTGATCTGCTGCACGTTACTCCACAAACTATAAATTCTTACCTTAATGGAAGAAGCATTCCTAATATTGAAACATTTAGTGCCATGATGAAATACTTTGGTATTGATATGTTAGAAGTATTTGACCTTGATCCGATTCCTAAACAAGAAGAATTCAACCGTGAAAAGATTTGTGAAATCGCTAAAAACTTAAGTACTCAGCAAATCACACTGCTTAAAGGAATCTTATTATATTTTCATGCAATTAATACAAGTAGTATTTAGCACACAAATGATACCAGATATACCACAACACATGCGGCAACTGCGACACTTAACAATCCTTTGCCTTTATAGGCAAGAAATAAAGCAGCAATTGCTCCACATGTAGAAGCAATCATATTTCCTGAAGCTGTAAAAATAGCTGGAAATGTCATTGCACCCAATACCGCATAAGGTACATAAAATAAAAATGATTTAATAAACTGACTCTTGATTTCCTTTTGAAAAAAAGTGAGTGGAATCATACGGATCAAATAGGTCACAAGCGCCATAATCAGCATATAAGGTAAATATTGTGTCATGATGACACCTCCTCAACTGGAAAAAAGTATGCGCCAAAGCCACTGGCTGCGACAGTACAAATTATAATGACAAAACCAGAGCTGATTGGTAAAATATCCTGTAATAATGAGAAAATACAGCTCATGATAATAGATAAAATCAAAACGATACGTACAGAACGAAATTTTTCTGCAGGTGGAATAATAATCGCAAGAAACATACCATAAATCGCAATACTTAAAGCTGAACGAATACTTTCTGGCAATAATGTACTGGCCGCTCCGCCAATAAAAGTGCCAAGTGTCCAACAGGCCATAGGAAATGCGATTAAACCATACATATATTTTTTGCCAACACGCTCATAAGTACTGCTGGCTAACGCAAAAATTTCATCCGTTACCCCATAAGAAACTATTGCACGCTGTGCTGTTGTCATTTTACGATCAACTTTTTGTGATAATGATAAAGACATCAGCGCATAACGTAAATTGATAATAAATTGTGATAAGGCAAGCTCGATATAAGAACCCTGTGCCATGATGAGTGCCAAACCTGAAAACTGACCTGCACTTGTCAAATTGGTTAAGGATATTAAAACTGCAACTTCTAATGGCATTCCCTGTGATACTGCCATCATGCCAAAGGTAAAAGATACAGAAATATACCCAAGTCCTATAGGTACGCCATCCTTAATACCCTGCATAAAGTGATTTTGTACATGCTCCATGTAGAATCTCCCCTTTTTTAGTCTATATTATATCGCATTATGTTGGAATTTCAAACAATTCATGAAAAAAAGAATCAAATTTTACATATCTGATTCTTCTTTATCACTATTTAAAATGATACAAAAAGTTAATCTTCAATCTGCCAGTCAATTGGTGTTTTCCCATGCTCCTTCAAAAAAGCATTTGCTTTTGAAAAATGACGACATCCAAAAAAGCCATAATCCGCACTATAAGGACTTGGATGTGAACAAGATAAAATCAAATGGGAAGGATTTGTGATAAGCGCTGTTTTTGCTTTGGCATTCTTTCCCCACAAAAGAAAAACAATGGGTTCTTTTCGCTCATTCAATTTGCGTATAATTTCATCAGTTAATATTTCCCAGCCTTTTTGCGCATGAGAATTTGCCTGTCCTCTGCGTACAGTCAACACGGTATTCAACAGTAGTACACCTTCTTTGGTCCATTTTGTCAATTCTCCATGTGAGGGTATCTTACATCCTAAATCATTATGTAATTCCATAAAAATATTTTGAAGACTTGGTGGCGGTGTTACTCCCTTTTTCACAGAAAAACATAATCCATGTGCCTGATTAGGACCATGGTAAGGGTCCTGTCCTAATATCACCACTTTTACATCCTGATATGCTGTATATTTCAACGCATTGAAGATATCATACATATCTGGATAAATGGTTGCTGTTTTATATTCATGTGCAATGAAATTACGTAATTTCCGATAATATTCTTTATCAAATTCTCCATCTAAAACCTGATCCCAGTCATTTCCTATATGTACCATTTTTATCACCATTCTCATTTTATATCATTTTCATAAAAAAAGGAACGTTTTTCTTATCATTCATTTGAAAGTATGATACCATTAATTAATAAAAGGAAGGTGATATTCATGATGGAACTTGTAAGATGGGAAGAATACAATACCATGGATGAACA
Organism: [Eubacterium] hominis; assembly: GCA_014337235.1. GTDB lineage: Bacteria > Bacillota_I > Bacilli_A > Erysipelotrichales > Erysipelotrichaceae > Hoskinsella > Hoskinsella hominis. Next base: position 2,528,532 of record CP060636.1, on the reverse strand, counting down.
GAATGGAAAAGAACTAAAAACACTGCTTGATCAACTGGCAGTCGCAGAGGATGATCAGGAATTTGATCAAATATATCTTACGATTAGTCAAATGCTGATACAGGATGGAGAAAGTAATGAATGTGGTGTATTCGCCTTTCCTTTTCTTGTTCAAATAACCTTAAATCAAAGTGATATCAACCGTATCATTCAAATGCTGGTATTATTGGGAATGTTGAAAACATTTAATCATCGTATAGATATCTTTGATTTCCACCAGAAAATATATACAGATTATTATGAAGCTCTTTTTATTTTACAGGAACAGATGATTTATATTATGAATCCATCGAAAATGAAAGAACTGCCTGTGGATGATAAAACAGAATTAGCCCGTATCTGGCTGTCTATCATGGATATTGGTGTTGATTATTTACCATTTGCGACTACCGGATGTTTTGATGAAGCTTTCTCTATATCATGCCCATATTGTACCGCAAAGATTGAACAGGTCAATTTATTTAATAGTGATCAAAGAAATACCATTACTATATCACCAAATCGAAGAATCTCACCTGCTCCTTTTCTGGCACCTTTAGAAAATACAGGCATTCTCTTCCAACGTTTTCTAAAGGATTTAAAAGAGGAATACTTATCCAGTTGTCTGCCTCTATTATATGGCACAATGGTATGTCCACATTGTACTGGCACGATTCGTGTGATCGATGGTATCATTGATTATTTAAAATATGAAACAACTTTAATCAATATGCCTCAAGAAGAAGAAATTACTTTTTTGATTGATTATGCAAATAACCTACGTATTGAAGACACAAAAATGGCGCATCATTATTTAGTGAGAGCTTTATTTTTATGGAAGATGTTATATCCAGAAGGTGTTTCAAAAGAAGAAGTGCGTATTTATAATTCTTTAACTGTATGTTATCGTCTGGTTTATGATCATGGAAAAGAAAGAACATGTGCAGAAACAGCATTATCTTTAGCACTAACTCTTCATGATGACCAGGAGGAACTTGCCAGAGCTTATGCTAATATTGGTTTAACATACCATAAAAACGAAGAACCTAAAGATTCCCCAAGTAATACAAAAGCTTTAGATTACTATCAAAAAGCCCTTGATATCTACACAAACATTCAGGGCAGTCAGGGAAAAGACACAAAGATCTTAAAGAAAAATATTGCGATGATCTTAGGTATCTCCTCTGATATGGAAAAAGCGATTGAAGCATTGGATGAACAAATTGAAGAAGAAAGTGATGCTTATGAAATCGCTGATTTATATAAGAAAAAATGTGATATTTATATAGATCATGGACATTTCACTGAAGGATTAAAAGCATATGAATATTATCTGCAATATCATATCAAAGAATATGGCGAGGATAGTGATATCGTTGGTGATTGTTATGCTGAATTAGGCGATTATTGTATGGAGTGTAATTATTATAATTATGCAATGGAATGTTATCATCGCGCAAAAGTAATCATGTTATCCTGTTATCTAAATGCTTTACAAGAGGATGATGGCTATATGGAAAGCCTGACATTAGCTGACTGTTACAGCAGTATGGCACATTGTGCCCACCTCATGAAGCAAGATATCACAGCATTTACCTTGATAGAATCCTGTTATGCTTTAATTATGAAATCACAGCCAAACACTCCTACCAAAGAAAAAGGAGATGCATTGTGCTTCATGGGTGAATTAATGGAAGGCTTTGATCAAAAAGCCATTACTATGGCTTATTATGAAGCAGCACTAGACATGTATAAAAACACCCAAAATTATGATATGACACGGAATGAAAATATCTTTCTTGAAGAAGCAGATGATTGTGATGTAATTATTCAATCACTTTATGAGAAAATAAAAAAACTGAAACATACTGCGTAAACCATAGTAAACGTAAAAAAGACGATTATCGAAATCGTCTTTTTATTATCGCTATGATCAATTACTCTCCGCTAATCGCAAGCTCCTTAAATTTAATAGAAGGTGCACCAATGCCTGAATAACTAAATTTTAAATCATTTCCAACAGCTTCTATTTCTTTCATTGCGTCCATAAAGTTTCCTGCAACTGTAATTAAATTGATTGGTTTTACAATTTTACCATGTTCTACATAAAAACCACTGGATTGTAAAGAAAATTCTGTACTGATGGGATTTAATCCTGCATGTAGTCCGGTAATATCTGTAATGATAACCCCCTGTTCCATGCTGCTTACCATATCATCAAAGGAAGTATCCCCATTTTGAATATAGAAATTCGTTGGAGAAATGCCTACATTGCTGGCGTATCCTGCTTTAAATCCATTGCCGGTAGATGTGGTATTCATTAGTTTTGCACTTTTTAAATTATGCAGATATGTCTTTAGAACACCCTGTTCAACTACCGTTTTCTTTTTACAGGATACCCCTTCATCATCAAAGGAACAACTGGAATATCCATAGTCCATTAATGGATCATCTATGATGGTAATTTTTTCATTAAAGACCTGTTTATCTAAAGAATCTTTTAGAATAGATATACCTTTGCTGGCATTTTCGCCATCAAACAGTCCACATAATGCACCCAGCAGACTGATCATCGTATCCTTTTCCATAATGACTGGATAATTTCCACTTGGAATTTGTGTCGCATTAAGTTTGTCACAAACCTTTTTAGACAATTTATTTGCGAATGCTTGTACATCAATGTCTTTTTCATCCATGATCACAGCCCAATCGTAATCACTTTTTACATCTTCATGATCTTTTGCCATCACTTGCGCCATAACCATAGAATAAGAATTACTATCACTTAATGAAAGCTGCTTGCTGTTTAATATACTTCTTGTGACATCACTTTCCGCATAATCTACACTCATGACCTGTTCAATACGTTCATCACTTGCGTAAATTGCCTCTTCAATCTGTTTCAATAAAGCGATTTTCTCTTCACTGCTTTTTAACTTGAATGTATTTTCTTTCTGTTTAACTTCTGGATAACTATCTTCTCCAGCATAAATTTCTACTTCATCTTCACTGGTGATAATACTTGCATTATCCATCAATTGTGAAAGGGCATAATCCATATTGGCATCACTGGCATCTTCTAAATAACAAATTCCCATTTTTCCTTGATAAATTCCACGAATGGCTACTCCATCACATTCACTGATTGTAAATCCATCAACTTTATGTTCAAACAACTGAATACTGGTAGAAGAAGATTTCTGCTCATAAATTTCAAAATCTGTGATTCCACGTTTTTCGGCTTCCTTCATCCATACTGTTTTATTCATGTGCATTACCTCCATCTTTTCCACCAACAATCATAGAGCTGACACGAATGGCAGGTTGACCAACATCAGTTGGAATAGAACCACTGCTTGCACCACACATTCCCTGTGCACGCTCTAAATTCTTACCTACTTTATCAATTTTCAAAAGGGTATCTGCACCATTACCTATTAATGTAGCACCTTTTACTGGTTTATCAATCTTACCATCTTTGATCAAATATCCTTCACGAACAGAGAAGTTATAATCACCTGTACTTGGCTCTACACTTCCTCCACCCATATTTTTGGCATATAGACCGAATTTGATATCCTTGATCATATCTTCAAAGCTATCTTCACCTGGTGCAATAAACGTATTGGTCATACGTGATACTGTTTCATATTTATAAGATTCTCTACGTGATGAACTGGTGGATGCCATATGCATTCTTCTACCGTTCAGCGTATCGATCAAATAGCTTTTTAAAATGCCATTTTCAATTAATACATTACGTTTGGTAAAGTTACCTTCATCATCAATATTTGCACTACCCCATGCGTTTGGAATTGTTCCATCATCAATGGCTGTTACACAATCACTTGCGATTTTCTGTCCTAATTTCCCACAGAATACGGACTGATTTTTAGCGACAGCAGCTGCTTCTAAAGAGTGTCCACATGCTTCATGGAAAATAACACCACCAAAACCATTATCAATAATAACCGGCATCACACCACTTGGACAATCATCTGCATACAGCATCGTCTTGGCAATTCGTGCTGCCTCTGTACCAATTTCTTTTGGCTGATGTGTTTCATAGAATTCCATTCCTTCATGACCACCTGGTGCACAACTTCCTGTTTCTACTAATTCACCATCCTCCGCAATTGCATTCACTGCCATTCTTGTATGAACACGACAGTCTTTGATATAACGCCCTTGGGAATTCGATATTGCGACATGTTGCTCCTTATCTAAATAAGTAACCATAACCTTTTTAATTACTGAATCATATGCCATTGCTGCATCATTTGCTTCCTTCATCAGTGCAATTTTTGTTTCTGCATTTACACTTTTTGGATAAACCTTGATTGGATGTGCATTTTCATATTCCACTTCCTCTAATGGTTTTACATCAATGATCCTTTCTCCATGAATAGCACCTGCCAAATTACTTGCTGTTTTCATCAGATTTTCTTCACTTGTATCGTTGGTATATGCATAAAATGATTCTACATCATGATAGATACGCAGCCCAATACCGTATCGAATACCACTATTTGCACTTTCTACCACTCCATTCAGCATTGAATAAGAGGTATTGTAGTTTGTTTCTTCAAAGATTTCTGCAAAATCCCCACCTGTTTTCAATGCTTCCTGCAAAACTTTCTCTAACAGAGATTTTTCTAACATAAATTTTCACCTCGCTATGAAACATTATACTATGATTTATAGCAGGACACAACCAGCAAACTCTGTGCTTTTCACAAAATCTTGACAGCGTTTCCAATTATACCCTAAACTATATTTCCAATCTCATTCTTCAAATTATAATAAAGATATAAATAGAAGAGGGATGATAGTCATGGCAAAAATCATTTGAAAGTTCATCATAGTATTGTTTTGTTTAGTTATTTCATCAGAAAGGAGAAAATCATGGCAAAATCTGGTAAACTATTCATTTTCGTTATTTTTTTCTTATTTCTATGCTGTGGATGCAAGGCAGATCATTATACATTGATCATTTATGAGCAAGAACCTGTCAAGAATACATTACAGAATCAAAAAGTAAAAGAATTTGATCAATTCATGACCACAATTATGAATCACAGTGAAAAAGCCAACATCAACAAAGATAATCTACCAAAAAGCAATCCATAATTCAAAGGCGATTTTTGAGGTTGAGAAAGGCAAATCTTAAATCTCCTTCATATTTAAAAAGACGAATGTTTCACATTCGTCTTTATCTTATTCTTCACTTGGTGTTGTATTTTCTGTTGTTGGCACAATATATTGTACCGTGATATCTTTTTTGCCTTCATTTCCGCTGCTGTCCTTAACTTTTAACGTATAAGTAACTGTTTCATTTTTATCAGATAATTCTTTTGGCCATCCTGTAATTTGATCAGATGCAATGACACCATCCACATCATCTTCCGCAGTAGCGTTCACAAAAGTAATCAGCTCTTCTAAGGTACTTGTTGGTTCTAATGTAAATACTACCTGTGCATTTGCCACTGTAATAACGGGTGCTGTTGTATCTTTCACAACGATAGGGATATCAATACTGTCATTTTTATAAGTAAGTTTTGCTGTATATTCTCCAGCTTTTGTCATATCCACATGAGAGAAATCTATTTCAATTTCCTTCATGATATCATCACTTGCTTCCACATAAGTAGAAACCTTTTCACTCAGTTTTTTATTTAAGCCAACCACAAAGGTAGATTTCTTTAATTTAATACCTTTGATATCAGATTCTTTTGGTTCTTCTTTCTTTGATGTTGTTGTCGTTTCTGCACTTTCTGGAACCTTAAATGGTTCTTTTTTATTATCGATCAAGGTCTTTTTCGCAAATCCTAATGCCACAATCAATAAAATAACGATGATGCCGCCAATTAGGACAACTTTTTCTGCTTTACTAAACTTTAACATAAAATCTCCTTCCCTGAAATTTTCACGCTACTTTATTATAGCATATACAAATAGAAAAAATAATCAAAAATATGCCGATTCTAACGGTATTTTTCACTTTTTTTACATTTGTTCCAAAAAGGTTTACAATTGGATACGCCTTTTATGCATAGATGCCTAATGTTACACCATTTGCGATAATACTGCCACTTTCCAACACACGAATCATGACCATATTTTCCTGTTTCACACTGGCTACATCTTCCACAACAATAAATTCATCTTCTTCTTTTCCACAAAGCCAGTCTTCTTTTTTAATATCAGCTGCTTGTTTCCAGCCTATTGCTGTTAATATCATCTGTTCATTTGATACTACAAGGGCTTCTCCATCTTCCAGTGTGATTTTCACACCATCTAAACATTCTTTTTTTACTTCTGAAATTGTCACATATGTATTTTCATAACCACGTAATCGATCTGTTTCTTGAATTTTATCCGCAACTGCGGGAAACCCCATCATCATGCTTACCTGTGTATCTTTTCCAAATGCCATAATTATTTTCTCCTAAGCTTTGCCATAAAAAAGCCATCGCTTTGATATTCAAATGGGAATATCGTTTTCTGTTCTTCTAAAATAAAATCTTCATGTGTGGATAGAAATGCTTCTATCTGTTTTTCATTTTCTTTTTTATTCAGGGTACAAGTAGAATACACCAGAACTCCATCTTGTTTTACCTTTTCACATGCACAGTTTAAAATCTTTTGTTGTAAAGGAATCAGGGTATCCATATCACTACTTTCCATATGATATTTGATATCACTCTTATTTGCCAAAACGCCATAACCACTGCATGGAACATCACATAAAACGCGATCAAAAGTACCTTCTATATTTTCTAAAGTGGTCGCATCCATAACGACTGCCTTCATACAGGTAATACCCAGACGTTTCGCTCCTTCTTCAATCAAATGTACACGGTGTTCATGAATATCACCACATAAAATTTCTCCTTCATCCTGCATCAGCTGTGCAATATGTGTTGCTTTTGTACCTGGTGCACTGCAGGTATCTAATACACGCATGCCTGGTTTTGGATCTAACAAATAAGCAACCATCTGACTTGCTTCATCCTGAATAGACACAAAACCTTCTTTAAAATAGGAGGTAGCTGCCAGATGACTACCATGATAAATCAAAGCATCTTCACTAACATTTCCCGCCTGAAACAAAGGTTCTTTTTCAAGCAGCTCCTGTTTGCTTATTTTTAATGTATTGACACGTGCAGTTACTGGCTTGATTTCCAGATTACTAAAACAGATTTTTTCAGCGATATCATATCCATATTGTTTGATCCACATATTCACAAGCCATGTTGGATGGCTGGTTTTAATTGCCAACACTTCTTCTTTTTTTCCTACCACTTCTTTTACTTTCTGCTTGTCTACTTTATGTAGCACTGCATTTACTAGATTTGCATATCGCCCATTGATCTTTTTAGCGATATCTACTGCATCATTGATGATAGCATAAGATGGTACTTTATCCATGAAAATCATCTGATACACACTCATATCTAGCAACAATGCGATTTCTTCATGATCCATTTTCTTCACGAAGTCTACCCATTGATAACGACAATAACGATAATTCTGTAGGGTACCATAAACAATTTGTGTAATAAAGCCTTTATCTTTTTCCTGGGCAAGTTCTAATTTTTTCTGTAAAACCAGGTTGCTGTAGCCTTTTTGTATACATATTTCTTTTAATATATTAAAGCTGATCATTCGTGCTTTCATAAACTCCTCCTCATATGAAACTGATAACGATAAATCAAATAACAGCTATAGGTTATCATAAAACCTGCGGCTGTATCACTTAAAAAATGGGCGCCCATTATCATACGTGTGACTGGCATAAAGATAATGCATGCGGTAATCACGATATAACGAAATGGGGATACTTTCTGTAAGGGGTGTGTCTTCCATTGAAGGAAACATAAAATAGATGTAAATGCTGTCGTATGTCCACTTGGGAAGGAATGATTGCCATATAATCCACAAGGTTTATACCAGACACAAAACTGTGCAGCATCTTGCATATCCCGATAACGTATTCTTCCCCAGATATTTTTTATGATAAAGGTCACAAGAATTGCGCTCAATAATACGCAGGTATAAAACATAAAGAACCGAAAATGCTGTTTTATGGTATATTCTGAAAATTTCATCACCACATAATTTACAAGAGCTGTGATAAGCACTGCTACCAACATACACATACACCATACCATCATATCAATATGTACATAATAATGGGTGAAATCTTGAATCATATATAAAGAAACCACCCATCCAAGCAACAGATAGATGCGATTATGATAGATTCGCTTGCACATGCACATCGTAATGACGATCATCAGCTGTACAGGAAGCAATAAAAAACGTTCAAACAAGATACCAATCAGATTTTCTTTATCATAAAAGAAATCTGTAATTTGATAATCATAGAAGGCGCCAATTATCAAAGCAATCAGCACTAATATATAAGGAATCCATTCTTTTTTCTTCATAAGCTACTCCAATATGATCGGTGCCAGATCAATTTCCAGTCTGGCTTTTTGTTTAGATGCGATATGTCGATCATATACATCTTTTACCATTCTGCTTAACTGACGCTGATCTTTACCTTTTAATAAAATCCGTGTTCGTTCTTCATCTTTTATTTTGTGTAAACCTGCCGGTCCTAATACTTTAAATCCTTCTTTTTTCATCAGGTATTCCATCGCATAGGATACACTTTGTGATACCGCTGCTTCTTGTTTATGTTGAAACACCATGGATACCAAATAGGTATAAGGTGGATAATTTGCCATATGACGATACTTCATTTCTCTTTGGAAAAAGTACTGGTATTGATGATTGGCAGCAGCAAGTATCGCATAATGATGAATGTCATATGCCTGGATAATAACTTCTCCTCGTTTATCTCCTCGACCACTTCTTCCACTTGCCTGTTCCAGTAAATCATAGGTTAATTCTGCACTTCGATAATCACTTCTGGCAAGCATGGCATCTCCATTTACAATACCTACCAATGTTACATCTTCAAAATCAAGACCTTTCGCAATCATCTGTGTTCCAAGTAGTATATCTGCCTCATGATTGGCAAAGGCCTGTAAGATATCTTCATGGGCATTCTTTTTTCCTGTTGTATCAGCGTCCATACGCAATATTTTTGCCTGTGGAAATTTTACCTGTACCAGCTCTTCCAGTTTTTGTGTACCCATGCCCAGATATCGCCATGTGGAAGAACCACAGCTTGGACAATGTGTTGGTACCGGCATTTGATAGCCACAGGTATGACATTTTAACTGCTTATCCTGTTTATGATAAGACATCGCCACATCGCAATGAGGACATTGTATCACATGTCCACAAGAGATACATCTTAAAATAGGTGTATACCCACGGCGATTTAATAATAGAATCACCTGTTCTTTTCGTTGTAAACGCTCATAAATTGCATCCAGCATGGTATTGCTTAAAGTCGCATCTTCCCCGTTTTTAATTGCCTGACGCATTTCCACAAGTTTTACCTCAGGAAAGCTTTCATTGATACGCTGTGGCATTTCCACCAAATGATATACCTTTTTTAATGCTCTTGCGTAGGATTCCAAACAAGGTGTTGCACTTGCTAAAACAACCTTTGCATCATGATATTTTCCACGTTCAATCGCAATATCACGACTATGATAGCGTGGCATACGATCCTGTTTATAGCTGGTATCATGCTCCTCATCCATAATAATTAAGCCTAAATCATCAAACGGCATAAAGACTGCACTTCGCGTACCTACAACGATTTGTACCTTGTGATGTTTTACCAGCTGATATTGTTCATATTTTTCCTGTGCATTTAAGCCACTATGATAGATTGCTAGTGCATTGCCAAAACGTCGTTTTACTCGATTTACCATCAACGGTGTCAATGATATTTCAGGGACCAGAAATACCACCTGTTTCCCCTGTTTGATCGTATCTGATGCAAGCTGTAGAAACACTTCAGTTTTACCACTGCCAGTCGCCCCATGTAATAAAAAAACTTCATGATGCTTACTTTTACGTATTTCATGCAATGCCTGTATCTGTTGCGTACTTAATGTAAATTCACTTTCTTGTACCTGTATTTCATTAACAAATGCACTTGCTTCTTTTTCAATGATTTTAGCACATCCCAGTGCGATTAGTTTTTTACCTGGTGTTTTATATTTCTGATAGAATGCAGCTCTGGGCATCAATTTAACGGCTTTTAAATCTTCCAACGCTGTTTTCTGTTTGATCGTTAAGTTATTTATATCTTTTACATATTGTACAAAAGCTTCCATTTTAATTGTACCATGCGTACTTTTCGGTTTTAGCTTTGCGGGCAGCATACACTGAATACAGCTGATTTTAGGTGCAACATAGGTATCAGCCATCCAATCCGCTAGCGTAAATAATTCCTCATTGATAAGTGGCTCTTCATCAATGACGCTATCGATAGACTTGATCTCAAAACCATAGCTTTTCTTTTCTTCTTCACTTATTTCTTTCACTTCACTCACAAACCCGATAATATGTGTTCTTCCAAAAGGAACCTCTACACGTACACCACGCTGTAAATCAAAACCATCACATGCGTAGGTAAAAGTATGATCTAAATGATAGATAGGATGTTCCACAAATACATGTGCAATTTTCATATAAAAAGGCTCCTTTCTCATGCATGTTTTATTATACCATATCATATCCTTTAAGTTTTCATTTATTTCCTGCTTTTTTTAAAGTATAATAAAGAAAGAAAGGGAGGAATTATTATGTGGAATCGTCAAGAATTAAAACAACAGGCAAAACAAATCATGAAACGTTCTTATTGGAAAATGTTCTTGGTTAGTCTGGTTGCCACTATATTGATGGGTATATTATCACGTGTAGATAATCATGGAGGATTTCATTTCACACAAAACATTCAAACTTATAACGATGGGTTCTATAATGTGAATGAGGTAACACATGAAGGTGTATCTTTTGTTTCAGGAATCTTAGGAGGAATCTTTCCATTTAATATTGCCATGCATTTATCTATCATCAGTATCATATCGATTATCGTTGTAATTGCATCCATACTATACAACATCTTTATTTCAAATCCGATTGAATGTGGTGAATGTCATTTCTATATTGAGAATACCGATCATGAAGATACTGATTTTATGACATTGTTTTCCGCCTTTAAACAAGGATATATGAATATCGCGAAAATCTTAGTCATTCGTGATATCAAAATCTTCTTGTGGTCATTATTATTTGTCATACCCGGCGTTATTAAATCCTATCAATATCGCATGTTGCCATATATTCTGGCAGAGAATCCAGATATCACTACACAAGATGCATTTGATCGAAGCAAGCAGTTAACAGATGGTCAGAAACTGGATATCTTTGTTTTAGATTTATCCTTTATTGGATGGTATTTTCTAGGTAGTATTTTATTTGGCATTGGCTTGTATTTTGTATATCCATATTTCAAATCAACAAATGCATTATTATATTTGTACTTAAGCGATCAATATCGAGAAAATTCTTATTACCACTATTAAAAAGGAAACCGCAAGATTTCCTTTTTTTTAAAACATATCCATATCCTCTTCAAAATTCTTAAAATATCCTACAAAAATATTTTGCATTGCCTGACATGGTATCTTTAAAGAAATCCCACTGCCTTCTTTTTCACTAATAGTTAAATATCCCAGATAAAACATCAGGGAACAAAAATCATCCAAAGAAAAATGTGAATCCATCATAAATTCTTCACTCATAAAAATAGAAGGCTGTTCTCCATTCACAAGACGCTGGATACATTGATTTCTTTGATAATCCTTTGATATCTGTAAGAGGCGATGTAATTCTTGATATTCCTTGACAATTGATTTTTCCAGTTCTTCACTTGATTCAGAATCATGATAATGCGTTTCATCAAGATATCGCAAGATTAATTCCGGAGGATATAAATGATGTTTTCCATCTTTTGAAAACAAATATCCATCAAATTTTTCTTTGATATGATCCATGAAAGTATGCTGAGGCTGTACACTGCTCATACATTGTAAGATTTCATTTTCATTAAGTCCCATCATTTCGTGAAAATCAGAATATAGCGAAATATTTACGCCAATTTGATTATCCATGCTCATAGTATCTAATATAATAGGCGTGACGCCTGTCACCATCACTCTTTGTATAATGCCCTTTTCTTTTCCTATTTTTAAGGTTTCATAAAATTTACGAATGAATCCATTCTTTCCTATCATATTCTGAAAATCATGGAAATGAGTTGACATCAATTCATCAGAAAAATGATCACATTCATCCACCATAATATATAATGGACAATCAATGAACTGTGTCACTACATCAAGAAAATCGGACAAAATCGCATAGGGATTTTGATCAATATCTAAATCTATCGATGCCTTTATCTTCCGCATAAACTTCTCACAAGTATTTTTGATTTCTTCACAATACGCTTTTTTCAATTCTTTACAATCTTTCATATCCAGTTTTGAGAAATCAAATGTTAATACATGATATTTATTTTTTTCTCTAGTTGGATGATCATGGATATATGTATCATAGAAAAGCTGATCAAAATCCTGTTCATATGATATATCATAATAATAAGAGAGCATGGATAAAAACAATGATTTCCCAAAATGTTTTGGCCGTAAAAACTGAACAAAGCGATCTTCGCAATGCTCAAGTTTTTCTATAAACATGGTCTTATCTATATATAAGCAACGCTCAGTTCTGACATCCTTGTAATCCGAAATCCCAATCGGTAATTTTTTCATGACAGTTCCCCATTTCCCTATGTTCTTATTTCTCTAATTATAACGCATATACATCTTATGTGGAATTAATATGACAATATTTTGATATATAAATTCATATAAAAAATACGATGTTATTTCACATCGTATCCTATTTCTTCGATTGCCTCTTTAATTTGATCTTCGCTTACTTTACTAGAATCAAAAATTACTGTCGCATTGTTTTCCTGTGCATTTGCTTTACATTCACTTACACCATCCAATGCGGTTACTGCATTGTTGACACGTTTTTCACAATTGCCACACATCATGCCTTCTACCATAAATACTTTTTCCATTATGATCACCTCAATTTCTATTATAACGCAAACCTTGATTGTTTGCTTAAGATTTGCTTCTTTCTTTAATCGTCACATGAATTTTGTCGCCTGGCTGTTTTTGTATTACCTGTCGAATATCCTTTCGAATACCGATGATATGGTTCACTGTTTTCATTTTTACCAGACTTCCATCATAAGGATAGCCATCAAATGTCGCATGCACCATTACTCTGCCTTTGCCAAATTCTGCTTTTACATCATATGGAAACTCAATATACGCTCCATCAATGCCTTCTACTTTTTGAATAATTGCGTCAAACTCATATGTTTTATCGTTCATTTTTTCTCCTATACGTTATAGATTGGATCAATCTGTTTCAGCTCTTTAAAGGTATCAATCTCTACAATATCTTCTTTATGTACCGATTTTACCATAACTTTATGATGATCTAAACATTCCCTTAAAGCAACTTCATCCCAATATTTTTCTTTTCCTCCTGGCATACGGAAAACTTTATCAATATCTTCAGACATCTTTTTTCCATCTTCTTTATTCCAGTAAGATATACCAACCATTTGATGACAATCCTGTCCACCAACTGCCAGCTTGCTGATATAACCTTTCTTGGTATAGAAGCACCAATCATCTGTGACATCCATTTTAATACCACAGTAATTGGTAGTATACTCATATTTACGGATGATATCCGGATTAAACAGTAATAAATCACTTTCTAAAACATAAGCATTTTCCATCATATCCTTAATCAGATATGCACTAGAAATGTTGTTTGTTTCATTATATAGTGGATTTTCAATAAATTTAATCTTTGGATATTTATGTAACAATACATCAAACTGTTCTCCTAAATATCCACGTACGATCGTGATATCCTCAATACCAGCTGCAATGACTGCATCTAACAACGTTTCAATAATACGTTTTCCATGTACCAAAACCAATGGCTTTGGTGTATTTAGTGTAATTGGTACCATTCTTGAGCCAAATCCAGCTGCTAAGAAAATTGCTTTTTTTACACGATATGGTTCCAGCCATTCATATCCTTTTAAAGTCACATCATAAATAGAACCATCTGCCTTGATTAATTCCATCTCTGTTAATTCCGCGAGTGTTTTATTAATAACACCCAAAGACAAGTCCAATTGTTTACTTAAATGACGCTGTGTTAATTTATAATCCTGATGACGTTCGATATATACAAGTGTTTCAAATTGATTTAATGTTAAATTCATAGTTTGTTCTCCTCTTTTATTACATGCCATTTTATTATAGCATATTTTTTCAATATCTTCGTTCCTAACAAAGGATTTATGTTTTTATCACATCAAAAGCAAGGCTTTGACATGCTGTACCATTGATGATTAATGTGAGGGTATGCTTACCTGTATAATGCTTTCTTACACTTGTATCCTTGAAGGATTGTTTTCTTACATAAGATAACTGTTTACCAGCTTTCAGGCTTACTTCTGATAACTTGAATATCTTTTGATTTGTTTTCCCATTTGCTTTTATGTAATCAATACCATATTCTATCCTTATTTTTATATCCTGATCTGATACAATATCAAACATAAAAACTAATTCTTCTCCAATCGCTATCGTATCCTTTTCCAAATGAAATTCTTTTATATGCACTTGATTGATCGCCTGATATCCAAAAAGCTGCATAATCTCTAGATTACCTTTTTTCAATAGACTTCGACAACCATGTTTGATGATCCAATCCGTTCTTTCATCTTTTCCAATCCATGTTTTCATCAGATCAATCACAAGTTGTGGATGCGTTTTCGATATATCATTTAAATTATTAGCGACACTTTTTCTTACATACAATGCATCATCTTTTTTTAATGCTTCTAATATAGGTAAGATTGGTGATGGATCTTTCTTAAACTGTGGAATGGATTGACCCCAAGGAAGCATTGGACGACATCCCTCACTAGCAAGCCTTCTGACATGTTCACTTTCATGTGTTGTCCACACTAACATTTGCTTCATCATCCGCTTTTCATCTTTTAAAATAAATGCTCTTACCGCAAATTCCGATGACCAGTATTGGGTATTTCGCTCTAACACTTTAATAGATATATCCCAATCATCTAAGCCAAATACTTCTACAAAATCAGGAAAGAAAATCGCAAAAGAATAACCAGAAACCGCTTTTTCAAGGATATCTATCGCCATTTGATAGTTCGATGGCAGGCATTTTCCTAAACTTATACTTATCTTACGACATCTGGCTTTTAATTCTAATGTTTCCCATTCTTCATCAAAAACCAGTTTCAAAAATCTTTCTACTTGAAAATCTTCATCATAGGAATGCAGGGTATACGCAAATTTGCGCATGGTTTCTTCTTGAAACATATTCTTTAGTGGTTCCATCATGGTTCTCCTTTCCACAGTTTCTATTTACTGTGAAACAATGGATTCCTCCAAATAACTTATAAATTCCTCTATATTCTCAAACATCTGATATTTGGGGAATCCTTTTTCATTTTGCTTTGTATATGTTAAATGCACAATACAAAACATATCCACGCCTTCCATTTGCATTACATATAATACATCATCATTTGCATCACATTTCGCTATCGCATAGATGTCTTTCCCAAATAAGAAATGATCTTTTTGAATTTCTTTTTTTAATTCTTTATCAAATGAATTTTCAATTGGAAGAATATGCCAATTGAAATCCTCCCCATATTTCTGAATCAAACCATCAAATATTTTTTCATACATAATCGTACACCATATCCTATCATCCACATTGCAATATTAATCATATTTTATCAAAATTTCTATTCATTAAATCATGTTTTCAATATTGCAGTATGTTTTTCTTTTTCAAATGCACGCATACACTATCTCCTCATATATATCATTCATAAACTCATTATGACATCTTTCTTATGAATGCACAAGAAAAAAAAGTGTTCTACATGAACACCTGATATCATCTAAAACTTACAATTCTTCTATCCTTGTATACATTTCTTTTTTGTCTTTTCCCGTTAAAAGGAACTCTGTAAAGAATGCTATCGCTATGATGACAATGATATTCAATAACAATCGAATTAGTGTAAATTTTATTCCTAATGAAGATATCTCAAACAACAATAATGGAATACGAATACTTGCACTTGAGCATATAAAGAGTATAACATTGGATATCCCGCTTCCTTTTTTAAGTAAAACGCCTGTGACAGGCAACAACGCATATAAAGGAACTGCTGTCACCATTCCCAATAATAATGAAGTGATCATCCCTAATAAACCAGATTGTTTTCCCATTATTTTTACCATTGTTTTCTGTTTGATCCAAATATCCATAAGGCCTATGCATATAAAAACAGGAACAATCATAAATATAAAATTCAGAAAATTTTTACGTGTAAAATATAATATCGTATATTCTTTTTGTGGCTGATAAATCCATATACCAATATTGATAATCACTAATAGAATAAGCATCCCATACTTCTTTAAAAATTCCATGATAAACATAGCCCCATAATCCATGCGGTTAGAAAAGCAAACAAGAAGGATAATGTATTTCTAAGTATCGCTGTTTTTCTACCCAGATATTTGATTTCCATAGGTAAGCTTACGATTCCTACCATCGTTAACGTGGAAATAAACACTGCGATTTGCATGATACCTGCCCCATTTTATAATAATTGGGCAGTGATTGGAAATGCCACCAATACAGGAACTAAGGTAATCGCTCCTAATAATGCAGCCATAAGCATCCCCATAAAACCACTTTCTGTCCCAATGATAGAGCGTATCGTTTCTGGAGTAATCATCGCCAGCAGTAAGCCAACCACAAGTATGATGGATATAAACTGTGGGAGTACCTTCATGAACATTTTCCATGCTTTATGTATGGCTTGTTTTGTTTTTTTACGATCCTTTTGAAAAGATATCACAAGTAACATGGCACTTATCACATACATCAAAATCACAAATATCGTATTCATATCATCAATCGCCCCCCATCTTTGCTTTCTTTAATCTTGGATATACTATAAGCGCTAGAATACCACCAAGTAATGCCGTTATCAATTGAGATATAGAAAACATATTGGAAATGATAGATGCTTGTTTTTCAGGTAGTTGTAATAGCACAGGAACCGCAAATTTTACTATACTGATATATAAAACTAGATATTTCGCAAATGCCCCACTAAGCAATGTATACATGTCATGTTTTTTCTGATTTCCTAGGAAATACCAAATTAAAACCAATGTAAGATTTCCCAACGCAATCAATGGAATTATACTGATGAGTGGGCCAATGCCAAAAAATTTAGCTGCCACAGGAGAAAGTATCGCCACACATACACCTGATGACAATCCACAAACCATTACGGATATAATCAATAACATATTAACGATGGAACCTGTAATGAGGGGATTTCCTAAAGGCGTAGTGGCTGCCTGTAATACGATTAGTAAAGCTATAAAAACAGCTGTATTGCTAATCCAAAGAACACGATTGTTTGATTTCATAATTCTCACCTTATCCTTGCTTTTTATGTATCTACTATACTATAATTTAGCCAAATCTCTTGTTGCATACGCAACAAATGAAAGGCAAGGTGGCATATGAAAGACTATCTACATGATTTATCCAAGATGAAATTGTTCTCAGGTATGAAAACAAATGAAATAGAAAAACTGCTTGATTGCCTTCAAGCCAAACTTGTTCATTATGCAAGTGGTGAATTTATAATAGAAGAAGGCGATAATATCCATACATTTGGTATTATGTTATCGGGGCATGCACGTTCCATTAAATGGGATTCCTCTGATCGCATCATTATTTTAACATTGCTTGAAAAAGGTAGTGAAATTGGTATTATGCTTGCTGCACGACCTGAAAAAGAAAGTCCTGTATATGTTCAGGCACAAGAGGATGTCATAGTTCTACAGATTTCCTATGATATGATGTTCACAAATCCTGTGAAAGTCTGTTTAAAATATGAAATATTCCTACGAAATTATATTGCGATCGTCGCTGAAAAAGGCATTCTTTTACATGAGCGCATTACTTGTCTTACAAAAACAACCGTTCGTGAAAAGATATTAACTTATTTGTATGATATATCACATAAACAAAAAAACTCTGTCATCCAACTGCCACTCAATAGAAACGCGCTATCTGAATATCTTAATATTGAACGCAGCGCACTTTCAAGGGAATTATCCAATATGAAAAAAGATGGTCTGATTGACTATCATTTGAACACATTTAAATTGCTTTAAGTAGTAAATCAGCTATTCTTTCTGATTTCTATCAGACGAAATACATCATGATATATTTTGTCTTTATCTTCCATATTGATCATCAACCATCTTTGACCATTACCTTCTTTGGTTTCATGATAAATATCTTGCAGTTCCTGTGTACACATTGGTAATATAGTTTCCACTGATGCTTTTTCTCTTTGTCCCACTACTACCATCACTGTAAAATAATGTTCTCTTGGATAAATCGTACATAATGTCTTTCCTGATTTTTTAAATTTAATATTCCATCCTTTTTCCCAACTACAAGCGCTATATTCTATTTTTTCATTACATTTATATAAATTTTTCATTTCTGTACAAAATTGCATAAAACTTGCATTATTCACTAATTCTGCAATTTCATCTAACGCAGGACAGTAATTCCTATCTAATAAATCTATCATATAACTTCTCCTCATTTTTATAATTATTAAACGTTTGTTCGTGTAATATGCTGAACAAAATCTTTTTCATAACAATCCAGCTCGTCTATATTTTGAAATGTGATACCCGATCTTTGAAACATAACATCATAATCATAATTTCCACCTTCAAAATCAACCCAGTAATATCCATTGCTTTCATATAAAACAATATTTCCCAAACCTTGATCCGAATGCATTTTAATCCAATATTGATGTCCAAATTCACTTAATCCAGCTTTATCCACTTGTATTCCTAGTGTATCCCATTTTGCTTTTTTACTAAGAAACCATGTCTGGAATTGTTGAAACACTTCATCCATAAAAATCCCTCACTCCTTTACCTTTGGTTATACTTAACAAGGTCTTCACTCAATGGAAAATACGCTTTAAAGTTTTCCACCAATGCTTGTTGATCACTTATAAACAATGTCAAACAACTATCCCAGCAGACAATCTCAATACATGCTAATGGATGCTGAATAGAAACAGGATTCTCCCAAAAACCTCTGTAGCCATCGGCATATGGATGTGGATATTTTAAAACTTCTGATAGTGGGATACTTTTATCAAAACCAGATAGGACTGCCCAATCCCATTGCCAATCTTCTTCTTGAACGATTTTAGTTAATTCATCTCCTGATATCCAACAGTAATGTTTCTGATCATAAAGTGCTTCGATTTTTGAAGAGACATGATCCACATCGCTAATTAGCCAGTTATACGCACATTGTTTTTGATGGATTGCTTCAAATACTTTACTCATTCTTGTATAATAACGCTCACCTTTTTCATTAATTGCACCATATATCATAATCGTACCTCCCATCACCTACACCCTGATAAATCCATCACGCCATTTTAATTCCCCAATTTTCCATCTGGATACTGCCCATTCTGTTCGCTTATTCACCATTTTCATTTTTTCTAATTCTTGATTTGCTTTATCTTCTGTGAGAAAAAAAGAACTTTCTATGATATCTATCTCATCTAGATTATCATTCGTATTCCAGCCTTGTATAATCCAAACTGTATCTGGCTTATGATCAATACAATCAGATATTTTTTTGTATTCAATACGATATGTACAAGGATAATCACAGAATCCCTGAACATTCGCAAGATAATATTTAGCTGTTTCTATCGCTTGTTTTTCCGTTTCAAATACACCGATATCAAATTCTTCTTTATAATCATCATAAGATAATTCTGAATCTGTCATAATCAATCGATATAGCCAATATGGAAACGTATATCCATCTTCTGGTTCTCCAATCGGATAACCTAATACGACTGTGACTTTATCCTTAAATAACTGTAGCCATGTATCCCATTCTGATTGAGGCATTTCTGCATATAATTGTAAACCACTGGGTTCTAAAGAACCTTCAATGATTTTTCCACCATCTCCATACCACTTTGGACATCCATTTTCAAAACCAGTCCAACCTGGCATTTGCGTAAAGATTTCTTTTACTTTTACCCATAATTCCTGTGGTATAGTATAGTGAATATTTAAGTTAACACAAAAAGTTTCCATATTTTTCTCCTCACATAGATTTCTTACTTAGTTACACGACTCATTAAGGAATTATTCATCGTTTGCTTCAAAATCTTCATAGTATGCGATAAAAGAAGCGATGATATCCTTTCTTGAACGAACATACTCCCCTTCTATACCACCATTTTTTAAGCTATCAATCCATTCTATATCAATCATACAGTCAACATCCATATGGATATTGTATTTGGCTTTTTCAATAAGATCAATATCACTTTGATCTCCTATACAATATAAATAACCGCACAACACACGAATATATTCTGAACTGCCTTCTTGATAATGAGTAATCTCTTTTTCTATCAAGGCGCGTATTTCTTCTTTTGGTATTCTGTCAAAATCAAATCCATATGTACGTAAAAGCACTTGTGCCCTTTGTTCATTATTCATATAAACACCACTTTCCATCTATCATCTTCATTATACTATTTCCTGTACCATTTAAATATAAAAAATATAAAAAAGTGTCCATCCTTAATTCTAGGACAGACACTAGATGAAATTACATTTCTCTTGGCAGTACATATCGTTTTACTAAATAGATACCAAGTTTTAATAAGATATTGACAGCCAATATCGCAATAGAGATAAAAGCAGTTGCTTCAATTAATGATTGAGAGTCAAACTGTGGAATCAATAGGGATAATGGCATCGTTTTGAAGTTAGATAAGAAGCTGACTGCGGATATTGTTACCATACTGTTCACAAACATATAAGAGAACATTTCCACAATGGTTGCTTTCGTACAAGGGATATATACATCCTTTAACATATTTAGTTTAGATATCCCCAAAGTAATAGAAACATCTTCAAGATTTGAATTAAACTGCTGTAAAGAATTATATGCCATCAAGTATGGTGAAGCAAAGAAGTGCGTCATATTGACCAATACCAAGATTGCAATTCCACCATATAGAATGCTTCCTTTGAAAAACAAGACATAGCTTAAACCAAGTACAACACCTGGTATTGCTAAAGATACCATAGATATCAAATGTAATGCCATGGTAGAAAAACTGTTTTTACTGCGAGCTGTGATAAACGCTGTAAAATAAGTAACACAGATACCAATCAGACTTGTAAATAAGGCAATCGCCAAAGAGTTTAACAGATACATCCGCACACCTAAATCAAATGCCTGCTTGATATTATCTAATGAAAAACTCATATCACTTGGATAATGCTTCACAAATGATAAAAACGCAAAAGTCAATATAGGTAAAGAAATCATAATCACAACGGCAATACATACGATATATGCAATGCAATCACGTCTTTTGTTTTCCTGAATCACAAAGGCTTTTGTGACAGTAGATGAATTGCCTTTGTTTTCATTTTTCATATCCATAATAAATGCGATAAATGCAGGAATCAGTAAGATGATACCAATGATTGCACCTTTACTGAAATCTAACAGACCAATAACTTCACGATACATATATACAGGTAAAGTCATAGATTTTCCACCAACAACCAAAGGAACGCCATAGTCTGTAAAAATCATTGTAAAGGTCGCAAAGATTACAGAAATCAATGGTCCTTTGATATTAGGCAGCGTGATGGTCATAAATTGTTGACGTTTGGATAATCCCAAGACCGTGGCAACTTCATATGTTGTGTAATCTTCATAAGCAAAGATATCTGTCAACATTAGAAATGCTGCCGGGAATGAATACAGGATACTTCCCAGAATGATTCCATTATATCCATATAAATACATATTCACATGAAATAAATTGGTCAAAATACCATTATCTCCAAATAATAGTACCAATCCCATACCATGAGAAATACTTGGAATCAGCATGGGCAATGTAAATGCCAACGTAAATACAGAACGATAGCGAATCTTGGTACGATTCATAAACCATGCCAGCATGAGCGCTAAAGATACTGATAATATGGTGGCGATACTTGTACATACAAATGAATTTATCAGCATTGGCACAAACTGTGGTGATGCGATAATTTTACTGATATCCGCAACATCAATATTGATGAGCAATGCCACAAGCGGACAAAGCACAGATACAATCAGAAATACCGCAATCAGCAGCTTGGCTCCACGAAATCCTCTATTCTTCATAGACTTTCTTCCCTGTGCATACACAAAGACTTGCCAGCTTGCTGTCTAAATGCGCAATCACAAAATCTTTAATATACTGATTTGCCGGATGTTCATATATATTTCTTGGGGTATCAATCTGTTCGATATTTCCTTCACTCATAACCATAATACGATCAGATAAATAGAATGCTTCTTCTTGTTCATGGGTAATAAAAATCATGGTAGAATTAAATTTCTTCTGAATTTCTTTTAATTCTTTTTTCATAACTTCACGCATACTAACATCTAATGCAGAAATTGGTTCATCTAATAACACGATTTTAGGATTCAATGCCAATGTTCTTGCGATAGCTACACGCTGTTGTTGTCCACCAGATAACTGATTAGGACGCTTATTAATCTGATCATGCATACCAATGGCTTCTAATGTAGATAGTGCAATCTTTCTACTGTCTTTTTTCGTCTGTTCATGTAGTTTTAAAGCATATTCTACATTTTCAAGTACTGTCATATTTGGGAATAATGCATAGTTTTGAAAGATGATTCCCATTCCTCGTTCATCTGGTTTTAAATGTGAAATATCTTCCCCATCCATTAAAATCGTTCCACTTGTCTGTGTTTCAAGTCCAATCAGAATACGCAGCAAGGTTGTTTTTCCACAACCGCTTGGTCCCAGCACACTTAGAAATTCTCCTTCTTTTACATCAAAGGAAATCGTTTTTAATATATCTTTGTTGTCGAATTTTTTATATAGATCTTTTACAATCAATTTTGATTTATTTAATACTTCCACAAGTCCAGCAACCTTTCTTTTTCATTGATATCTTCGATTCCATGCATATCCGCATATGGAATTTCATCAGGATAATTTGGTATCGTAATCTTTTGATTTTTCAATATAATTTCTGGAGAGAAATGTTCTTTATCATATACCAGGAAATCATTGATGATAAAATCAAATACTTTGTTTACATCCTCCTTATCTGCACTATGTTTCATTAAAGCAGTTCCGGTCAGAGAATAAGGAGAACCTTCTGGTGGATAGATAATTTCAAATGGAGAGCCTTCATTGATTTGGTTCACAGCCTGAAATGTCAGTCCCAATCCAATACCGACTTCTCCCTGAATCAATAGTTTAATCGGTCCACTGCCAGATTCTGTGAATTGTTTTACATAATATTCCAGCTGATCAATATAATCCAATGCTTTTTCTTCTCCCATAGTATTCACCAGACTCTTATAGAAGAAGTATCCGGTACCACTAGATTTTGGATCTGGCATAGCGATCAGATTATAATATTCTTGTTTCAATAAATCCTGATACGTATGTGGAATCGGCAGATTATGTTTTTTCATAACATCTGTATTGATGATAAACGCTCCCGCCTGACGTTCCCATGTAACGTATTTATTTCCATGATCTTCCGGACGCAATCCATCTAAATAATCTAACGTGCTTCTGCCTTTGATATCTGCCAGCTGATCTTTGATTTTTTCCATATAGCTGCTTTCTAATCCAACAATGATATCCGCATCACTTTGATCTTTCTCCACAGATATCTTTGCGGCAGATTTTGCTGTTGGCACATACATAACCATGACATGCAAATCCGGAAATTTTTCATTCAATTGCTTCTGTAATTCTTCTCCACGAAACTGTTCCATAGAAGAATATATAATGATGGCATTTCCCTCTGAGCGTATCCCAACAAGTAATGCCATTGCCGCAACTATCAGTCCTATGACGATTTTCTTCATAGACTCACCCTCACAATCTTGTTCACTTGTTTTCCATTATAGCATTACTTGTGAACAAATAAAACCACTAATTTGATTTTTTTACTTACATTTTTGAAATATATATCCAAAATATGAACAAGTTTTATATTTTTGTATAAGAACATGAACACGCGTTATACTAAAAGCGATTAAGAAAAGGAGAAGCATATGAAAAAATATTGTATGATTATATTATGTTGTCTGATGTTATTTCTGACACCCGTTCATGCCCGTATGAAAAAAGATTTGATTTATATCACTAGTAAGGATCTTCCTTATATATACTTGATTGAAAAGGCTAATTCTAACCACCTGAATGTTTTTATTCTTCCTTCCAACCTTTATTTAAATACATTCTTGAAACAAAGTGATGTTGCCTCTGCTCGTAAATTAATAGAAGAAACTTTCCACCTGTCTACCTCAAAATACGTTTCTATTGATATGAATGCGATTGATCAAGACTTTCATATCAAGAAGAAAGATTATAACTTATCCACCATGGATGGCATTACTGCTTATTTTATGGACGCAAAAAAAGAAATCACCATATCTGATATCCTGAATTATCAGCGTTATATCGATAGTGATCTCTCTTTTTCAGATGATTATGAATTTTATAAAATGTTCTCGCATAAAGTAACGATTGATTATATTTATCTTCCTTATATGCAAGTTGATGGTATTAGTATTCCTTTGACCTTAGATATCTAAAGGATGTTTCTTTACATATGACAAAATACTTTCATAATCTTGTAAAACATCAATTTCGCTCCAATAATGACCTGCGATATCCTGAACATAAATATCACGTTCGCAAATCATAGAATATAATGTATTTTCCCACCAAAGCTGGTAATCCCCATCATGTACCAGCTTTTTTAAACGCTCATTCACCACTGGCAGCAGTTCTTTTCTAACCTTTGCTAATCCAACATATTCACTATCTCGCTCATCCTCGTGTAATTCTTTTCCATATGCCTGTAGACATTCATTTTCACATCGAAAGAAATAATCACCGCTTAACTTTCTAGAGCTGTCTGCCAATAAAACCACATCTCTTGTTTCCTGAATGAGTATATCCAGAATATCCTGTTGCCAGAATACATCCGCATTGGCAAGAATGAGATCTTCTCCCTTCAAAAGTTCTTCTCGTGCAAACCATAAAGACGCAATACTGTTTGTGACTTTATAAAACGGATTTTCATAAAAAGTAACTGGATAATCCTTTAAAGCTTCTTTGATGAGATATCCTTTAAATCCAAGACAGATGACAACATCTATATGATTTTTCAACAGTAATTCTACGGTATGTTTGATCAGTGGACCATTTCCAATATTCAGTAAACTCTTTGGTTCATTGGTTTTTGTGGATATTCTGGTGCCCATACCTGCTGCCATTAAGATTGCCTTCATGCAAGTGCCTCCTTTAGATATCGTAGTAAGATATCATAATCTTCTAAACAAAGATTTCCTAAATGCCCGATACGAAGCATTTTATATTTTAATTCTCCACCATTTGGCGTTACATAGATATTTGCCTTATCTTTTAGATATTGATAAACTTCTTCAGCATTATGATCTGGCAATATGATAGGCGTCAAGGTATGACTGAGTGGATATTTAGGAATATTCACAGGAAGTTCTTGGACTTGTTTTCGAAAATACATTGCTTTTTTCTTCGTATCTAATAACACTTGATCCACACCACATATATTTATTTGATGAATCCGTTGAGCCAGTTCCAATAATATGCCAACCGCAGGTGTATTGGGTGTCTGCCCGCGTTTCATATTTTCCACATGTGTTTTGATACTAAGATACATACATGTATCATCTTTGGGTTCTATCATTTTTTCATAAAATGTATCTGTGAATGCAAGCATAGAAATGCCAGGGCCACATGCCAGAGCTTTTTGTGAAGATAGTATGGCACAGTCAATACCATAACGTTCCATATCAAAAGGATCACTTAAGAAGGAAGATATCGCATCTACGATGAAGTATAGTCCATGTTTCTTCGCAAAAGCACTTAAGACATCTATAGGATATAACTGCCCTGTACTGGTTTCATGTATATTCACAAGCAAGGCATCATATTGTGTACCATCTATGTTTTTCAACATATCTTCAGAAAACGCCTGAGGAAATGGTACTTTGATTTCATCATATGGAATATGATAACACGCACAAAGCTTCACAAAGCGATCCCCAAAGGAGCCTCCATTGATGATCAATACTTTATGATGTGATTGAAAGCAGCATGCCACTACACTTTCCATTGCGGCACTACCACTGCCTGTCAAAAAGACAACCTTTCCCTGTTTCAGATGCAAAAGCATTTTTAACTCTTTTTCCATTAGTAACATCATATTTGAAAATTCTTGATCTCTAAAATATGGCAATTGTTTTGATGCAATATCTAAGGTTTCATCAAACATTTGAACTGGTCCAACCGTAAAAAGTTTCATAATAATCTCCTTTTTGTTCATTTTTAGTCATTATATACCCACCTTTGACACAATTCAACTATTGTTTTTATAATTTAATGTTCATTATTATAAAATTAAAAATAATTTTTGAACGATATATACACACATCAAAAAACTTTTTGCAAAAAAAATAAAAAAAATTTAAAAAATAGCTTGCATTTTTTTCAAAATGTAATATAATATCAGAGCAACAAGTTAGTGAGGACACTTGCTGGTGATGTTGGAATTAGTACTCTATATGGTTCCGTAGCCAAGTGGTAAGGCAATAGACTGCAACTCTGTGATCATCGGTTCAAGTCCGATCGGAACCTCCAAAAAATGTGGGGTCGTGGCGAAATAGGCAGACGCAACGGACTTAAAATCCGTTGGGAGTTAATCCCGTGTGGGTTCAAGTCCCACCGTCCCCACCATTGACAAATGAAAGTCTTTGAAAAAAGACTTTTTTTGTATGTTCTCTTGAACCCTAACAAAGGCATTCTCAATTTTATGAGGAATGCCTTTTACTTTAATTGTTGTATCATGCACCATCAATCGTATAACTTTTATGTTTCACATAATCGTATAAAGCTGCTTTATATTGATTGTTTTTATTTGGATACTTATAAAGAATATACTGATTATTCAAGATTTTAAATGTCGCATTATTCGATATATCTGGTATCTTAAACTTTTCATTTGTTTTCAAGTCTAAGATATACACACCTTTATTATCGTTATATGCTAATTTTTGTTCAAAAACACTAAATCGGTTTATTTTCTCATCAGATACTTTCTTCATTGATCCATCTTCAATGGAATAATAATATAGTTTCTCTTCATCATCTAAGTTTTTGAAAAACATCCCTGCAGAAGTCATTTGAAAATCATCAACCAGTTTCTTAAAAACGAAAGATGTTTTTCCCTTTACAATATCATATTTCATCATATTACTTTTAGCATCTGTATAATAAAGATTATCTCCTTGGATAGACACATTATAATAATCCTTTATGATTTTCTTTTTTGTATGGGTTCTTAAATTTACTTGATCAATAGATGAATCTCTTAGAATAAACAAATTTTCCTTATCTAAAAGAAAAGCTTCCGGATAATCCCCAGAATTCTTCATATTATATAATTTATTGAAAAACGGTACGATATTACTACTTTTTTCATGATAATCATTTTCCGAATATATCTCAGATTCATGATTTGTTTTCTTATCTCTTTTTATGATAGAAAAATTAAAATGTTCTTTCATTCTCAAATAATAAACATTTCCATTTACCGGCACCACAAATTTTATTTCACTATCATAGAAACTATGTAATATATCATGATCAAAACCTTCCATGCTATTTGTATCTATATGATAAGTATTATATGTTTGTAGCCTGCCGTTGTTTATAACTATTGGCATATATAATTCATTCTTATTGATTTCATCCTTTGTAACAGGAGTAAAATTATATAACTGCATAGCATCTGTATAATCCCCACGATTTGCCATACAACCAAACAGAGCAAAAACAATGATAAGAATAGATAATTTCTTAATCCTTGTTAAAACATTTATTCTTTTATTATTTAATAATCGTATAAACAACACAAACAATATAATTGCAAAAATGATAACTACGCATTGTTCAAAACTGGTAAATTTAGAAAACACTTGAATATCTCCGCTATTTATACTATCTCTTAGATAATTCTGTGGACATGTACTTCCCCACAAGGGAAAGAAATATATTCCTTTCTTCGCACTAAATAATACAGGAGGCAATAGAATGGCAAAAATGGATATGCCAAAAAGTGAAGATAATTTTTTAATTCTATTTGACAAAAATGAGAAAAATAAAGCAATTAAATAATAGCCTAATGTTTTCATCACAAATATAATCAGATACATTTGTCCTATATTGATGAATAAGTTACTTGAGGAAAAATCTTGTAGACTTTGGATAGGATACGAGAAATGCAATGCACCTATATCCACATGAATCAGCCACATCGTCATCAACTCACTAAGTACACTTAATCCACAAACAATGAAAAAAAGAATCCATAGTTTTGATTTTCGTGTATATGTTTTACCAAGACTGGTTGTATCAATAATGCAATCCATTTCTGTATCGTGATCAACAAAAAAAGTCGCAATGGATAAGATAATCAAAAAGAATATAAAAAGATAATCATCATCTTGCTCCAACAACATTTTATCCGATTTTTGATTATATAATATTCGATATGGCTCTTTCATACTATTTTGTGATATACATTGATTTTGGATAAGTCCGATTGCCGTTGACTCGTTCACCAAAGAGTCATTTAACTCCATCAAGTGTTGATACATTTGATAATCGATTTTTTTATCCACATAATCTTTTTTTGCATTTCCTACTTGATCTCTTAATTTTTCTATTTCAGCATTTTTCTGATCAATATATTTTTGTGTTTTATCTGTAATAGAACCTTCCACTTGTTCCATATACTGAAAATAATAATCCTTTGTTCCTGCATTATCAAATTTTCCAAGCGCTTCTATATTCGGCGATATTATAAAATAATGCAAGATTAAATAAGCAATCACAAATAAAATGACATGTTGTTTAGTGATAATTTTTTTGAATTCCCATTGGATAATGTGAAACATGTTTCTCACTTCCTCTCTTTTTCGCAATCTTATACATAATGATTGATATACATATAAACTCAATCAATATACCTATAAAATATACGATGATTGATGGTAAATAGGTATGAAAAATAGAAATCATTTGATAACTGTATAAGGTTTGTTTTAAATCAACAAAGTGAAACGGATTGAGAAACACTTGATTAAAATATAGCAAAGCAAAGATAATGACAAAAGATGTGACGATCGATATCAAAACTTTTTTATTTACCAAAGAGCATAAAGCAATGATATAGACAGTGATGAATAAACATATCAATTTTGTAAAAATAGATAGCATATCAAATGCAAGTATCGTACAGGAAATGGAAGAATATTGATAGTTTGGCAAACTGTATATAGGATTCAAAAAACCTTCTAAGATATCTATTTTATGATAAACTGCAAAATCTTCTAGATAGAACAATAAACAAAATAACATAGTCAAAACCATAGCTGCCATGATTCTTGCCAGAAACAACTGCCTCCCACCTAATTTTGTTGTATATAATATTTGATGATACTGATACTCCATATCTTCTGAAAATATGCCAGATACAAAAATCAACAGCAGCAAAATGATCATAAACGTAGAAAAATCATGAGCCAAATAATTTGTCATATTTGTCGTTTCATAGTATTCACTAACGCCTCTATTTGTAAAGGTATCTATAAATTTTTTATTCAATGAAATATCTTCAGGATTTTTATAATAAGAAAGATTATCCTTAGCTAGTTTTAATGCATTACCAATCTGATCATTATAATTTATGATATATTGATAATCTTTTAAAAATCGTTTAAACAAAGTTCTATCGCCAAAGACAAATCCTGTGAAATATTTGACATCCGGCTTTTCTGTTTCATAATTTCCCTTTTCGACAAGATCATTTACTTTTGTATAACAGTTAAAAATATAGTCATATTTTTCTTGTGTAATTTCACCTTTAATTTTCTGATATACTTTAAATTTACCATTCATATATTGATTTGAACTATTCATTTTATCATTTGTATATATCGCAAACGCATTTAATAATAATCCAAATATCAAAACCACCAGCATAACCTTGTTTCTAAATATTTTTTTGATTTCAAATTTTACAAGTGCTATCATTGAACATCACCAAAATAATACATATACAAATCTTCTAATCTTGGCTTGATTTGTATTGCAAAGGCGGCTGGTTTTTCATCACTTATAATTTTGATATGCACTTTATCTTCAATCCAATATGCTTCTAATACAGGATATTTGGTCAATAATTCATCAGTATTTTCTTTTACATCTTCAATTTCCCATATTTTATTTTCAATATATTGAAAAACAGTTTCTCTTTTTTCATCTAATATAACTTTGCCTGATTTCAACAATATGATATTCGTTGCGATTAATTCCACATCCGATACGATATGTGTCGCAAAAATCACAATCGTATTTAGCGATATATTTTTTATAACATCACGAAAACGTATTCGTTCTTTTGGATCTAAACCTGCCGTTGGCTCATCAACAATCAATATGCGGGGATGATTGATAATCGCCTGTGCAATTCCTAGTCTCTGTTTCATTCCCCCTGATAAAGCTTTAATTTTCATATTTTTATCATCCCATAAATTTACTTCATGTAATACTTCCGATATTCGCTCTTTTATTATATTTTTCTTTAAACCCTTTAATGTCGCAATATATAATAACATTTCATACACACTGAAATTTTTATAAAAACTAGGATATTGTGGTAAATATCCTAATATTTCATATAGCGATTCCATCTCCATATTTTGATCATCATAATATTTTATAGAACCTTGTTGATAGGTAATAAGTCCAATAATGGAATAAATCAATGTTGTTTTCCCTGCACCATTGGGTCCTAACAATGCATAAATACCATTCTCCATTGAAAGAGAAACATTATCTAAAGCTACTTTATTTTTATACTTCTTCGTAAGATTTTCTATTACAAGTTTCATATGTCCTACCTCACACGCTTTTTATGTTCAAGATGTTTTTTTGGTCAGATCTATCATAAACTGCTTGAAAATACAAACCATATTTATCTGAGTAAAAATCAGTCAAATAATCTAAATATTTATATTTCCCGGAATCATCAAAATCTTTGATATCTTTTCCATCTTTATATATCGAAGATATATAAGTTTTATACTTATTGTCCTCTGTTAGATAAATATCATGTGCAATAAAGATATGCTTACTGCATGGCTTTACATCATATGATGCCGACTTCACTTCATGTTTTTCAAATGTAGTACCATTTAACTCTAATACATAATTTTTAGGCTTATCCGTATCTCGGGTATCTTTTCTATCTGTGACCAAAGCAATATCATTCCCATATTTAAACTGAATATAGTTCAAGATATGATTATCAATCTTACCACTTGATATATTGATTGTCCCATAAGAGCCAACACTTCTTTCCTGCTTATTTGGTATCAGTGTTTGTCCTACGAATGCAATCGTATTATCATCTGTAACAGCCATAGCACTAATCATTGTCAATTCATCAGGTTTCTCATATTCTGTAATGACCTTTTTATCATTTGTTTGAACATCCATTTCCATCAGATTTTGCGTCATATTATTATTTATACTATAATACAGCTTTTTGCCATCTTTACTTAAAGCCATAGGGTTGTTGTAATAAGACTGCCTTTGATCTGCACTATTTGGCGCATCAATAGTTTGTTTTAAGTTTAAATCATCATCATAAATACTAATATCATCTGTCGTTGAAGTGTAAAACCCATCATTTAAGAAACCGATAAACCCATGAACTCCGTCATATTTTAACGGCGTTTTTGTTTCCGTAAATGTATTAGATTTAAAATCATACTTTCCTGCATAATAATCTCTGCCTTTATTTCCGATTACAAGCATGTCATCTGGGGTTAATTCATAAAATTCAATAATACTATCAAATCTATTTGCAAATTGTGATTGAATGGAAGATATATCGATTCCATCTTTTGACTTTACCGGTTTATCTGCATTTGTATTGATACTTGAACATGAACCAAGTAACAGCATAACAGCTACACAACACAGTACATTTATTTTCCTAAGCATTTGGATTACTTCCTATCATAAGTTTGTCTGATTGTTCAACTGAATTTGTTATATTTTTTGTATTTTTTGGCGCAAACACAACAAAAAAGTTTTTATATTTTTTTATTTGTTTAGGCAGATCTATTGTCATTGAACTGAAATAACCTTTCGTTGTTTCAAAAGAATAGTAACAGTTGTCTGAATCATATGGATGTCCATCCACAAATAAATACATATTATATTCACCATAACCTCCTGTTGCCTTAATCTCAACTTTTTGATCAGGATTTATATAATTTTGTATTTTCTTTCCATTTTGAAATAAACTAATTTGCATTCTAGGCCCCATATCATCTAAGCTCTTTATATTCATTTCCTTTAAATCCGCTTCTGTTACTTGTGTTTTCTTAATATTTTCCATTGCTTTATCTTCGATAGCCGTATACTTGTCATCATCTTTACTTACAACTTT
The DNA here is from genome assembly GCA_014337235.1 of [Eubacterium] hominis. GTDB lineage: Bacteria > Bacillota_I > Bacilli_A > Erysipelotrichales > Erysipelotrichaceae > Hoskinsella > Hoskinsella hominis. The sequence goes on along the minus strand of CP060636.1, from coordinate 2,495,611 downwards.
CATTATTGAAGTTGGCAATATGGAATGGTTGACTTTATATTCTTTTAATTTATCTACAGGAATAGGATTTAACACTCCAGCAAATTCTATTGAATGCTCACTTCCTTTATTTATTTTAAATTCCGGAATCTGAATTTTAAAATCTTTTGTTTCTTTATCTTTTAAAGATAAAACATTCATATCCTTAATTTCATCTTCGATTTTATATTTTTGTAAATAACCATCCATAAATACTAAAATACCATAATCAAGATGATTTCCTTTACACTGTACTTCAAATGTAAAATCATGTAAATCTAATAAGTTAAAATCACCTTTATGATGATCTTTCATACCTAGACTAACATTATATAATAACTTTGTTTTATTTGAATCTTCCTGTTTTGTATTTATCTGATTAGGTTTAGAATCTGTTTTACTAGAACATCCTGTTAAAGCTAAAATAAGCGTAAATACCATTAATATAATTTTTTTCATTTTTTCCACACTCTTTCTATAAAATAATGAAAAGGCTGGATTTTATCCGGTCTTTTCAAATGATGTTTTAGGCTTGTGTTTCAGTGTAAAAGGCACCCGAATCGGTATCTCTAAATTCATGTGTACCGAAAGCTAAACATGTATTGTTGTAGATGCTAGCACGTTGTGATTGTAAGAAATCCCAATCATAGTGATAACTAGTACCACTATGTCCAAGACCTCCTGAGTTATAATACACGTTACCTGAATTAGCATCTTCAACAGTTAATCTTACGCCAACAAAATTGACATTAGCTTCAATCCACTCCTAACTTTATCATTATTCCAACATCACGACCTCTTTTTTAGAAAGTTAAACCTTCTTATGACTACCGCTTCCTTTCCAGTAGAAATCGTTTTATACTTGTACTATAATTGCCAAAACAGCATTTAGCAATAAAATCTACATATGATGCAAAAACCTTACACAAGTGGTAATAGGAAACTATTAAAAAAGCTTATTTTGTGTTATAAAATAAGCTTTTTTATATATTATTGCTTCTGTTGATGTGCTAGATTTTCCTGCATAAAAGTCTTTTTATATCCTCTGGATAAAGGGATGTGCTCATTATTTGTTAAGATGATATCATTTTCCTGAAAACCAGCTACATAATTTAAATCAACAAGAATCGACTTATATGATTGACAAAATGGAAGTCCTTTTAATTCATTCATCCAATATTTCAAAGGATAATTCATTGATATTATTTTACCGTTTTCTAAGTGTAACTGTGTTTTTCTAGGGGATGATATAAATTCTATATAGAGAATATCTTTATAATATATTTTTTTAGTTATATTTCCTTCTGTATAAAGAAAGCCACCACTGAAAAAAATAAAGTCTTTTATGAGTTGTTCTAATTCCATATCAAATTGGTTTTGATTCAATGGATTTAAAAGATATCTATCCATATAAGCTTGATATCCATCAATTTTGTAATGTGAGTAATTCGTGATGAAAGTTAATATGATGTTATGATTTAAATGATGAATCATAGTGCCTATATCAATACTACTTATTTGTTTCAGCTTTATATCAAGAAAAATAATATCTGAATCATATATTTCATTACATAAATCTTCGGTTTTTGAAACTAAGATAATGTTACATTTGACATTTTTTCTCATGAAAAAATTTTCAATATTCTGTTTTAAGTTATTGAAATCATCCTTCTCGTTATAAATCACTATTTTCATTTATATATCACCTTTATTTTTATCGGTTTCATTTGCATTTTAATACTTTTTTTGATATATGTCAAAAAGATGAATCTTTATCGATTCATCTTTCTAATATTATTTCTTCTCTGCTTTTCTTTTTCTATTCACCATGATAACGATAGCACCACCTGATAATATTGCAAGTGTAAACAACATACCAGCTTGTGTATGATCTCCTGTTTCTACATTTTCTGTTTTGTTTCCAGAAGTACCATTTGTACCGTTTTGTCCATTTGTGCCGTTTTGTCCATTTTGTCCATTAGATCCATTCTGACCATTATTATCTGGTTTTTTATTTACTGCCACAAGTTGACGAATTGCCTGATCAAGTTTTGTATATGCTTCATCAATTTCTTTTTGTGTTGCATCTTTTTGATCCATAATCGTCTGTGCGTTTTCAATGGCATTTGCCAGAGCCTTCCAGCTTTCTGCTGTATATGCATTCTTATCTTTGGCGATTGCTTCATTTAATTTTTTAATAAGGGCATCTTTATCAACAGAAACTTCTTCTTTCATGGATAACTTATTCATTGCATCTTGTAATGTTTTTAATGCTTCATCTACTTCAGCCTGGGTAGCATCTTCATTGTTTAATACAGCTTGTGCTGCAGCAAGTGCTTTTTCAAAAGTTTCTACACTTTCTTTTGTATAAATAGAAGTGTCTAATACTTTTGCGTCCAGGATTGCTAAATGTAATGCTGTTTTATTTTCAGCTTTTAATGTTAAGGAAGCTATTGCATCCTGTAAATTTGCAAGTGCTAAATCTACATCATATTGTGTAGCATCTTTATCATCTAATACTGCATTTGCTTTTTCAAGTTTCTTCATCACATTTGCATAGCTTTCAGATGTATAAATATCTTTATTTAAATCTTTTGCGATTGTAACTTCTTTTTCAAGTGAAGCCTTGATTACAGTTACTTCTTCAGGTGCAATTTCTCTTGGTGTTGTTAAACGAAGTTCTGCCGCAGAAGCAAATTGATTTGGTTGCTTTCCACCAGATGATTCTACCTTCAAACGTACACTAGTTACATTTTTGATTGCATCAAATGAGAACTTCTGCCATCCTTCTTTTGTTTCAAATACACCAGATTTTTCCACAACATTCTTTGTGCCATCTTCTTGTGTAATGATTAATTTAAAGTCTTTGATTGCGCCGTTGCCAGTTCCACCAGGTCTTGCCATATAGCGTAAACCATCAATTGTTGTTGGTTCTTTAAAGTCAAACTGCATCCATGCATTATCCAGATTAGTTTCACCCCAATTGGTATGCCAGTAAGTACTTGGATCATTATCACTTGCGTATTCTTTTGGTCCTTCACTGCCTTGATCTGGCTGTTCACTACCAACACTTACCTCATATGCATTTGTGTCAATATCATAAGCATCTGTGAATTCATTTCCAGGTGCACTTTGCATATAATTGTCTAATGCGCGAAGCATCATATATGCTTTCGCATAATCTTCTTCTGTCACAACATCTTTATTTAACAGTACTTTTGCCTGTGTTAATGTTGTTTGATAAATCTTCCATGCTTCATTACTGAAATCTTTTTGCTGATATTTATGTTCAACTTCATCAAGCTTATTTTGTGCTTCTTCTTTGGTAAACGTTTCTTTTACTTTTTCTACGCTTAGATTATCCAGAATAAAGTCTTTATATCCACCGAAATTTTCTTCTGCACTAGAGCTTACATTTTGTGTATCTGCTGCTTTATCAGTAGAATAGATGCCAAACCAGGAAGTTCCATCTAATGCTCCTGTTAATTCAAATTCATAAGTAGAAGTTGTTCCTAATGCTTTCTTTAATGGCTGTAAATCAATATTTCCAGTGCCAAATTCTCCATGACCGATTGCGACAGCATATGTACCATCACTACCTGCCTGATAATCAAAGCTAATCTTATAGGTAACACCTGGTTCAAAACGTACGTTTTGTGGAATTGTCTGATAAATCAAAGTATTATATTCAGATAACCCATTGATCTTTACAGACCAGTTGCCATCTAATACATCATCTATCTTCTTTACATCCCAGCCAGCTTGTGTATATGGTGCATTTTTTTCAGATAAGTGAATATGATTGTCCTCTACATTTTCACTACCTCCAATTACAAATGGATAAATACCCTGTGCGTTGTTTTCAAAATCATTTGTAAAGGATACAAGTTTTCCATTTTCATCTACTTTAATATTCTTTGAAGAATTTTCTACGACACGAATATCATCAAAATATGTATCGCCTTCACTGCCTGCATGTTGAAGTGTCAATTCTACCTTACTGCCATCTTTTGGTGCTGTAAAGAATACATACATGTTCTGGAAATAGCTGTTTCCATCAACAGTTGAAGAATTCGTATTATGCGTATATGCTTTTACATAGTTTTTCGCAATACTTTCTTCTGTATAGTTGCTGGTTAGTACTTTGCCGTTTGCGGTAATCGTTGCACTTGCTTTTCCTGCGCTACGATTATCTACACCAACATATAATGCGTAATCTTTGCCAGGTTCTAAATCTGTTAATGTCTGTGTAGTAGAAACTTCACCAGATAGCTTTAACATTGGATTGCTGTGCTGGCTCTTTGCGATTGTTGCTTCTCCATCACCTGTAATCTTCCAGTTTTCTTTCAAGCTTTCTAAGCCACCATTGAAGCTAGCATCTACGATATGCATGCCTTCACTCCACTTCACATTGATTTGGCTTTCTTCGCCTTTACATACAACATAAGGTGTCTGTGCTTGGGCTTCAAGTGTGATTTTGCCATCAATGACATCAACTTGTTTTTCTTCCTGTTTCCCTTGATCAGTTAATTTATAAACTGTTACATTGCTTAAAGATTTCCAGTTTTCTGGTAATTCCCAACTTGTTGTACCACCTTTGGTATTCCAGTGATATAGTTTTTCATTATTGCTTTCCACAAATTCACCGCTTTGTGCATCCCATAGCCATGGTAATAAATAGCTTTCATTTCCACTATTCTGATTTCTACCATCACCTGGTGTTACACTTCCCTGTGCCACAACTTTACCATTGAATGTCATGGTACGATAACGATAATCTGCACTGCTTTGATCATTTGATTTTCTAGCTAATACAAGTGTATTCCCTTTATCATCCTGTAAGGTGATTTGTTCATTTCCATTGTTAATATCCCGATCTTGTACAGATGTATGATCTAATGGATTATTCACCCAGCTGGATACTTTAAAGTGCTGGATAAATTTTGTGGATAAATCATGGGTATATAGATTTTTGATATATGCATCATAATCATTTCTTCCCTGCCATCCTTCAAAATCTTTCATATTGTAGCCACCAAGAAGTGGAGCATTTGCGGCACCGCCATAACTTGGGAAATCACCAACCCAGCTATCCTTTTGATGGTTTCTTAAGAAACGCATTACCTGAGAGTTTTCACCTTTTGATGTAGAATCACCATATGTTAAATCGGCAGCCCAGTGCTGGAATGTAGAATCATATTCATTACCTGATCCCCATTCAGTTGTCATACGCCATCCATTATCATTGATCATTTTTGACATCTTACGTGTTTCCCATGAATCTTCAACATCACCTGATGTCAGGTTTCCCCATACATCCAGATAGATAAAGTCCATGTTATCGCCGACTTTTGATTTAAGATCCGCAAAACGTTTTTCTCTTGAACCACTTGCTAAATCGTAAATACCATCAATACCGATACCCTGATCTAACCAGTTCCAGCCATATCTTAAACTGCCATCGCTCTTTCTTCTTACCAGATTTTCATTAAAGGCTTTCGCTTCCGGATACATTTCAGAAGCATTCACATGAACACCAAAACGTGCACCATATGCTTTTCCTTTTTCCATCAGGGTGTTCATATCTTGAGCACCACCTATACGTTTTCCAATATCGCCATAATCAGGATGTCCAGAATCATGTCCTTCATTACCATAACCTTTTAATAAGACAGACTGTCCTAATCCATCAGTATGTAAAGCAACACGTTTTACATTATCCAATGTTGTAAGGAATGGGTTTTGTGCCTGTCCACCAAAGTTCATCGCAATACGCCATGCCACAAGTTCTGGTACTTCTTCACTCTTGTATGGATTATTCATGATTTCTCTGAATGCAATGGCACCATCCTGCCAGTTTACTTTTTGATCATTATTTGAATCACCAGTAATGGTAATTGCCATCTTTGGCATTTCTGTTTCATTTACCTGATAATTGTTTCCTTTAGAATCAGATACAACACGATGATAATACCAAGGTGCACTAGCTAGTCCCAATGATTTATATGTACCTTCATCACTTGTTGTTGCTAAGATTCTTGTATTCTGACTGCCACCATATACTGGTGCTGCCACAGCACGGCCTTCATGTTCTGAATTACTCCACATGCCGGCACTTAATTCATTATTTGATATGAATGCATACATATAATCACGATTTTTAATATCCTCCATATCACTTGTGATATTAAAGTTTTCATCTCCGGTTTTATTAGTATTACTAGACATAACTGCGCCAGTAAAGTTTGCGCCCTCTTGATTGCTGCGCATAGATACTAAGCTGTGATCTGGAATTGCGATCGTTTGTATAGGATAATCTGCTTCACTTAAATTGTTTTGAATATCTGTGATTTCAAAGAATAATTTATTAGCTTCTACACGTATTTTTGCGCTCACAACTGCATCGATATGTTTTTCTTCATTCTTTACATTCATTGTATATGTAGCGGAAACATCACCTTTTACTAGCGTAACATCTTTATCTGATAATGCCACATCCACACCATTGATCGTAACAGTATTGATTCTTTGTGTCTGTCCATACATCACTTTATCCTTCATGGATCCTGAAGTCATGGTATATTTACGAACAGCTGGGAAGTTTTCATACAATTCTACAGCCATATCTCCAGTTTCTAACTGGAATGTTTTAGCGGCTACTTCTTTTGCGACCTGAATAGGGGCGCTGAATGTATAATTTTCATCTTTGATTTCAATTGTTCTGATTTCTTTCTGATAATCTTCTTTAGTGACAACCACATCATATTTTCCATTGATAAATTTATCTTCAAATACAAATTCACCATTTTCGTTGGTTGTTTGTTTTTCTTTACCAATTGTAACACTTGCATTTTCAATTGGCTGATTATCTTCATCTACAACTTTTCCTGAAATCGCATAAGTATTAATCACTACACTTTGTCCAGTATATTCCATATTCTGCATATAGATATCACTTACTTGACTTCCAAAAGAACCAGCTTTGATTCCAATTTTCCCTGACAAGTCCATGTCAGAATAATCTACTGCTTCAGGAAATACTTCATTGTTATTTACGATTAAACTTACTTTTTTATCAGCTGTCCATTCCATTTTCACAGTAACTTCTTCACCTTTATTAGGTGCAGCAACACGTCCACCTGTATACCAGGCGCCATCGCCATCTTTATATTTTTGCCAGAACCATCCACCAGCATCATACCCTAAGAATAAGCCATTGCCTGGATCTTTGTATCCAAGATAAAAACCAAAACGAGTACTTCCTGCATCACTGCCAGCTTTTAACTTTGTGCTAAAATAGCCTGGTTTTGAAAAATCAAAAGTTTCCCCATTAACAAATACAGCTGGATAACCATTTTTATCGCCTGCACTATTTCCATTCTTTTCAGATGAAACCATGTGCAGCCAACCATCATTTATTTCACATGTTTCTCCACCTTTTTGAGTCGCCTCATCAATTTTCCAATTTGCGTAAATCCCGTCTTTTTCCTCCGCAGTCAGATTTCCCTGCGCTTTTGTTTCCTGTAAACCTTCTGCCATAATGTTGACCAATGAATTTGGCACAACAGATGTCATGGTAACACCCAGCGAAACAATCACTTTCATTCCTTTTTTCACTACGAAATATCCTCCTTGTTTCTTAACTTATGAAAAACATGGATATCATAAGTTCACTACGTTCATAATTTTCATGTTTCTCATGCATACGTTTCGTACGCCAACTATGATACATTGAAAGCGCTTAATCTGTACATATTGATTATTGCTTTCGTTTTTATACATATTGTTATGAAAATTGCGTCATATACATAGCAAGATATATAAAAAATAAATAAACATTTCACTAAAACAGCAATATATGTGATATTTTATTTTGCTTTCTTTTCTTCGATGATAATTAGCATATAAGCCTTTAATATAGACTTTACCAATTCATTATCATAGTGAAGCAAACACATAAAAAAACGATGATATATCATCATCGCAAGATATAAATAATTTTACTTTAGATATCTAAAAAACGTAATATATAAAATATATTAATAATACAAAATACTATAAAATATTCACAATATTTATAAAACCATTTAAAGGACTTTTTTATTTTTTTTGATAAATATGACACAGGATGTCAGTAAAACTATGATATCGTAAAGTCAAAAGAAAGGATAACTTACCTATGAAACGTCCAAAACTAACAAAAGATATGGATAGCACTGTATTTTTAAACTATTATTACCTGAAAGATGAGCTGGTTGCTTTTTGTCGTAGTCAAAAACTATCTACATCAGGAAATAAAACAGAACTAACAAATCGCATTGTATACTACCTTCATACTGGAAAAAATCTCTCTTCACAAAGTGAGAAAAAAAGGAAAATATCAAATGATCCCATCTCCTTGGATACCCTAATTGAAACAGATTTTGTTTGTTCACAGAAACACAGAGCATTTTTTAAACGATATATTCCCTCATTTTCTTTCAATGTACCTTTTCAAAATTGGTTAAAAACAAATGCCGGTAAAACGTATCAGGACGCTCTTCTTGCTTATGATGCGATTCTCTATGATAAGAAGCATCATAAAAGCAAGATTGATTCTCAATTTGAATATAACACCTATATCCGTGATTTCTTTGCGAATCAAAATGATAAAACATTAAAAGATGCTATCACATGTTGGAACTATAAGAAATCATTACCTGGACATCACCGCTATGAAGCTGATGATTTAAAGGCTTTAAATGATTAAAAAACTGCACTTTATATGCAGTTTTTTAATTGGATATTATTGATTGATAACTTCATTCTTGAAGGCTGTTAATTCTTCCATGGTTGCCATGGCATCAATTGCGCCTTCTTTCGTTGTGGTATGTGCAGCGTAGAGATTCGCAAACATTAAAAAACTTTCTAACTGATTGGCAGATACTTTTGTTAAATCCATACAGTCATTGGCTAACAATTGATATAAGAATGCCCCAATAAAGGAATCTCCGGCACCTGTTGTATCAAATACATTGACCTTATATCCACCAGCCATTACCTTAGATCCATCTTTACGATACATTGCGGCACCATCTTTTCCCATTGTATAAATTAAGTACTGACAACGATCCTTAAAGAAGAAATCCAAAGCATCTTCTATGTTGGTATAGCCACTGATAAATTCTAATTCCTCATCAGATATCTTGATGATATCCGCATATGGCAGAAATTCTAATATAGCGTTTCTACAGTTTTCTTCACTGTCCCAAAGATTCAAACGAACATTTGGATCAAAGCTTACCAGTACATTCTGGGATAATGCCATATTGATTAATTTTTTATGACTTTCCTTCATTGGACTTTCCACAAGATCCACACTACAGAAATGCAAGATTCCACAATCTTTTAATGCATCTTCTTTCACATCTTCCGGCTTTAAGTTCTTATCTGCACAATCTCTACGATAGAATAAGAAATCACGGTTACCATCAGATGCAAGAGATACAAAGGCAAGTGCTGTATCCGCATCATTTGTACGCATGATATCACTTGTATCTAATCCAACATTCTGAAATACCTCCATAATATGATCACCAAAGGCATCATTACCAAGCTGTGTTATAAATTTTGCTTTTCCACCAAGTCTGGCGACACTTGCGGCTACATTTGCCGGTGCACCACCAGCTACCCGTTTAAAACGTACGACGTCTTTTAAACGCTGGCCTTTTTTTTCAGGAATAAAATCAATCAATGCTTCTCCGATTGCACATAACTTTTTCATCTTCATACCCTCATTTCGTTTCGATTTGAATTTTGCCTAATTCATAGAAATGTACATTTCCATCCATGGCAGTTTCCATAAAGCGGATCTGATTATCCTCATGTGTGGTATAAACACGGGAAGTAAAGACAATTGCCCCATCATTCACAAAGATTTCAAGTGAAGATGTATCTGCATATACCAATATATTTTTGATATCCTCCACTTCCACATATCGTTTATCTCTGCCATATCCACAGGCATCAAATGATAAACATAACAGGTGTTTTTCTATATCGTAGGATAAACAGGCTCCTTTTCTTAATTGTAGCACAAAGTTATCCTGCTTCTCAATATCGATTGCCATTTCATAGCGATCAGCTAATAATTCTAAATCATTAAATGCTTTTACAGTAGATGTATAAGAAGAAGTGCGTAACTGATGCAGTTCTTCAACTGGTGTCTGATAGATTACACCATTTTTGCTTGTAAGTACACGTGGCAGTGTTAAGGCATGCTGCCAGCCATTTTCTGTTGTTGGATTGGTATAATCAATATCTGGTAAACCCATCCACCCAATCAGTATTCTTCTCCCTTTTTCATCCTCAAAACTTTGAGGCGCATAGAAATCAAATCCATAATCTAATTCACAGAAATCTTTCATGGTATATGTTTCATTTTCAAAATCAACATGCATTGGAAAATATCCACACTGATATATATTTTGATAATGATAACCCTTTTGTGACAGTCCCTGTGGACAGGTGATCAGAAACTGATCTCCATCTAAATCAAATAAATCCGGACATTCCCACATATAACCAAAGTTTTCTTTTTCAAAACGCATTTTATAAGACCAGTCTTTTAAATTCCTGCTTTCAAATACAAGGACACATCCATGAGATGCTAGATCTCTTGCGCCTAATACCATATAATATGCATCCTTTTGTTTATAGATTTTAGGATCACGTACATGGCAGCTCATATCTTGAGGATAATCGCTGTTTGTCATCAGCCATTCTTTATCTGATAAATGAATGCCATCTTTACTTTCCACATGAATCAGATTCTGTTCTCTTCCTGCATTTATAAAATCATAATCCTGATCCATTAATTTTACATTACCGGTATAAAAATAGTGAATGGTATCATCTTCGATGAAAGCAGAGCCGGAATAGGCTCCACGTTCATCACATCTGCTGTCTGGAAACAGAACTGGCTCTTCCTGTTTAAAGTGCAACAGATCTTTGCTTGTCATATGTCCCCAAAGCTTTGTTTTTCCTTCCACATCAAAGGGGGAGTATTGATAATAGATATGATAGGTACCATGATATTGGCATAAACCATTAGGATCATTTACCCATCCACTATCTGGCATGATATGATAACCCAGATGCCATGGATCATTTGCGACCTTATTTCTTAATGCTTCATGTTGTTTATATAACGCTTCATATTCAGCTTTATTCATTGCTAAATCTTTATTTAACAATTCTGAATGCTTCCTCTCCATGTTCTACATTTCCTTTCGCATTAATTTCTATATGCTGCCCTTCGCTTAGATTAGTCACAACCACTGGTGTTTCTACAGAGAAACCTTCATTCTTTACTGCTTCAATATCAAAGGATAACATCAATGTACCTTTTGTAATTTCACTACCTTGTTCTACATAAGTTGTAAAATGTTTTCCATCTAATTGTACAGTATCAATACCACAGTGAATCAATAGAGATACACCAGATGTTGTTGTAATACCGATTGCATGTTTTGTTGGGAATACGAATTCTACTTTACAATCTTCAGGTGCGTATACTTTTCCATCTTTTGGTGTCACAACGATACCATCACCCATGGTTTTCTGAGCAAATACAGGATCACTGCTTTCACTCACTGGTTTTACATCACCATCTAATGGTAAAGCAACACTTACGTTTTCCATAGATACTTCTTTTACTTCTTCTTTTGTTTCTTCTTCAGGCAGGCTGATCTGTTCATTTGTTCCTGCGATTGCTGCCTGTTTTGCGGCATCACGTTTTCCTAATACCAATGTTAATACAAATGCAATGACCATAGAAATAATCAAACCGATAGCAAAATCTAACCAGTGACTTGGATGTACGGAAATAAAGCCTGGAATACCAGCAGCACCTAATGCAATTGCCAACGTTTTTGTAAATGCAATCCATGCACTACCACATGCACTACCGATACATGCTGCGATAAATGGATAACGAAGTTTTAAGTTTACACCGAACATAGCTGGTTCTGTAATACCTAATAATGCAGAGATACCAGATGCAGAACATAATGATTTAATTTTTTCGTTCTTAGTAATCAATAATACGGCAAGTACTGCAGCACCCTGTGCAACATTACTCATAGATGCTGTTACGAAGATAAAGCTTCCACCAGTTGTAGCAGCGTCAGCAATCAACTGTGTTTCTATTGCGATAAAGCTGTGGTGCATACCTGTAATAACGATAGGTGCATAGAAGCCACCAAAGATGGCACCACCAACAAAGCCCAATGTATTATATACCCATGTAATACCAGCTGAGATTCCATCACCTAAACTACGCATTGCAGGACCTACAAATAAGAATGTTAAGAAGCCTGTGATAATGATAGCAAGTAATGGTGTTGTTAAGTTATCTAACCAGCTTGGTGTAATCTTGTGTAATTTCTTTTCAATGGTAGCTAAAATCCAAGATACCAATAATACTGGAAGTACTGTTCCCTGATAACCAATTGCCGGAATACTTAATCCAAACAGATCCCATACAGGCGCTGTAAATTCAGGTTTACCTAAGTTATAAGCATTTAACAGATCAGGATGAACCATGATCATACCCATAGCAGCACCTAGGAATGGATTTCCTCCAAATTTCTTTGTAGCACTAAATCCAATCAATACTGGCAAGAATGTAAATGGTGCATTAGAGAATGTATTTAACATAGTAGCTAATCCACTAAATTGAGGATACATCTGAATCAAAGATGTTTCTCCGCCATTAAAGAATGGAGCACTTAATACATTGTATAATCCCATCAATAAACCACCGGCAACAATTGCTGGAATAATTGGTACGAAAATATCACTTAACAGTTTTACAGCACGCTGTACATAGTGTCCGCTTTGTTTTGGTTCTTCTTTCGCTGGACCCTCCTGTCCACTGTTTCCAAGTACGTTGTTAACTTCATCGCATACCTGATTTACAGTTCCTGCGCCAATAATGATTTGATACTGTCCATTAGTTGAGAATGTTCCCTTTACAATATCCATAGCATCTAAAGCTTTTTCATCGACTTTAGATTCATCCTGTAATACGAAACGTAGACGAGTAGCACAGTGTGCAACAGAGTTGATGTTAGATTTCCCTCCAACCGCTTGAACGATTGCTTTGGCATCATTTGTGTAATTCATAAGAAATTCCTCCTTTTTTCTTTGTGGTACCGGTTCCTTACAATTAGAGTATAAAGCGGTTACAGTCATTTGTCAACACTTTGTTTAAAATATTTTAATAAAAGGTTTATTCGTTATGATATACATTGTGGTATCGGTATTACAAATTATTTCATATTTGTTTAAAACATAAAAAAAAACACTGATGGTATGCATCAGCCATACTTTATCCAGTGCTTTTCTATAATAATTATAAAAAGCATCCTTAAGATGCTTTCTTTCTTGCTTTCTTTACTTTATACAACTGATAATCTGCTTCTTTCAACAAGGCTTCAACATCCTTTTGTGGCGTAGCCTGATAAGCATGCCCATAAGAAACGCTGAGAATATCTTCAATTGGAGAAGCGTGGTGTGCAATTTGTTTACCTCTGAAATCTGTTTTGACATGATTCAAGAAGTCTAGTACAGTATCTTCACTTACATTGATAAAGATTACCACAAATTCATCTCCACCATAGCGAAATGGCAAGATATCTTCTTGCGCATATCGAATCAAAGTCTTGCCAAATTCAATCAGTGCCTGATCTCCCATCTGATGACCATAGCGATCATTATATTCTTTAAAATAATCGATATCCAACATCGCAAATGCTAAAGATTTTGCTTTTTGCACTCTTTCATTCTTTAACATATGATTGAAGCTTCGTCGATTGGCAGTACTTGTTAAATCATCGATATTCATCATATATTCTAACTGTTCGTTTTCTTTCTTTAGATCATTTTGTTTTTCCTTTGCACGATGTAATTCAATTTTCGTATATAAACCTGCACTGTATGTTGCCTGCTCCATATCTTCTATCGCCATGGTGATATAATAAAAACGCTCATAGGCCTCAATCAGTTCATCATGCAAATCAAATATTTTACAATACTTGATCATCAGCTTATGTATTTCCCTTAATGCCTTTACATCCTCATCTTCATTTACTTCTAAGAGAATTTCCAGACATCTTGCAGCATAGTCTTTATTTTTCAATACAAGGAAGTCCATACAGATATTTATAAAAAGTTGATATACCAGCAACAGATCTTCCATTTCTTTTTCCATTTCAAATAAAGCATCACTTTTCTGATAGAATATATCCAACTGATGATCAGAAAGCGCCCCAACAGCTTCACTGTATAAACGCATAAACTGCATACCTGGTGTGTAGTACTGTTGATCAATTTCATCAAATGCTTTTAAATAATTATGTAAATCATCTATGCGATGACTTCGATGACAACAATGGCACAGATTGGTTAATGCGACTGCTTTGGAATATCCATTCTTATCACTGCCTTTTAAAACAGCATAACTCTTTTTATAATAATGCAGCGCTTTTTCAAAATCTTTCTTTCCTTCAAAACAATCCGCAATATTGTTATAGGCGGCTGCCATAAATGCTATATTTTGTTGCTCCTCTGCCATCGTTAAAGATTTCAGATAATCATCCATTGCGCTAAATTCATCATTGATAGAACAATAAAACATTCCTAGATAATTATATATTCTGACAAGCAGGTCCTGATAATTCATCGTTTCACCTAAGGTTTTGGCACGATTCAGATATAAGATACAGGAATCATTATTACGCATTGCCAGATAATAATCGCCTAAAAAGGTATAAGAAAACGCCAGCGCATAGCTGTCATTTTCTAATTTGGCTTTCTCTGTCAAGGTATAGCATAACTCCTTTTCAAGTTTTAAATCATACATGCGCACCTTTAGTATCATTTGCTCGATTTCTTCTATGCTTTTTTGTTCATATTGTACATCTGCCATGTTATACCCCCTATCCTTTTACATTTCTTTAATACTATCTCCCTGTAATAGCTCATAACCAACAATTTGTACCTTTGGTACAGGTTCTTCTTTTAAAAGCTTACTCATGGTTTCTGCTGCGATATAACCGGCTGTATCACTGTCATAACGTATTGTGGTAAGTTTTGGTGTTAATAATGAACTGATTTCATATCCACCAAATCCCACTAGTGATATATCTTCGGGTATTCGTAAACCTTTTTCCTGTATTGCTTTATATGCGCCAAATGCCAGACGATCTGTCGCCGCAATGATCATATCTGGAATGCGTTTCATCAATAATTTTTTTACTTTTTCATAAGCAACATCAAAGCTGAAATCTGCATGCAGCAATTCTATTTTTGTAACACCTTTATGCTTTAATCCATCTAAAATGCCGTTTTTTCTTTCTACACCAACTGCCTGATCACTTTCCATCACACCAATATACACAATATCTCGATGCCCTTTTTCAGCTGCTAATTCGCCAACTTTAATACCAGCATGATAATCATCATATAGAATAGAGATACCATCTTTAAATTTTTGTCCAACAAACACAACAGGCAGATCCATTTTTTTCACTAGCGCACAATGTGCTTCACTTACCTGTGTCGCAATCAAAATGATACCATCTACATTCATACGCCATAGACTTTCCATATATTTCAGTTCCAGCTTTTCATCATGATCCGTATTGATCACCAGGGACATATAATTTTCTTTGCGTAGATAATCGTCAATTGCCATCATTGTACGGGAAGTAACTGTTGAATCAAGACATGGCGCTATCACACCGATGATACGGCTTTGTTTCGCTTTTAAACTTTGCGCAAAAGCATTAGGTTCATAATTATATTTTTCAATAATGCTTTTTATTTTTTCTCTTGTTTCATCCTTTACATATCCGCCGTTAAAATAACGGGAAACGGTGCTTTTTGTAACACCGCTCATATCAGCGATATCCTGCATCGTCATTTTTTTCTTCATACTAAAACCATCCTTCTCACGTAAGTTCATTATATGACAACTCTGCAACTTTTACAAACCTATTTTTGTAGCATATCCTACAAAATCGTGTTACACTATGAATCATATGGAGGTCATATCTATGTATACTTTTGAATTTCTTAAAGAACATGAATTATCTAATGTTATTGATATTATCAGCCAGCGTATTCAATGGATGGATGAAAAAGGTATGAAACAGTGGAATCAGGGAGATTATCTGTCTTTTTATTCTTCAGACTATTTTTTGAAGCATCTTCAGAAGCAAGAAATACTGGGTATGAAAGAGGATGGACAAATTATTGGCATCGTTGGCTTTTTTCATGATGATGAGCGCTGGGATCATGATGATGCCTATATGTATTTACATCATCTTGCGACTTTACCATCTTATCATGGTGTCGGTGCCTTATTTGTGAAAGCTTGTGAAGATATCGCAAAACAGATGGGAAAAAGAGGTATACGCTTAGATTGTCAGAAAGGCAATGATGCTATTCATCGCTTTTATGATGATATGGGATATATTAGCAAAGGTGAATTCACCTCGGGTGAATATATCGGTATTCGTAAAGAAAAATTATTAGGATAGTGAACTACTTCCAGCTATAGAGCAGGGAGCTTCTGACTTATCCATTATTTGTACAAGCTAGAATTTTTTGTATCTATATCTACTCGTGTTTACGATTAGATACACATAACTGGTATGTTCACTGTACCTCTATACCATCGATCTCTGAGTTTTGGCTTACATGGATATACTTTTCTTATGATATTGCTTGCGCCATTGATATCTGCATTCATTAAGATACCTTCTTTACTTCTGTACAAGCTTCGTTTTATTCGTTTCCCACTAAATGTATATTCTTTTTTTCTTCGCCATAACAAGGCATATCAACGATCTTTCTTGATTTCTTATGCATGAAATCATCCATTTAATTGTTGCATCTTCTTGTTTCTCGTTTCATTCTTTTCGTTCTGATATGAGTATCACTTGGAAATCCATACTACTTTACTATTTTAGGGTATTGGACATAACAACCTTTCTTATCTTTCTTCTTTTATGTCTTTTTATCATATTTTCGTATTTCATTTAATTAAACAATCAATGACACCATTAAGATCATTGATTACTTCTACTTCATTAGGAAACCTATCCTGCGGAGATTTGATAGCACCACTATAAGCATTACGGATATAATATATTCCAATAGATGAGTCACATACAGAAATGATTCATAGAACGCATGATTAGGCTTTATAATACAGTGAAAGACACGGTAATTCTTATCATCATCTTTATTCATATAGCCACTTCCTTTCTATTTCATAATTAAGCTAATAATAGTACAAAAAAGGGGGAAATGCTTACAAAAATTAGTGGAATATTGTGATAAAAACAAGTAGAAAGAAAAGACAAGAACTTTTCATATTGCTGCATTCACGCCCAAAGGGTGCACAGCGTGTATTCCAACTTACTTGTTGTCGTTGAAGTCGGAGTCTTCTGCCTGTTTTTGGATAAATAAAAATTTTGTATACTGCATCAGTTCGCTGATGCTTTTTTCATACCAGTTATCATGAATATTCGCTTCATCGATGCAACAAACATGATAAATAAGCCCTCTTGCCATCGTTAATATTTTCATTGCCATATTTTTACTTTTATTAATGTCCAATATTATTTTATCAATTTCTTCATATAAACGAATGAAAACAGGGCGTTCTTCACTAAAGAAATATGGGTCATAATATTTAATATGACAGATATATAATTGTTTAATAGAACGTATATCATGTAATGTTACCATATGTACATATATATCCATGATTTTTTCAATATTAGATATTGCATCTTCTTTTAACTCTAAAGATTCAAAAATTTCATCTGCCTTTCGATAACAATATAACACAGCTGCTTCTTTACATGGAAAATACAGGTAAAAGGTCCCAATAGATATTTGGGCATTTTTACATATCTCTCTAATATTGATATCTGTGATATCTTTTTGTTTCATAAGTTCTTCTATTGTATATAGAATTTTTTCCTTAGTCCGTTCTGATTTCTTTTTATCCATATGTTTTCCTCGTTTCAATACTGTTATTTTACACGCAGATACTTTACAAAGCAAGTGTTGACAACTATCCGTGTAAGCGGTATCATATATTTATGAACACGTTCATTTTTTAGGAGGACATGAAATGAAAAAAGAGTATGAAGCGTTATTCACACCTTTACGTATTGGCAATGTAGAAATACGTAATCGTTTTGCTATGGGTCCAATGGCTATGGGACAGTTGACAGAGCATTGGGCATATGCTCAGGAATCTATTGATTACTTCAAAGAAAGAGCAAAAGGTGGTACAGGTCTGATCATTACTGGCGCAAACTTTATTGAAAATCGAATTGAAAAGCATCGTAAAGCCAGCTTTCCTTGCCCATTAGAAGATCCAGGCGAATACATGACACAATTGAAAAAGATGAGTGATGGTATTCATAGCTATGGTTCTAAACTATTTGTGCAGTTAACAGCTGGGTTAGGCAGAAGTGCAATTCCTGCCATGATTTTGGATAATACATTTGTAGCACCTAGTGAAACCACAAATCGCTGGGATCCATCTATTAAACATCGAGCATTAACAACAGAAGAAGTTTATGAATTAATCAAAGACTTTGCGACTTGCGCAATGCTTGCGAAAATGGGTGGTGCTGATGGCATTGAAGTTCATGCAGTACACGAAGGATATCTTCTGGATAATTTCACAATGGAAATGTTTAATCAGCGTAATGATGAGTTTGGAAAGGATATGATGGGCAGACTTCGTTTCCCACTGGCTATTTTAAAAGCTGTAAAGAAAGCCTGTGGAGAAGATTTTCCTGTCATTTTGCGTTTCTCTTTAAAAAGTTTTATCCGTTCAGAGCGTCATGGTATTTTACCTGGTGAAGATTATCCGGAAATGGGTAGAGATATTAAAGAAGGACTCCAATTTGCAAAAATCTTAACTGAAGCAGGTTATGATGCATTAAATGTTGACGCAGGAAGTTATGATGCCTGGTATTGGGCACATCCACCATTTTTCCATGAAAGAGGATTATATCTACCATTTGCCCAAAAGGTAAAAGAAGTCGTGGATGTACCTGTATTAACAGCTGGACGTATGGGATATCCAGAATTAGCTGCAAAGGCAGTTAATGAAAATTTATGTGATATGGTTGTATTGGGTAGACCTTTATTAGCAGATCCAGATTTTGTCAATAAGATGCGTTTAGATAAAGAAGCAGATATCCGTCCTTGTTTATCTTGTCATGATGGATGTTTTGGCAGAGCACATCAGATGCGTTTAATGTCATGTGCTGTCAATCCTAGATGCAATCGTGAACGTGAAACAGCATTTACAAAAGCAGAAGAGAAGAAATCCATATTAATCATTGGTGGAGGTCCAGCTGGAATGGAAGCTGCACGTGTCAGTGCCCTTCGTGGACATGATGTTACCCTTGTGGAAAAAGAAGATCATTTAGGTGGCATGTATACATGGGCAAGTGTACCAGAGTTTAAGGATGATGGAAAATTGTTGATTAAATGGTATGAACATCAAATGAAAGAATTGAATGTTCATGTCAGCTTAAAAGATGAAATCAAAGCAGATGATTTACGTATCAAAGATGCAGATGTGGTGATATGTGCTACTGGAAGTCATGCTTTCCTGCCTCCAATAGAAGGCTTGAATAATGCATATACAGCAGTTGATGTATTAAAAGGTGAAAAGCATATTGACAAACATGCAGTTATCATTGGTGGAGGTCTTGTTGGCTGTGAATTAGCCATCTGGCTTGCACAGCAAGGCAAGAAAACAACCATCGTGGAAATGGCAGATAAACTAATGTCTACAGGTGCTCCTGCAGATATGAATATTCAAATGATTATGGAACTGTTAGAACACTATCATACAGATATCCATCTAAATGCAAAATTAACAAAAGTAGAAGAAGGTAAAATATTCGTGAATGAAAATGGTGAAACAAAGGAAATTGAGGCACCTTCTGTAATTATTGCTCTGGGTTATCGCAGTGAAAATTCTTTGTATCATAACATTATGACAATAGCCAAAGATATTTATAATATCGGGGACAGCTCTCATCCGAAAGATATCATGGAAGGTATCTGGGATGCCTATGAGCTTTGTTCACACCTATAAAACACATTCTATTGAATGTGTTTTTTCTTGCTTTTCCTTATAGAAACACTTATCATAAAAGAAATGAGGTGGAAAACATATGGAAAATATTCATACTTATATCAAATGGCGTGGGGATCTGCCATTTTCTAAAGTCCCTTTCAATGAAGCAGATAATCTTGCTTTCTGCTGTTTATCCTATATACGATTTCAAGGTGTCTTTGCATTGACGCATAAAAAATCAATAACGATCAGGGAAGCATATGAAAAATTTATGACATTAGAAAATCAGATGTATCGAACAGAAGATGATTTGGTTTTATTTGAGTTAATGGCACATAGTGTTCGTTACCAAAATGTAAAAATACATGCCTATGTTGATCATATTGATGAACAACTGCAAAAGCAGTTCTCTGCATTGACTTTACAATTCTATGGACCACATTGCTATGTGGCATTTCGAGGTACGGATAATACATTAGTTGGATGGAAAGAAGATTTCAATATGACCTTTATGGAAACTGTTCCCAGTCAAAAAGAAGCTGTGGAATATTTGAATATGGTCGCTAGTAAACATAAAGGTAAGCTTTATATCGGCGGTCATAGTAAGGGTGGAAATCTTGCGGTATTTGCCAGTGCATTCTGTGAACCTGAGATAAAGGAGCGTATCGTTTCGGTTTATAATAATGATGGTCCGGGTTTTAGTGAACAAGTGCTCAAAAGTGATGGATATCGTCATATGAAAGAACGTGTACAAACATATGTGCCACAATCCAGCGTAGTAGGTATGTTGTTGAATCATGAAGAAATGATTCATGTTGTAAAAAGTACACAGATATCTTTGTGGCAGCATGATCCCTACTCATGGCAGATTATGGGACCTGATTTTCAATACTTGGAAACCATTGATACCTCTAGTCAATTGATGGATAAAACAATGAAAAACTGGTTATCTGGATTAACTGTTGAACAACGTGCTGCTTTTGTGGATACGATGTATGATATCTTTCATTCTACCAATGCGAAAAGTTTAAAAGAACTAAAAGAAAATAAGATTAAGAATATCGCTATATTATTAAAAGCCTTCTCTAATACAGATGCAAATACACGTAAAATGATGAATGATACCCTTTCTGCTTTCTTTTCCAGCATGAAAGATGCGGTGGAGGAAATGTTGCCAAAAGAAGATAAATAGATATTTAAAACAAAAATGGACAGAATTCTGCCCATTTTTTTACTCTAATATTCCTCCATGAAAAATACGTTTTTTCATTTTCATATAGTATGATTTCTTTCCCCTGAAAATAATTAATCGCCTTTGGCTTAAACATTATTAAATTTAACAAACTATAATTTATTACTTGTCCTTAATTTTAAAATTTTCATAAAGAAATTTTATATATTCATTTCTTTCTTCTGTTGTTAATTCTCTGCTAAAGGAATTTATCCCATTTTCTTTTCTTTTTTCTCCATCTGTATAAACAGTTATCCACGCTAATAATTTTTGATCATTAAGTGCTTCTAACTCTTCCATTGTAACTTTTATATCATTTCTTTTTTTCTTATGTTTTTTTATATAGTATAAGTCACCATCTACGAAACCATAAGATATTTCTTTTAAGTTATTTAATTTATTGTGATTTTCTAAATAAAATTTCTCTAATCTTGTTTTGAACGATTCAAGGATAATAGTGTAATTTATATCGTTATTAGCAATGAAGTATGGTTTTTCTCTTCCAATTATAAAAGCATCATCATCAAATACTGCTTCTACAGTATAACAATCTTCATCCTCATATAAGTTAAAAAGTAATGTAGAAAATTTTGATGAATTGTTTTCAAGAATTTGATTATACAAATCCTCTAATGTTTCTTTTCTTTCTTTACCTTTAAGCATATTCAATAATCCCATTTTCATCTCTCCATTCTTAATCACTAATTCTAATTTTTTCGATTTTTATTTTTACCATGTGAAACCCTTATATTCCATATATATTTTTTTCAAACAATCTGCCGGTAAAATCACCATACTTCTAAACTATCTTCCACATGAATTCAACAAACTGGAAGTTGTCACTTACACTTAATAGTAAACAAACTATATCCACTTAATACAATATACATGGGAACCACTATATATAATGTTATGTCTGCATATCCATTGAAACTTGAAAAACAGTATGGTAACGCACAAACATTTATAAAAAAATGAATGATAATAGGAATCCATATGTTATTCGACTTCTTATAAACCGTACCAAGAAAAATCCCCATTCCAATCATCCAAATAACTTTACTTACTATTATAATCATTGGTTGATTCATAACTTCTAAAATATGCCCCAATCCAAAAATAACGGACGATAGAACAACAGCAATCAATGTTTGATTTTTGTTATTATAAAATATCTTTTCAATCAGATTTAATAACAGACCTCGTATATATAATTCTTCAACTATCGCCACACCAATATAATATATCACTCCTTCTACAAGAACCTTTATTATTGAAGGATGTTTATCAAATGGTCTTAGACCTACATAAAATGCAACAAATCCAATAAAAGCCACTACAATACCAATAACTCCATATTTCTTCAAGCCATTAACTAATCCCACTTTTGTAAATCCTAATTTCCATTGCGGACATAACTTTTTTAAATATACAAAACTTATGATACCAATAATAATGAAATTCATCATCATTGTAAAGTAATAGGGTTCAATATCTGCAATTTCAACATGAACAAAAAATACACTTGGAATTCCTGTAATTTCCATCAACGCAATTAATATCGTCAATATTGCAATCAACACATTTTGTTTTGCTTTCATAAATCTATCATATCCCCCTACAACTTTTAATTTGTTCTTGACTTCATTATACTTCATTCACCCATGAAAATATAGCACAAATTTTTGAAATATCTCGTCTATAACAACTTTGAAATCGTATAATAGCAGCATTTTGAGGGTAGCGTAAATATCTCTGCAATATATAAGAAACATTCCCATTATATTATTGGACGTTCTGATGCACATGGGAACAGCAGACGAAAAACGGGCATTTACGACCTAACGGATACTCGGTATCTTTCGCTTATGTATATTCTTTTTTTTCTTCGCCATAACAAGTTATTTTCAAGCAAGTAACTCTCGTTTATAAGTCTTGCTACTTTTGGGTTTTTAAATGCAAGAGTACCACTTCACTTTGACTGCCAATACGCATAGGAAATCCCCATGTGCCATAGCCTGAGGAAACAATCATCGGATAAGGTGATGAATACCTTCCATAGATATGTGGAAATGCGATACTGGTAAAAAGATTGTTGGGGAAAATTTGTCCATTATGGGTATGTCCACTAAACTGGATATCCACTAGATGTTCCTCATCGGTTAAAGGACGATGATCCATTAACAAAACAGGTAAGGTGGTTTGCGGTATAATTTGCGATAAAGGTTTTCTTCCGACTTTTTTATCATTACGACCTGTAATGATCAGCTGTTGATCAAAGACAACACTTAGATCCTGTAAGAGTATTACACCGCTTTCTTTCATTTGATTTAAAAAGAATGCCTTTTTGGAAGATAGCTGTTCATGATTTCCTTCAATGTAATATATTGGTATTTGATAAGTTTTTACCAGTTGATAAAGTGCCTCCATATCTTGTACTCTGGTAGATTCATCAAATAAATCACCTCCAATCAGGATGGCGTCCACATGTTTTTCTTTCGCGATATCAAACAACGCTTTTAGTTCTGGCTGTTTCACACTGGTAGATATATGTAAATCACTCACTGCTAGAAAATCAACATCTTTTTGTAAAGCGGGGATCATCTGGATATATTCTTTTATAGAAATCGTTTTTCCTTGATAGATGCCATAACTGCCAGTGATTATAGCTAAGATTAAGGCTATGATAAAGCTTGTTTTATAGGCGAAGCGCTTATGAAAATGTATGTACAAACGTTCAATCAGTGAGGTAATGAATAAGAAGATAACACCTAAAAAAAAGTAGGTACAAAGATATAATATCCCATCAAATAAAAAGGTATTGGTAATTTGATAAAAATGAAAAGAAAAACGAAGGATCATGAGTAGCGATATGATTGTTGCGCATATTAAAAAGATTGCCTTTTTATGTGCATGAGAAAAGCAACGCATACAGAATGTATATAATATATAAAAAATCAACATCATCAAACAAAGACACATGATGAGAAACAAAACCATCATAAAACGACCCCCTTTAGCCTTATCATCATATCATAAAACAAGTAAGTTTCAGCTTACAAATTTGTCATTTCTGGTTAAGAAACACTTTGGAAATCGACATATTTAAATGTATGTAAAATATACAAAAATGAAAATCATGAAAGTGCACGTCATTGGTTGAATTGTATGTCAATGCGTGATATCATACTAATAGTTGAAAATTCAACTAATTGAATAACGAGGAACAAAAACTATGGAAAGTAGCAATTATTTATTGATGAACAATTCAATTCTGTATCGTTGTGCCCAGAAGTTTTATGATAAACAACTGGAGCATTATCAGATAGGTGCAGGACAGATTCTGTTTCTGATCATGATCTATGAAAATGAAGGTATCACAATGCAAAATCTTGCATGTAAAGGTGCATTTGATAAAGGAACGATCACAAAAGGGATACAGAAGCTTGAAGAATTAGGCTATGTAAAAAGTGTTCCCGGCAAAGATGATAAACGTGTTCGCCAGTTATATACAAGCGATAAAACGAAGAATATCATCTCTGAATTATACCTGATCAGAAGACAATGGTGGGAACGTTTAACAAAAAATCTGAGCCAGGAAGAAATTGATTTATTTGAAGAAGTTCAAGCAAAAATCACACAGAACGCAATGCAATATGATGTTGAAGAAGATGAAAACAGTTTAAAAATCTTTGGTATGCAGAAGTTAACACTACTTGATTATCCAGGAAAAATGGCATGTACGATTTTTACAGGGGGATGCAATTTCCGATGCCCATTCTGTCATAATGGCGATCTGGTATTTTTACCAGAAAATATGGCAGAAATGAATGTCGAGGATATTCTATCATTCTTAAAACGTCGTGTTTCTATATTAGAAGGTGTTTGTATCAGTGGTGGAGAACCGCTTCTTCAGGCACAGTTAACGCCGTTTCTAAGAAAAGTGAAAGCACTTGGATATCAGATCAAGCTTGATAGCAATGGCACCAATCCTGATAAGCTGAAAGAGCTTGTGGATGAAGGATTGATTGACTATGTGGCCATGGATATTAAAAACGATCCTGAGCATTATGCAGAAACAGCCGGTATTCATTCTATTGACATGACTCAAATTGAAAAGAGTGTGCAATATTTGATGCAGGGAAACATCCCTTATGAGTTTAGAACGACAATCGTAAAGGAGTACCACACAAAGGAAACAATGGAAGCGATTGGAAAATGGTTAAAGGGAGCAAACGCATATTATCTTCAAAATTTTGAAGATGGCGAATGTGTGATCAAGAAAGGGCTGCATGCCTGTGAAAAAGAAGAATTAGAAACTTTTGCACAGATTGTGAGAGCCTATATACCAAATACAGCGATACGCGGGATATGAAAGGAAGCATGACTATGTACAATGTAATTAAAAGAGATGGAAAAGTTGCAGACTTCAATATTACGAAGATTGCAAGTGCAATCACGAAAGCATTTGAAGCACAGGGAAAACAGTTTCATCCAAGTGTGATCGATATGATGGCACTACGTGTCACAAGTGATTTTGAGCCAAAAATTAAAAATGATAAAATCGCAGTCGAAGATATTCAGGACAGTGTAGAATCTGTATTGATTCAATCTGGATACAGCGATGTTGCGAAAGCATATATTTTATATCGTAAACAGCGTGAAAAAATCCGTAATATGAAGTCTACGATTTTAGATTATAAAGATTTAGTGGACAGCTATGTAAAAGCTACAGACTGGCGTGTAAAAGAAAACTCCACAGTTACTTATTCTGTTGGCGGTTTGATTTTAAATAACTCTGGTGCAATTACCGCAAACTACTGGTTATCTGAAATCTATGATGATGAAGTTGCACAGGCACACAAAAACGGCGATATGCATATCCATGATTTAAGCATGTTAACTGGATATTGTGCAGGCTGGAGTTTAAAACAGCTGATTCAGGAAGGCTTAGGCGGTGTTGTTGGCAAGATTACCAGCAAACCAGCAAGTCATTTGGCTACTTTATGTAATCAGATGGTAAACTTTTTAGGTATCATGCAGAATGAATGGGCTGGTGCACAGGCGTTCTCATCTTTTGATACATATCTTGCGCCATTTGTGAAAGTAGATAATCTAAGTTATGATCAGGTCAAAAAATGCATAGAGTCTTTTGTCTATGGTGTTAATACACCAAGTCGCTGGGGTACACAGGCACCTTTCTCAAATATTACATTAGATTGGACCGTACCTAATGATTTAGCTGAATTAAACTGTATCGTTGGTGGAAAAGAAGTTGACTTTAAATATAAAGATTGTAAAAAAGAAATGGATATGATCAACAAAGCATTCATCGAAATTATGATTGAAGGCGATGCACATGGACGTGGTTTCCAATATCCAATTCCAACATATTCTATTACCAGTGATTTTGACTGGTCAGAAACAGAAAACAACAAACTGTTGTTTGAGATGACTGCAAAATATGGTACTCCTTATTTTTCAAACTATGTAAACAGTGATATGGAGCCAAGTGATGTTCGTAGTATGTGCTGTCGTTTACGTTTAGATCTTCGTGAATTAAGAAGAAAATCTGGTGGTTTCTTTGGTAGTGGTGAAAGCACAGGCAGCGTTGGTGTTGTAACTATCAATATGCCAAGAATTGCCTACTTGTCAGAAAGCAAAGAAGATTTCTATAAACGTTTAGATCATTTGATGGATGTTGCTGCACGTTCCTTGAAGGTAAAACGTAGTGTAATTACAAAACTGTTAGATGAAGGTTTATATCCTTATACAAAACGTTATTTGGGAACCTTTAACAATCACTTCTCTACTTTAGGGTTAATTGGTATGAATGAAGTTGGTTTAAATGCGAAATGGCTGCGTAAAGATCTGACACATACAGAAACACAGGAATTCGCAAAAGAAGTCTTAAATCACATGCGTGAGCGCCTAGTGATTTATCAGGAAGAATACGGTGATTTATATAACCTGGAGGCAACACCTGCAGAATCTACAACATATCGTTTAGCAAAACATGATAAAGAACGTTATCCGGATATTATTACAGCTACAGAAGAAGGCAATACCCCATACTATACCAATAGTTCTCACTTGCCAGTTGGTTATACAGAAGATATCTTTGACGCTTTAGATGTTCAGGATGAGTTACAGACACTTTATACATCAGGTACGGTATTCCATGCCTTCTTAGGTGAAAAGCTTCCAGACTGGAAAGCAGCAGCTTCTTTAGTTCGTAAGATTGCACAGAATTATAAACTGCCTTATTATACATTATCCCCAACATACTCTATTTGTAAGAGCCATGGATATATCAATGGTGAACAATATACCTGCCCAATCTGTGGAGGTAAAACGGAAGTATGGAGCCGTATTACAGGATACTATCGTCCAGTACAGAACTGGAATGAAGGTAAATCCCAGGAATATAAAGAACGTAAAGTATATGATATCGGACATTCTGTATTAAAAGGCAGAGATGCATTAGCTGGAGAACCACAGGTAGAAGATACAAATAAACCAGCAATCAAGGATGGTAAAATTCTGTTATTTACTACCAAGACATGTCCAAACTGCAAGATTGCCACAACATGGTTATCCAATGCCAATATCGCTTATGAAAAGATTGACGCAGAAGAAAATCGTGAATTAACACAAAAGTTTGCTGTCATGCAGGCACCTACACTTGTCGTTGTTAACAATGAAGATTATGAAGTGTATGCCAATGCAAGTAATATTCGTAAATTCATCGATCAGCAAATGTAATCAAAACATAATAAAACCGTGTATCTAATGTGGGATGCACGGTTTTTTTCATCTCTATAACAACTGTTCTAGTCCTTCTTTATCCAATAAGATCAGTGTATGTCCTTCAATACGGAAATAACCTTCCTTTTCCATACGTTTGATTTCCTGATTTAAAGAAGATCGGGATACATGCAATGTATTAGCCCATATCGTTTGTGATTTAGGCAATGGAATACGTTCATTTTGTCCCAGATTATTCATACTGACCAACCAGAAAGCAACACGCTGGGCAATGGTTTGATAATACAAACAGTTCAATAATGCTTGGTTCTTCATTCCCCGTTTGGATATATAAAGCATAAACGCATACATCATATCATGATCTTCTTCCAGCATACGCTCAAAAACAGAAGTTGAAATCCAAGCAACTTCTGTTTTTTTCACAGCCACTAAAGAGTAGGTATATAATTTTTTTCCAGTAAAATAAAGGAACTCAGGAAATACATCATTGTTTTCAAAGTATGCACAGCATACCTCATTTCCATTTACGGTATATTTCTCCGCCTTTAAACACCCATCCACAACAATTCCAAATTCATCTATGGTTGAGCCAATGGGATGAATCACATGTGCTGTTTTATAGGTTTCAAAGCGCAGATATTTTGCATAGGTCTTATGATGCAGACATTGATAAGCAAATGTTGTTTTCAATAGAGTTCCTCCTTACGTTTATTAAGCTAGCGTCTGATCTAAGAAATCACAGACATCATCGTAATCCCGTTCTCCATTGAAACGCTGTACTTCTTTACCACCTTTATATACTGCCACAACAGGAATACCCTGTACATGACAAGCTTCTACGATATCTTTATTTTCATCTACATTGACATAACAGATATGGAAGGCATCATCAAATTCTTCTTTCAATGCTTCTTCCAATACCGGGTGAAGAGCTTTACAGTGAACACAGCGTTCTGCGCCAAATAATACCAATACTGGTTTATCTGTTGCTTTCAATACCTTTTCATTCCAATCAGAAATAGAATTTACTGGTTTAAATACATCTGTATCTACGGTAAATACTTTTTCACGTTTGCTCATATCTTCTTCATCATCTGTCGCAACACATAATGCAACATCTGCATAATATGGAAGTGTGCCTTCTACATCAATGACTTTTTTCGCACCAAATGCGCCAGCACCTGGTACACGATATGTCGTATTATCAATGCGTTCAATTGCTACTTCTGTAGGTTTTGGTTCTTGTGGTACATAGTCGTATGGATAACGGTATGCACGATAGATCATATTATTCTTTGGTCCGGTTTCATTGTGAGTATAATATGGTGAAATCCATTCCCAGACGATTTCATGATCTTTCGTTACTTCTATTATACGACCATCGCTTCCCTCTGTCACTAGGGTATTTCCATTTGGCAAACGCTGAGCGCTTGATACATATGGACTATAGAACTTGCTGGCATCTGTTGGAATGGCATTGCCCAGTTCTTTTGGTGTTAATTTCCATACGATTTCTAATGTAACCGGATTGAATTCCAATACACGGCTGTAGTCACGAAGTGCATTCTTTGAACCATTTTTTGATCCAGGGTTTGGCGTACCATAGCCTCCCCATCCACCATTATCAAATACCAATAAGTTTCCTTCACCAGGCAAGCCTTTTGGAATCATGTGGAAGTGGTGCTGTCCAATAATCCATCCAAGTTTCTTCAATTCTGGAGTTGCGTTGAAATCTGGACCGATTTTCCATACGATCTTACCTGTTTCTTTATCCAAAATTGCCAAGATGTTTGCCTCACGGCAGTCAAAGATGATATTGTCTGGTTTAAAACGAAGATCGCCTTGATCATACCATTTATTTGGTCCTAAATAACTCATACAGTTTACATGCAGATAATCACCGACACCACCATCAGATGAACGCATATTTGGATCACGTGATAAAATATTCAATGCGGCTTCGTCAAATCCTAATTCATCAAAGTGATCAGTAATAGACCATTTCCATAAGATATTGCCTTCCCAGTCAACTTCAATCATGCAATCATCCAATAATTTTTTATCTGAAATTTTTGGATTATGCAATGTCTGATGTACCAGAATTAATGTATTGCCTTCTAATGGTTTCGCGTCCATACCAGGTACATAATATCCAACAGGATTGCCTTCACGCTGATAATCGTGGTGCTGACGAGCCATCCAGCGATGATCTCTGCCTGGGTCATTGATTTCTTCAAATTTATCGAATTCCCATACGATGTTTCCATCATAATCAATTTCAATCAGATTGACACCATCCTGCATACCATAGTCTGGATGACGATATCCACTTAATCCCATGACATATCCACCAGGTAATAATTTTGGTGGCATTGCATGCATATTCCATCTTCTGATTTCATTTCCATTCATGTCAAACAACAATACACCATCATTGATCAATGGTACGATTGTGTACCCATTCCAGCATTTATCTGGATTATAAACTGTAACTCCGTGTGGGAAAACTGTAGGCTGTCCCATAATTCATTCCTCCATTCTTTCCTATTTTTCAATCTTTATTAATTTACCGTTTTCATAATATGCATAAGCAGGTGATGTCGTTAAGCCAATGCGATCAAACAACAATGTCTGGCGTGTAACATCCTGACGAATGATACGGTATTCATCTTTTAACTGTTCTTCCATCTTGCTAAGTGCATCAATTTGTGCTGATTCATATGGATTGTAGAACATGAATACAACTTTACCACTGTCTGGTGTTAAAATCGCATCGATCTGTTTCTTTTCTTTTACATATCGCTCACTTGCTGTTGCGGCGATGGCTCCATCTGCTGCAGATGTAACAACCTGGCGTAAGAAGGTCTGTGTACAATCTCCGATTGCATAAATGCCCGCTACATTGGTTTCTTTCTTTTCATTGACCTCGATATAGCCTTTTTTATCACATGCTACAAGGTCTTTGACAAAATCTGTCTGTGGTACCATTCCTACAAAGAAGAAGATACCATCTGCTTTAACTTCTTCACTTGTATTGGTCACAACGTTTTTAATAACCAATGATTCCACTTCATCTTTACCTTTAATTTCCTGTAACGTGGAGTTCCATACAAATTCGATCTTCGGATTATGGAATGCTGTTTCTGCAGCTACTTCGTTACAATCTAGATGACCTTCTTCATGTAAAACGATAATTGTTACTTTATTCGCAAAGTTGGTCAGATAATCAGCTTCTTCAATCGCCTGATCACCTGCACCTAAGACGTAAATATTTTTACCTTTGAAGAACTCAGCATCACATGTTGCACAATAAGCAACACCATGTCCTGCAAATTCTATTTCTCCTGGAATACCTAAGATTCTAGGCTTTGTGCCCATATCCAGTAATACACAGTTTGCTTCAAAATCGCCACGACGTTTTGTATGAATCAGAAAGTTTCCATTTTCCATTTTTTCAATACTCGTTACAGTTGTACGTTTAAATTCATTGGTTGCATAGCTTTGTGCATGTGCTCTGAATTTCTCCATCAACCCAGCTCCACTATCAGATATCGTACCGGGATAGTTACGGATTTCTCTTGTATCATTGATACGTCCACCATAACTTCCTTTTTCAATTAACAGCGTTTTTCGCTGTGCTCTGCCTGCATAGATTGCTGCTGCTAAACCAGCAGGGCCTCCACCAATAATAATAACATCATACATCTCGTTCATTTTTCACCACTCCTTTGCATGCGCTAAATGTTTCAGATGTCTTGACTTTTCCTTTTTTCTGCCCAGACCACATACCCAGGCAATACATATTACTGTCAAAATCAAACAGTAAGATGAGGAAATAAAGATTTGAAATGGTGTTACAAGCGGCAATATGCTGTTTTTCGCGGCCATTTCCTGTATTACTGTAACAGCACCCATCACGAATGCGGAATTGATTGGAATAATCGCAGTCACATTGGTTGCCATAGCAGTCAAAAGAATACTTCGTCTACTGGCTGGTATATCTGCTTTCTGTCCTACTTCATCCGCTACATCTTTAAACATCAGGATAGAAGGTAGTACACAGCCTGCCAAAAGAATATTTACGATACCAACACCAGCTGCAATGATAGCTTCTGCACCAGTTGCACTTTGAATCAGTTTCCTTGATGATAAGAAATCACAGCATTTACGCATCATACCACCTTCTACTGCAATCTGAATCAGACCATACAGCAGAATCGTCGACAGAATGATATCTGTCATACTGGATACCCCATCAAAGAATACCCCATGTACCTGTTGTGCCTGGCTATCAATCATAATCAAATCCTGTAACTGGAATACACCAGTCACAAGTCCAATAACGATACCAGTTAAAATCCCACCAGATACACCAACAAACAGATCACTTGTTTTAAAGCAGATAATCAGCATAACAAGAATCGGTATCAGCATAAACAAACCTTTTACATTGGATAATGCCTGTGCCTGTGCGATATCTCCATTGCCTCCACCATTTCCTCCAGTTAACAGGAAGATCACAGCTGACAAAATACCTGCTGCCGCAATATAAGGAAGACGTTCTTTCATCGTTTCAAGCAGATCGGCACTTTTATGTGTTTTCGCATCATGCTGGGAAGCAATCGTGGTATGAATGACCTGAGAACTTGGAGATAATGCATCCCCAAAGAAGATACCACTCATCATACTACCGATTAGAATTGCTGGATTTGCGCCCATCATAATCCCTGCGGGATAAAAGATAGGAATGACTGCAAGTAATGCCGCAATCGGTGCACCAGCTCCCATGGATATAATGGAACAGCCAATAAAGCAGAATACTACAAAGCTGCCGCCATGTAATCCAAGATTGGTACTCAGCCAAATAAATCCACCACCGATTCCCCCGGTAACTAAAAGCTTGGAAAAGATTCCAATAACCATGAATATCAGAATCAGTCGCGCATTTCCATACTGGCCAAGCCCTCTAACAACAGAGCACCAGAACTCCCGTTTATTTTTACAAAAGATAAACCCTGTAAAAATAGATAAAACTGCCGCAAGTATTAAAACTTTCATGGAATAACAATGCGTGATAATCATGATGGCACCGCCTAAAATGACGTACAAAACAATCGGCAGGATTGCGAATTCCTGTCTGCCATAAAACTTTAAAATATCTTCATGATCTGTTTTCATTTATTGCACCAGCTCTCTTTTTGACACTCTAATGATAGCACCACTGTTTTTATAAAACTTGTTGGATATCCAACACTTTTGCACATTTTGTGAATAAAATATCAAGTTATTGTGAAAGCGCATACGGACTCATATCAGGAACTGTCCCATTGACCACTTGAACGATTAAAGGAAGCTCCATGGATGTCTTATATTCATTAGAACTCATGAACGTAATCACCTGTGCATCCACATGAACGACTAAAGAAATACGTATCATTGTATTATTGATACCATAGGCCTTTGCCTCAGTTTTTATTTCACCGGTAACATCGTTTAACATCTTCATACGCACCTTGATTCTTGGTCCATGATCATATAAAAGATACGATTTTGTGAAGTATCCTAAAGGAATTTCATATAGAATGCCATCCTCATAAAACACCTCTTTGGTCTTAGGATCCTTTTTGCCATCCTGTGCTGCCAATAAAGATTCATCAATGGTATTTAACGCTGAATACAATATCTGATTCAATCGTTTGGAATCATATTCAATACTGGTCACCTCTTGTGCTTCGTTGCGTTCTACCTTTAATAATTCATCACTTTCATATTCCATATCTGCCAATACCTCCTTTACAATATTATTAATCGCAAAGCCTGTATGCTGTTTAGCGATTGCCTGAAGCTGTGGCTCCACAAAAGCATTAAAGGAATGTACCAGATACCATATTGTAAGGACAATGACCATAATCAAAAGTACCAGCTTGGTTTTTTTTGCTTTTATTTTCTTGATTTTTTTCAAGCTATCCTCTTCTTTCTGTATACACATATCCCTACAGTATATGAAAAAAGGAGATACAAATGTGCATCTCCTAATCAATCATATTATCAAATTTATTAATAGCATCTCCATCAGCAATCAACACGATGTGATCATCTTTTTCAATGGTACATTCAGGTTCCGGACAGACATTTAAGTCCCCAGTCACATGATTTCTAATACCAATGACATTGATACCATATTTTCTTCTTAAATTCAAATCAATCAGTGTTTTTCCTGTCCATTCTTTTGGCGCAGGTATTTCCACAACACTGTATTCACTGTCCAGATCGATGATATCAATGATATTTTTACCAAGAATACCTTTTGCGACCTGTTCGCCCATTTCTTTTTCCGGACGTACAACTTTATTCGCACCAATCTTTGAAAAGATTTGCATATAACGCTTATTTTTTGCTTTCGCCACTATATAAGGAATACCCAGCTCTTTTAAGTTGATGATTGCCATCACACTTTGTTCCAGATGATTTCCCATACTGACGACTGCCACATCACAATCCTGAATACCAGCAGCTCTTAACTGGTCGATATCTGTGATATCACACTGCATTGCTTGCGTTACCACATCTGCCATACGATTGACACATTTCTGGTCAATATCCACAGCAATTACTTCTGCGTTATATTTACTCAGTGTTTTCGCTACTGTGGAACCAAAAATTCCTAGTCCTAACACCGCATACTGACGATTCTGATATTTTTTCATACAAACCTTCCTCTTTTCCTATCCTACGATAATTGTGCCATCCGGATAATTGATCTTATCCTTTGCATCCCCATGATGCCTTGATTTTACCAGCGAAATAATCAACGTAGAAATACCAATTCTACCTACATACATCAACAATATAATAATCACTTTTCCACCAAAATTCAACAAAGATGTTAAACCTAAGGAGCTTCCAACAGTTGCCATCGCACTGACTGCCTCAAAACTTATCATATTAAAGGCTTCCGGCTGTACAATACTTAATAGAAAAATACCCGTTAATAAAGTGACAATATTAATAAAGAATATCCCCATTGCACGAATAATTGTACTATTGGCAATATGCCTTCTCAATACAACGATGTTATCTCTGCCTTTCAGCATATTGATCATATAAATAACTAGCATAGCAAATGTAGTTGTCTTAATACCACCAGCAGTACCACCAGGTGATCCTCCGATAAACATAACAACCATCATCAGCATCTGTGTTCCTGCGGTAATATTCGCATAATTAATGGTTGTAAAGCCCGCTGTACGAAGAGCAATAGACTCAAATGTAGAGGACATTACCTTTTCAGGGAATGTAAATCCTGCCATTGTTTGAGGATTGTTGTATTCTAAAATCAAAATCAAAGCTGATGGAATCGTAATCAACAGCGCAGTAACAACCAAAACAATTTTGGTGTGCAGCGTTAATGACTTATAGAACTTCTTAAATGTGATCGTACGATGGAATAACGTATCCAGTTTATCCCTGACATCAAACCATACCGCAAAACCAAGACCACCTAACACAATCAAAGACATAATTGTGATACAAATCAAAGGATCATGTACATAGCCTTGCAGGCTGGTAGAGCCTAATGTATCAAAACCTGCATTACAGAATGCCGAAACGGATAAAAAAGCCGCTTTCATGATTCCGTCAATTGGTCCATAATCATCAATCATACGAAAACTTAAAATAATCGTACCGATTGCTTCAAAAAATAAAGTATAACGAAGAATGTCCAGCAAAAACTTCTTCATATCAAATACTTTATCCTGATTCAGCATCTCTTTCATAACAATTTTTTCATTTAATGACAAACGATTCTTTAGTATCAGAATCAAAACCGCCATAAATGTCATTAATCCAAGTCCGCCGATCTGAATCAATAATACAATAACCAAATGTCCAAACCAGTTATACTGATCTGCTATCGTTACTGTAGATAAACCGGTCACACAGGTTGCACTTGTTGCTGTAAACAATGCATCAATTGGAGAAAAAAACTGTCCATCACGATTACTGATGGGAAGCATCAGTAAAATCGTACCTGCAAGAATTACAAATAAAAAGCTTGTCGCAATCTTTTGTGCCGGTGAAAGTTTTTTAAAATCCAATACTGTATGAACAAAATTCACCATTTTCATCCTATACCTTCTTACCTTTCATCTATACCCATAATTTATACGCTTTCGAATACATCTTCACGATGTATATACATTTTACACACTTGCTTTGGAATTTACAACCGCTATTATTAAAATAGAGCTCATTTTTGT
The DNA here is from genome assembly GCA_014337235.1 of [Eubacterium] hominis. Lineage (GTDB taxonomy): Bacteria > Bacillota_I > Bacilli_A > Erysipelotrichales > Erysipelotrichaceae > Hoskinsella > Hoskinsella hominis. Next base: position 2,459,163 of record CP060636.1, on the reverse strand, counting down.
TAAGATACTGTTAAAATCGTATATAGAATGTATCATCTATATCACAAATTTGTTAGTTACATGTTATTTACATACATATATTCTATCATAAAACTTGTCACAAATGAAAAGAGTACCCATAGTCACATGCTACACGGGTACTCAAAATCTTTTGCATAATATAATAACGATATAACATATCCTACACTTTTATAGCTTATTAGAATTATGCCGACTGTGCTTCATAAAGGAAAGATAAGTTTTCACCTGTTGCTGACTTAATCCTTTATGGTAAGAAAATACCTGATGGTTTCTTTGTCGGATAGAAAACATTTCAAGTAATAATCCAATACTGCATAAAATAAACAACAGGATACGATCACTGTCTTTAATATCATATACAGGAATGGTGATCCATATAGATAACAGAGATGGCAGAATATGCCATATCATAATATATAAAAGGATAAAAAGCTTGATATAATCCACAAGGATCATTCCTGTATCTTGAAAATGGATATTCCATTTTTTTGATATCAAAAGCCATATACCAAATATCACAATACATATAATGCCAATACAGAAAGCAAATCCAAATGCCTGTAGCGAACGCCAAACATCATTTTGAGGAAGAATCGCCTGAATCAAAAACATCATGCTGGCAAAGAAAATCAACGCATAGGCACCATCCATCAAGATCAATGATAAAGAAGATGCCACAAGTTTTCTTTTTGCCAACAGTTTAAACAACCCAATTGTCACAAGGGCGGTAACGATAACACTCATGATATTATAAATCAAGGCATCCATCATGCTGCCTCCCGCATGCTTTTTTGATAAGCATATGCTTCATTTTGTTTCAACCAGATAACCAGTTTGGTTTTCATCAGATAAACATTTGCATTTCCCATTGCTTCAAGACCTGCTTCTTTACGTAGTATCTGTAAGGTATCATTGGTTGTATAATCCAGATAGCCGCAATGTTGAAGGAACAATACACAATCCCGCATATCTTTTCCATCTTCTTTCAAATAGGTATGTAACACCTCTTCTTCACACATCATCGCATACCCTTTTGACTGTAAATATGGAGCCAATGTAAAATTAGATAAAAGAGCATCCATCTTTTGATAAGCGATGATTGGATCATCTGATATCTGCATCATCAAATCAGACAGGATATCTTCTTCTTCAAAACGCAAATCTTTACGTTTATTCGCATATAAAATCGTCTTCTTCGTTTTATTCATGAAGAATGGCATCAAAACGGTTGTCCCATCAACAAAGATTGCCAACAGTAATAGGAACAGCGCTGTAGGAAAGTCCTTGTGAGAAGGATGTAAACGTGCCAATGCGACTAAGTTGATATCTTCAAAATGAAGTGCTTCTTCACTGCGTTTCATGGCAGGTGCATAATACTGTGATTCTGAAGCAATTGTTTCATCAGATAAATCAGTATTTATAAATTTATCTGTTATTTCCCTGGTAATTAATGATTGCATTACTAAAATATCGGATACATTTGTCATATCTGTTTTGCGTGTTGTGACTTGCGCACGCAAGCTGTCATAATCTAAGCATTTTTCACTTTGCAGTTTTTTCTGTAAGGCAAAGCTTCGATAATAGTTACCTAATGTTTCTGGCAGTGCCTTGATATTTAAGGATGAATCAATGGATTTCATATATTGTGCCAGCTGATCATATGCTTGTTTTACTTCCGCATACCCTGTAGAAGGATCATTTAACAGTTTCATTTTTTCTTCCAAAGCTTTTTGTTCAAAAGCTTTATCACGCAACGCATCTAGTTTGATCTGTCCTGGTTTTAACTGTTTGTTTAATTCTGATAACCGATTAATTTGCTGAGTTTCCTTATCAATCATTGTGAGTAAGTTTCCATCTTTCTGTGTAGTATCATAAACAGGATACCCGTTTTCATCATAAGAAATCTTTACAGAAGAATCTAATTGTGATTGATGAGCAGCAAGGCTTTGCTCAATGGAAGAACGCATACTTTCTGCATTGTTTTTAAGGCTTTTGATATCAGAATCAATAGAAGTAATAGAAAACGTATCTCCACTTTGTGTAGATTTGGATAATACATCATTTCTAAGGTTTTCATAGTCTTTATAGAAAGCACTATAATTTTTCCGAATATCAATTTCCGGCGATATTTCCTGATTTACGATACCAGTAAATGAAAAAAACATAGAAGTAAACATAAAATACAACATCATTAATGTACGCCCTGCCGTAAAACGCTGTCGATGTACAATTGCATTTGCTAATACTAACAAGGAGCATTGAATGACCAGCGTGATAAAAACAGCAGCTCCAGGTGCCATTTCCTGAAAATAAAAACTAATACCACGATAGGTTGTCGCAAAGGATACATATTGAAGAAAGATCGTACCAAGTAAAACCACAGTCTGAATAGAAAGATTCACAAAGCTTTGTTTATCCTTCATAAGCGCTTCCTTATATAATTGAATGCCTTCCTTTATACGTTTTGCGGCACTCTCCTGTTTCATTTTTTCCTTTAAACCTTCATCAAATCGTTCATCGATATGCGTAATCAATGTATTACAAGATTTAAATGGCAACAAAAGCAGAGAAAGTAGTTTCAATAAAAAGTTTGTCGCAACTTTTATAAAGTCAAAGCAGAATTGTATAATGGCCAGAAATGGTGCTGATAAGATATATGCAATCTTTTTCATGTATTCCTGTGTTGTTTCCAGAGTTTGTCTGCGTGTTTTCTGATTCCATACGAAATAGGCAAATAGTAAAATCATCAACACGCCAAAAGTCCATAGATATTCCATAAAATATCCCCCTTTCCATGTTCATTATAGTAGAAATATTTTAGGATTCATGAAAGAAATTCTAAAGTATTTCTAAAGGTCGCTTTAAAATTATTAAGATTTCTTCACTATTTTACAATTGCATTATTTATAAAGGATATGTTACGATTAAGATATAAAAAAGGGAGTGATTTTATGCGTTTCATTATTGAAATCGTATGCATTGCGGCAAGCGTCTTCATTCCAATCAGTGGAATTATCTTCAAAAAACTGGATTATAAATTACTAATAATTGCCAGTCTTCTCTTCTGCACAATTGCAATCATCGCAGATATTCATCTAATTCAACACTTCATTACCAACATGGATACAGCTGCTTTAGAGGATGTAAATCCTGTTTCCAGTATTCCTACATCCATATTTGCGCTTTGCCTATTCTCTAATGCTGCTTTGATCATTTCTAAAATCATCAGGCATTATCGTCCCCGCCTATTAAATGCATAACATATAAAAAACCTGCAATATCATGATCCTTACATTGATATCGCAGGTTTTTTATTCTGATTCTATTATTTCTTTTACATTTTTTTCTTCTTTTACTATGTAAAAAGCACTATCTATTGTTTTCATTAGACAATGCTTATCATTCCTATTTATATTTTTCGATAATACAATCATGATGCTTATGCTCATCTGCATCTGTAGAATAATTGATACCAACAAACAATATCTCATCAAAATCTTTTACTCGTTCCACATAGTTTTTCTTCTTGATTTGATCAATTGCTTCTTCTACACTTTTATTATATTTCAGTTCCAAGATGATTGCTGGATATCCCTTTTTCTTCGGAGTGAAAAGATAATCTACAAAACCTTTACCTGACTTATCTTCTCTTGTGACTTCATAACTATTTCTCGCATATAGATAACATAAAGTGATTACACATGATAGACTGTTTTCATTATTATATTGCAAGAATGGTATTTCTCGATCGTGCGCTTCTTCAATATATTGCGCTACTTTTTGTTCATCCAATGCAATTGTCGCATCTAATACATTTTTAGAATTATTGACGATATCTGCGACACCACCCATGCTTTTTCGTTTTAATACTCTTTGAAATTTTTCCATCAGCTCATGATTTGGTATCCTTAAGAAACCATCATGATATGATAAGAACCCAAAGACCACCATGGCTGATAATATCTCATCACGACTATCTAATTGTAATTGAGATGCAGCATACCCTTCCAATTCTACTTCTACAGGGATACCTGCCACCATTTTCACGATGTCTTCTCTTACCTCATCTACATTATGCTCTATATATTCTGCAATTTCATTCATTGGCCCTGTTTCTGTCCAATAATTTTTGCATTTTCCTTTTTGTAACGCTAATGAAACAGAACGTGGATTAAATAAGCTAGTACCATCAGATTTATAGTAACCATCATACCATTTTTTTAATACTTCAAACGATGGTTTTGGATATTGTTGTGTTAATTCTTTCACTTCTTTTTCATCAAAACCAAAATAATCTTCATAAATAGTGTCATTCATGAAATTATATTCTCTAAACATATTCAATTCAGAACCGGTAGAATATTTTGCAATCGGTAATACACCTGTCATATATGCTAATTCTACATATGGCTGAGTTTTAAATAATCCTTTTAAAAATTCTAAATATGCTTTTTTATCCTTTTCTTGCATAAAATCTTTGTAAAAAATACTGTCCCATTCATCCATTATAAAGATAAATTTCTCATTTGTTTTTTCAAATAGATTTTGGATAGGTTCTCCAGGAACTTTTTCAATTCCATAACCTTTTTTCAAATCATCTTGCAAGCAGTATTTAATCCAGCTTATATATTCTTCATATGAATTACATGGATCAGGCAACCTACTAAAATCTATATAAATAACATGATGTTTATTGATATGTTCTTCATAAGACACTGTTTGTGCTATTCTCAAATCTTTAAATAATTCTCGTGTATCATACCCTTGCGTATAATAAGCCCCAAGCATATTTGCATTAATTGTTTTCCCAAATCTCCTTGGACGTGTAATACAAAAATAACAATCTTCACTACCAATGAAATCATTAAATTTATCAATCAACATACTTTTATCCACATAGATTTTTTTCTTTAATACTCGTTGAAATAATTCTACAGGAATATCCGTATCTAGATAATACATATCCATCACCTCATCTCTTTTTATATTATAGACTATTTTTTCCTCTTTTACTATGAAAAAAGCACTATCTATATAATTCATTAGACAATGCTTATCATTCCTATTTATATTTTTCAATAATGCAATCATGATGCTTATGCTCATCTGCATCTGTAGAATAATTAATACCAACCAACAATATCTCATCAAAATCTTTTACTCGTTCCACATAGTTTTTCTTCTTGATTTGATCAATTGCTTCTTCTACACTTTTATTATATTTCAGTTCCAAGATGATTGCTGGATATCCCTTTTTCTTCGGAGTAAAAAGATAATCTACAAAACCTTTACCTGACTTATCTTCCCTTGTAACTTCATAATAATTTCTTGCATATAGATAACATAAAGTGATTACACATGATAGACTGTTTTCATTATTATATTGCAAGAATGGTATTTCTCGATCATGTGCTTCTTCGATATATTGTGCTACTTTTTGTCCATCCAATGCAATTGTCGCATCTAATACATTTTTAGAATTATTGACGATATCTGCAACACCACCCATACTTTCTCTTTTCAATACTCTTTGAAATTTTTCCATCAATTCATGATTTGGTATGCGTAAGAAACCATCATGATATGATAAGAACCCAAAGACCACCATGGCTGATAATATCTCATCACGACTATCTAATTGTAATTGAGATGCAGCATACCCTTCTAATTCTACTTCTATAGGAATACCTGCCACCATTTTCACGATGTCTTCTCTTACCTCATCTACATTATGTTCTATATATTCTGCAATCTCATTCATTGGTCCTGTTTCTGTCCAATAATTCTTGCATTTTCCTTTTTGTAACGCTAATGACACAGATCGAGGATTAAACAAACTTTTCCCTTCACTGGTATAATATCCATCATACCAGTATTTTAATTCTTCATATCCTATACTACTCATCTGATTACATAATTCTTTTACTTCATCTTCATGAAATCCAAAATATAAATCATATTCATCATCATTCATGAAATTTAATTCATCAAACATATTCAATTCAGATCCGCTAGAATACTTTGCGATTGGTAAAACGCCGGTCATGTACGCTAATTCAACATATGTCTTACTTTTTAATAACCCTCTCAAAAATTCTAAATACTCTTTTTTATTTTCATCTGTCATAAATTTTTTATAAAAAATACTATCCCATTCATCCATTATAAAAATGAAGTTATCTTTCGTTGCATAAAACAGTGTACTTAGCGAATCATCTGTCTTTCTGACTTTGATATTATAATAGTCTATGAGATCGCTTTTCACTTTTTCATATATACTTGTAATATATTGTTCATAAGAATTACAATTTTGTGGAACACTACTAAAATCAATATAAATCACATGATGTTTATTGATATGTTCTTCAAAAGATGCCGTTTTTGCTATTTTCAAATTTTCAAATAACTCATGGGTATCATATCCTTTTGTATAATACGCACTAAGCATTGCTGCATTGATTGTTTTTCCAAATCTTCTAGGTCTAGTAATACAATAATAACAATCTTCACTACCAATTACATCATTAAATTTATCAATCAACATACTTTTATCCACATAGATTTTTTTCTTTAATACTCGTTGAAATAATTCTACAGGAATATCCGTATCTAGATAATACATATCCATCACCTCATCTCTTTTTATATTATAGACTATTTTTTCCTCTTTTACTATGAAAAAAGCATTATCTATATAATTCATTAGACAATGCTTATCATTCCTATTTATATTTTTCAATAATACAATCATGATGTTTATGCTCATCTGCATCTGTAGAATAATTAATACCAACAAACAGTATTTCATCAAAATCTTTTACTCGTTCTACATAGTTTTTCTTTTTGATTTGATCAATTGCCTCTTCTGCGCTTTTATTATATTTCAGTTCCAAGATGATTGCCGGATATCCTTTTTTCTTTGGCGTAAACAAATAATCTACAAAACCTTTACCTAACTTATCTTCTCTTGTGACTTCATAATAATTTCTTGCATATAGATAACATAATGTAATCACACATGACAAGCTATTTCACTCTGTGCACCTGTCGGCGTCGTTATTATATTGTAAGAATGGTATTTCTCGATCATGCGCTTCTTCGATATATTGTGCAACTTTTTCTCCATCCATCGCGATTGTCGCATCTAATACATTTTTTGAATTATTAACGATATCTGCGACACCACCCATACTCTTTCTTTTTAACACTCTTTGAAATTTTTCCATTAATTCATGATTTGGTATTCTCAAGAAACCATCATGATAGGACAAGAACCCAAAGACCACCATGGCGGATAATATCTCATCCCGACTGTCTAAGCGTAACTGTTCTGCGCCATATCCTTCCAATTCTACTTCTATAGGAATACCTGCCACCATTTTCACAATGTCTTCTCTTACTGCATCTACATTATGTTCTATATATTCAGCTATTTCATTCATTGGCCTTGTTTCGGTCCAATAGTTAAGACAGATGCCATCTATTAATGCTGATGAAACAGATCGTGGATTAAATAAACTTGAACCATCTGATTTGTAATATCCATCATACCATTTTTTTAATGTTTCAAATGAAGGCTTCGTGTATTTCTTAGTTAATTCAATAATTTCCTCTTCATCAAACCCAAAATAATCTTCATAAATCCTATCGTTCATAAAATTATATTCTTTAAACATATTCAACTCAGATCCGCCAGAGTATTTTGCGATTGGTAACACTCCTGTCATATACGCCAATTCTACGTAAGGTTGATCTTTTAATAATCCTTTCAAAAATTCTAGATAAGCTTTTTTATCCTTTTCTTGCATAAAATCTTTATAAAAGATACTGTTCCACTCATCCATAATAAAAATAAAAGAATCATTTGTGTCTAAAAACATTTGATATAAATAATCATAGCTTTTTTCTGAAAGTTTTGGATATATGTTCATCAAATCCTCTTTAATTGTTTTCATAATGCTATCAATATAAGTATGATATGAATTACAATAATCTGGCATTCTACTAAAATCAATATAGACCACATGATGTTGATTAATATGTTTTTCAAAAGATTCCGTTTGGGCAATTTTCAAATCTTTAAATAGCTCATGTGTATCATACCCTTTTGTGAAATACGCAGCCAGCATATTCGCATTCATCGTTTTCCCAAATCGCCTAGGTCTAGTCACACAAACATATTTATTTAATGTTCTGATTCTTTTTTGAATTTCATCGATCATCAACGTTTTATCAACATATAAACTATTTCGATATTCTTGAAAATTAATGATCGGTGTATCAACATCCAAATAATACATAAGCACACTCCCTTTCGTCTTTTAACCATAATCTTTGTCTATATTATAACCTCTTACATAACGAATAACACACTTAATGTCTATTAATTATATTAATATAGATATTTAAAAATATAAAAAAATGCAATATATGAATAATCATATATCACATATGTTTTGCATCCTTAGAAAACCGTAATCGATAACTACATCTTTGACATAATTCCTCTTTAACTTCTTGCTTTGCGAATGCCTGTACCATATCTATGACACGTTTTGAGGAAAGAATTTCTTTCATTGGTGTTTCAAAGATATTGCCTAAACAAATATCCGCTTTACTGTCTAAACAGCAAGGAACGACATCTCCATTTGATAAGATTCCACACATTTGTTTCATGCCAAGACAATATCCCTCATCGCCTACATAAGGATGGTTCCTATCTGGCCATTCAAATACTTCATCAAAATGTAAAAAGGTGTAATCCGATAAACGAACAGATCCTTTTTCAATCTCTTTTATCTCACATTGGTATAAAGTTTCCAGTTTTTTCACAATCGCTTTTGTGGCATCATCTAACATACCATGCCTCATACACCATAGACGATAACTTACAAAACATCCCTTTTGAGCAAGCTGTTTTCCCACCATAACGGCATTTTCTATGTATGCTTCCTGCATGTGCTGTGGAAAACTATGGAGGGATATATTGATTTGACGTATCTTGGAGGATAATAAAATATCCGCCTTTTGTTTCAACAAGGTGCCATTGGTTGTCATGTTTACCATGATATTGGACTTCTCACATATGGAAAGGAATTGTTTTAAATCTGGATGTGATAAAGGTTCTCCCATCACGTGTAGATATATATATTTGGTATATGGCTTGATTTGATCAATCACATATGTAAATTCTTCGATCGTCATTATTTTAGGTTTTCTTTGATTCTGTATACAAAAACTGCAGGCTAAGTTGCAAGTATTTGTGATTTCTATATATATTTTCTTAAATCGCATGCTATCACCTGTTCCATAGTACCATAAATTTGTAAAAAAACCTATATTCAAAATTTAGATTACAGGGCATTTATGGTATACTAATGTAGGTTTTAAATAAAAAGGAGTCTATATGAAAAAAATATTTGAAGAAAAAGTAGAGGAAATGCCGCTTATTCTGGATGAGAATGAGTTTCATGAAGAACCTGCAAGTCAGATGATTCTTGATGTAAATGAACGTCCTGGCAACCTGCAATGGCTGTTTCTAAGTTTCCAGCACGTATTTGCGATGTTTGGCGCAACCATTCTGGTACCTACGTTAACCGGCCTTCCCGTTAGTGTTGCCTTATTTGCCAGTGGTATTGGTACACTAATTTATACGGCTTGTACGAAAGGCAAAGTTCCAGTATATCTGGGTTCATCTTTTGCGTATATTACTGCTGTACAAATTGCGATTGAAGCATTGGGTGGTAATCCAAGTGCTGCACAGACTGGATTGATGCTGGTTGGTCTGATTTATGTCATTGTTGCGATTATTGTGAAGTTTATTGGTAAGGATTGGATTGATAAATTACTACCACCAATCGTTATTGGTCCAATGATTGCGGTAATTGGATTAGGCTTGGCAGGAAATGCTGTTAAAAATGCCGGCTTTGTGGAAGGTGGCGATCCTAAAGCGATGATTGTTGCACTTGTAACCTTTATGGTTGCGGCACTTATTTCCACAAAAGCAAAAGGCTTCTTTAAAATCATTCCTTTCTTAATTGCGATTTTAGTTGGTTATATCTTATCTGTATGTTTTGGCTTAGTTGATTTTACACCAGTGATGGAAGCGAAATGGTTCGCATGGCCTGAATTTATACTACCATTTCATTTGGGTAACTTTAAAACTTATGAACTGTATTTTGGGCCTGAAACACTTGCAATCTTGCCGGTTGCCTTTGTGACCATCGCAGAACATATTGGAGATCATACGGTATTAGGTAAAATATGCGGTAAGAATTTCTTAAAAGATCCAGGATTAGATCGTACATTGATGGGTGATGGTATTGCCACTGCCGTATCTGCATTCTTGGGTGGTCCTGCCAATACGACATATGGTGAGAATACCGGAGTCATCGGTATGACAAAAATCAGTAGTGTCTATGTTACCGCCGGTGCTGCATGTATTGCGATCATCTTATCTATGGTACAAAAGATTTCAGCCTTTATATCTACCATTCCTGTATGTGTACTGGGTGGTATGAGTATTCTGCTTTATGGTGTGATTGCCAGCAATGGTTTACGTGTATTAGTAGATAATAAAATTGATTTTGGTAAACAGCGCAATTTGGTCATTGCCAGTGCGATGTTGGTGATTGGACTTGGTGGTGCCATTCTTCCAATTGGAAGCTTCATGACTTTATCTGGTACTGCATTGAGTGCTTTGGTTGGGATTATCTTAAATCTTATCCTTCCAAAAAGTGAAGCATAAGTAAGAAAGCATCAGGGTTATCTGCCCCGATGCTTTCTTTTCTTTTTCTGCTGTTTTTTCTCAAATCGTTCTACTTTTTGAGATGATACATCCTGATGATGCTCCTTTTTCTGTTGTATCAGAAATGTTTGCATGGCCTTTTTGTAAGCATTCTGTGATTTGGTGGATACGCAAGGCTGTTTCATCTGTTTTGCTATCTCTCGAATTGAACGTTTGGGATTTTTGTGTATGGATTTCTCCACCACATTGTCTGTCGAACAAAAACGTAAATGGTCATAGTGTTGAATGATCCAATGATATACCTCCTGATCATTAAATTCTTTTGGTATAACATTACGTGAAATCATCTGTCGATCATCCACATATACCTCTACCCAAATGATCCAGAAAGGATCTTCAAAGAAAACACGCAACACAATTCCTGTTTTGTCCATATGACTTCCTCCTTATATGCTGCAAACACAAAGAAGGGACGACCAAGGAGGAGGGTTACTGATATCCATAAAGGATATGTCTGGACTACCAACCAGACTGTGTTTTCATCTTTGCTACATTAAGGATACCATATCTTATTTATCTTTCGCAATCCATTTACTGATTTCATTAATGAGGATCACACTCATGCTTAATCCAAAAACAATGCCCCATTCTACGATACTTAATGATACTGTTTTAAGCAATGTATGGAAGATAGGCAATTGACAAACTGCAATCTGTAACACTAATGATAAGATTACAGTTAATATCAGCCATTTGTTTTTGAAGATACCTACCTCAAAGATGGAGTGGCGCATACTTCTCAGATTTAATGAATGAAATAATTGTGACATGGATAATACCATAAAAGCCATTGTCTGTGCGTTTTGAGAACTTGTGGTCAAACCATATCGAAAAGCTACTAAAGTAATCGTTCCGATAAAGAAGCCATTCATTAAAGTAAAGATCATTCCACCATGTGCAAATAGACTTTCTTCTCGATCTCTTGGTTTTTCAGACATAATGTATTGATCCTTTGGATCTACACCTAAAGCAAGAGCTGGAAAAGCATCGGTCACCAAATTGACCCATAGAATTTGAATCGCACTTAAACAGGATACCACCTTTGGCATAAACACAATCGCAAGGAATAAAGACATGACTTCCCCAATATTACAGCTTAACAGGTATAATACTGCTTTCTGAATATTCATATAAATATTTCTGCCTTGCTCCACTGCCATAACAATTGTCGCAAAGTTATCATCTGCCAAAATCATATCACTGGCCTGTTTACAGACATCCGTTCCTGTTTTCCCCATTGCGATACCAACATCAGCATTTTTCAGGCTTGGCGCATCATTAACGCCATCCCCTGACATAGCGACAACATCTTTACGTTTCTTAAATGCATTCACAATACGTACTTTATGTTCTGGTGTTACCCTGGCAAATACACAAATATTGCTGATTTTATCCTTTAATTCCCCATCACTTATTTCATCCAGCATTCTTCCTGTCATTACCTGATCGCTACGTTTCGCTATTTTCAGCTGTTTTGCAATTGCAAAAGCTGTTAAGGGATGATCGCCAGTAATCATGACGACACGAATGCCTGCTTGATGACACAGTTGAATGCTGTCTTTTACTTCCTCACGAGGTGGATCAATCATTCCCGCAAAGCCCACAAAACACATCTTTCCTTCAATCGCATCCTCATGTGCACTTTTCATTGTTTTTCTAGCCAGTGCTAGTACACGCTGTGCATCTGAGCTGACCTGTTTGCTTGCTTCTAAAATACGATTTTTTTCAAATGCACTCATGCGTACCTGTTTCCCATCTATGAGTACAGTTGTGCATAAATCCAATATCTTTTCCGGAGCACCTTTGGTATAAGCAATATATCCTTTATCACTTTGATGAACAGTGGTCATGAGTTTACGGGAAGAATCAAAAGGTATCTCATTCACACGAATATAATTACGTTCACATACAGCTTTATGCATTCCCTGTTGTTCACAATATGTTAATAACGCTGCTTCTGTAGGTTCCCCCATGACTTCTTCACTGACGATTGCATCATTACATAAAGCAAAACCACGCAGCAGCTCCTCATTTGATCTTTGAAGAATGCCATCGGCATAGGTACTGACTACCTTCATATGATTTTGTGTCAATGTGCCTGTTTTATCACTACAGATCACGCTGATGGAGCCTAAAGTTTCTACTGCATGAAGTTTACGGATAATCGCATGGTTTTTACTCATGACCTGAACACCCAGTGCTAAAACAATAGTAACTACCGCAGGAAGTCCTTCCGGTATTGCCGCAACCGCAAGCGAGATGGATAACAACAACATATCAAATAGATTTCTACCCTGTAGTATCGCTACAATAAACATTGCGATACAAATACCAACAGATAAAATACCTAACAGTTTCGATAAGTGTGCAAGCCGCATTTGTAATGGTGTTGGATCTTCTTCATGTTTTGACAGCATGCCGGCAATATGGCCAACTTCACTATCCATACCACAGCGAACAACAACACCTCTCGCCTTTCCATATGTAACATACGTAGACATAAATACCATGTTTTTCTGATCATGTAAATCCACTACATCATCATATTCAGCTTCACAATCTTTTTCTACTGGAACACTTTCTCCCGTTAATGTACTTTCTTCTACTTTTAAGTTTGTTGCCTGAAGCAAGCGGATATCCGCAGGAATATAATTTCCAACACTCAGTTCAATGATATCGCCAACTACCAAATCTTTAGAGTCAATCTCTTTTAGATATCCTTCCCGGATAACACTGGCTTTGGGGGATGATAATTTTTCTAATGCATCAATTGCCTTTTCAGCTTTGAATTCCTGTACAACGCCAATGATTGCATTCAAGATGATGACCACAAAAATGATAGATGCATCAATTATTTCATGTAAGAAAATTGAAATGATTGCCCCAATAATCAAAATGATGACCATCGGATCTTCAAACTGCTCAATAAACATCTGAAGTGGTGTTTCTTTTTTTTGTTTTACCAGTTCGTTTTTTCCATTCTTGGAAAGTCTTGTTTTCGCCTCCTGTTCACTTAAGCCGATATTCTCATCACTGCCTAATTCTTTTAGAACCTGATATCGATTCATACGATATGGCATATGTGATCCCTCCTTCATAGTAAAGACTATGGATATATGAAAGGAATTATGAACACTTCGACAAAAGGAGTCAAAAAAAGGATAACCAAATACGGTCATCCTAACTGATTCTATCTTTCTTCTTTTTAAAGTTTTTGACCTTATCACTTAAAACATCTTCTAAATGATCCATAAACATTTCCAGTTCATTTAAATGATAATGCTTTGGAAATAAATCAAAATAGATTCGTTCACAGGTATGTGCTTCTACATCATATTCTATACAGCTTCCACTAAAGGTCTGTACGCTGTCAAAATCTTCTAAAGCAAGAAAACTGCTTCTTAAATTTCCGCGTATTCCATGAATGTCGAATACTGCAGGACTCTGTAGTACCACAAGATCAGATGATATTTCATCTTTAAAATGCTTGATTTCTTTTTCATATGTGTGGGTACTACTGATTAATATAATCCCCTGATTCAGATGTTCAATTTTATTCAGAAAACGTTCCAGCATTTCTTTAGAAAAAGGACTGTTCTGAAAAAAACTGTCATCGATATAATAAACTTTCATACTATCTTCTGCTGAAGAATGATGGGATACCTTCATCATCGTCATCATCAACAGGTTCCTGATAACGTACTTTTTCTACTTCAGGACGTGCAGGTTTTGCTGCTGGCTGGGTAAATGCAGGCTTTTCTTCTTCCTGAGGCATTTCAAAACCAGTAGCGATGACTGTAACAATAATGCTGTCACCTAAGTTTTCATTAATTGCGATACCAAAGATTGCATCAATATCGTTTCCAGCAGCTTCACGAATGACTGCCATTGCATCTTCTGCATCAAATAATGTAACTGATTCTCCACCTGTGATATTGACGATTGCATTCTTAGCACCTGAAATCTGTGCTTCCAATAATGGTGATTGAATAGCTTTTTCTGCAGCGATTTTTGCTTTATCTTCACCATCTGCCATACCAATACCGATTAACGCAGAACCCTGATTTTCCATGATTGCACGAACATCCGCAAAGTCCAAGTTAATGAAGGCAGGTACAGCAATTAAATCTGTAACTGTCTGAACTCCCTGACGTAATACATTATCTGCAGCCTGGAATGCTTCAGTCAATGGTTTTCTGCCAATAACTTCAATCAGATTATTGTTTGATACGATAATCAGTGAATCAACATACTGACGTAATTCCGCAAGTCCACTTTCCGCAGACTGTAAACGTTTTTTTCCTTCAAATGTGAAAGGTTTTGTGACAATACCCACCGTTAACGCACCTTCATCTTTTGCGATTTTCGCAAATAAAGGAGCAGCTCCGGTACCTGTACCTCCACCTAAACCAGCAGTGATAAATACCATGTCACTGCCTTTGATTGCTTCACGAAT
This sequence comes from [Eubacterium] hominis, assembly GCA_014337235.1. GTDB lineage: Bacteria > Bacillota_I > Bacilli_A > Erysipelotrichales > Erysipelotrichaceae > Hoskinsella > Hoskinsella hominis. The sequence continues at coordinate 2,443,879 of CP060636.1, read as the reverse complement.
TTCATTTTCACTTTCTTTTGCGGCCTGACGTCCTACTTCAGGATTTGCACCAGCACCTAAACCATGTGTTGTTTCACGTCCTAATACAATTTTATTTTCTACAGGAGAATTCTTTAATACCTGTAAGTCAGTATTTGCAACATAGAATTCTACACCCTTTACACCTTCGCTTACCATTCGGTTGACAGCATTACATCCGCCGCCTCCGATTCCGAATACTTTAATATTTGCCACTTGTTCAAATCGTAAATCTGTCATAAAAACAATTCCTCACTCTCTCTTATTTATCGTTATTTAGTAAAATACTTTTTAGTTTTTTTGTAAATCCGCCTTCATCATCCATGGCGCTCTTTTTTGTTACACTTTCTACAGCATTTTCTACTTCATAGATATCACAACTGATTCGTTCATCTTTACGAATATTTAAAGCTTCTTTCCAGCTATAGAATAATCCAAGACATGCGACCAAAGAACAATCTCTGGCACCAATTGTCTGAGGTACATAAATTGTTGCTTTTGCGTTAAAGTTTGGAAGAAGTTGCTGTAATGATTGAATTTCACAACCTTCTCCAGTAATCAGATAGCGAACATCTCCACTTTCAATAATTGGAAGACATGCTTCATTGACCATTTCGATCCATGCTTTCAGATATGGCATAATAGCTTCCTGAACGCCTTTTTCACTTATCTGTTTTTGTTCCCCAAGTTCACTCCATATGTAAATGACATTATCTTTGACGATATCATCTAATAAATTACAAGTATTTTGTACTAAACGAAAACCTATACTGTCTTTTAAATGATAATCTTCCCTTAAGCTTGTCAGCCATTTTCCATAACCATCCGACAACACCTCACAATTTACTAGTTTACCATGTGTAAATAAGGAAAGTGTTGTATTCTGTCGAGCAATATCAATTAATACCACATATTTGTCCACTGTCTGTTCAAAAACCGCAGCTTCCTGTGCAATCGCATAAGAATCAAGGCAAATATCTAATATTTCTAAACCAGCTTTCTCAATACATCTGGCATAGGAATATACAACATCTTTATTTGCGTATAATAGATCCACGTCCATAATCATCATATCTGCACTCTCATCAATTGGCATCTTTCTGGATGTGATTCCATTTGTGATATATTTAATGCATCCTACATTGACTAATTCAAGTTCAGGATTTGGTTTATATGTAATTGCTTCATTTAACCCACCCTGTATGTGTGATAGACGAATACGTTTACTTCCACTTTCTGGATAAACGTTTACACGTCTATTATGACGTTCTACATCTACGCTTGGAATCGCAACCAATACGCGTTCAATTGTGAATTCCAATGCTTCATTTGCTTGTTTAACAACCTTACGGATTCCGTTAACAACATCTTGCTCATCTGTGATTCTCTTGTTTTCAACACCTTTGACAGGGGTTCTCTCTACACGCAAGATATTGAATCTAGTATCAAAAAATTCACCAACTACGAGCCTTATTTCATGATCCGCAATTTCTACAGCAGCATAAATTTCTTTCTTAATCACTAGGCTAGACCCCCTTAGTATAATGTTTCATTTCATTCTTTATAATCATACCATAATTTCACAGGTTTAAAAATACTTTCGGAAGAAAACTCAAGCTTTTTTTTATATTTTTTTAAAGCCTTTTCATTCTCCAAAAGAAAAGAGGACAAATTTGTCCTTATTCATCCTCTTTCTCTATATGGAATCGATTTTCATAATCTTCTTTTTCAATATCAACTTTTTTATATTTCACCTTTGGTTTTCTACCATGGAAAAAGAAATAACCAGCAAGTCCTAAACATACCACACATCCAGCACCCAATCCATAAATAACATACATCAATGTCTGTTCTTTGTTTTCTTTTTCCTTTACATATGCATCATATTTTTCCTGGGAAATGGCTGCAGCATTAGAAAATCTCTGCAGTGTTTTTTCTTTACTGTCATATTGATAATATACTTCTTTTCCATTTTGATCTAATGCATAAATAATCGCAAAATCTTTAAAAGATTCATCTTCAAATGTCCATCCTGGAAACTTCACTTTATCCACTTCAATTGTTGTAAATTTCATATTGGAACGTGTTTGAAGATTAGCTGGAACATTCACAATAATCAGATTCTGTCCTAATACCCCAACCGGTTTATAAATAGATGTCACTTTCTGTGTCTTTTCATCATAAATATAAAAGTTATTTCCATCGTCCCCATTTAAATATAGCAATGTGATATTTTGGGCTTCACTCTTCCATGCTGGAACTTCTGTATTGTTAATTTTTATTTTGGTTTTTTCAAATGCTTTATTGTCAATTGCTGCACCTTTTACATTTGTGAATACATTCAGTTTTTTATCACCCATGGTAAGTGTTGCAACTGCTTTTTCCTGCACATAAGCTTTAATAGTATACACAGTTGTAGAGCCATCCTCTGCAGTAACCGTTACATTTATAACGTTGTCGCCATCTTTTACTTCAATTTTACCTGTACCGGATACACTTGCTTTTCCATCTTTTGCTTTCGCACTGACGTTAATGCTTTTTGTACCTTCTGGCAAATTTAATTTGTAAGATGTAGTCCCTGCCTTAAATTCTGGAGATAATTTTCCTTCACTTACACCCAGGGAAACAAGGGAACTATCACTGCTTTTAGTTTCCTTTGGTTCTTCTTTTGGTGTTTCCTGTTTTGGCTGTTCGGGTTGTGTATTTGTAGAACCACCATTATTACTTGGTTTTTCACTAGGTCTAGCAATAACTGTTACAGTTGCTGAATCAGATACATTTATATCTTTTTCGCTATCATAGTCCGCAATAACACCAGAAGCGGATATGGTAATCGTACCAGGCTGGCTTCCTGTAACATTATATGATTTAGAACTATTATCTAACCATACACTATCACTTACTGCACCACTGATATTGATATTACCGGCTCCATTAGATGCACTAACGGTAAAGTTTACACTATCTCCTACATAAATCGTACCAGAACTGGCAGATACTGATAAACCTGCCGCATGAATTTTTTCTGGCATGGCAAACATGGAAACTACCATAAACATCATGCATATTAGACTAAAAAACTTCATCTTTATTTTTTTCATAAACTTAGCTCCTAACGATTATTTCCCCATAATAGTATTTTTGATTTTTACATAATCAGCTGGTGTGATTTTTCCATCTTTATTCATATCTGCGGCTTTTAAGGAATCTCCTGTCAATTTAGATTTTCCCATAATATGATTTTTAACTTTTACATAATCAGCCGGTGTGATTTTTCCATCACCATTCACATCCCCCATCTTATAAGAAGGAATTGGCTCTGGGGAAGGACTTGGTGCTGGTGTATTATCTGTTGTACTGTTATTGCCTTTTTGAATGACATTGATCAAAGAAGCATTTACATAACCATAATCATGTGTGAAATCATAAGTACGTTTAATATCCAGATTGGTACGATCTGCGTTTAATGATCCATCCGTTTGTATTTTATACCACGTTGTATTGCCATTGACACTTTCACCAGTTACCTCTCCAATAATCACAAAAGGAAATCCTGTAACTCCTGTATTTCCACTGCCATTGCCTGTTGTATAGATGGCATCAGAAGAAGTAGTTGCTTCTTTTCGAATATTGATTGGTGAGTTGGTTGCGGCGATGCCCAGTGTATACTTACTAGAATCATCTTTTCCTGAAGAAATCTCCAGATAGTAGCTTTGTGCAGCGGCTTTCTCTCCCCAATAAGGATCAGATGCGTATTTTACATTCATACCACTGGCTTTATCACCTAAATGCGGTCCAAAATATCGCCAGTCTGCTGGATCTAAATAGCCTTTATCCACATATACTTCCGCATGATATTTGATACTGTCAGAAACATTTTTATATCCATTTGCTCCATAATATGGATTGCTGTCTACAGCACCATGTCCAAACAGATTATTCTTATCATTGGCGATTTTACTTTGTCCCCAGGCACTTTCATTAATCGCAACACCATACATCAAAGATGCATTGGCGCTATAAATATTCTGGTTATCAATAAAATATTGACCAGCGTTTGTCATTTTTGAAGTTTTCCCATTTAACACATCGTTTACACGTTTATTTAAGTCTGCACCTGTGAACGTTGTTTTTGTACGATGAGAAAGGAACTGATAATAATTGTAAAACGGCTGATTTGCGTTCACTGCACGTTTACTAACACCCGCTTTATAATCTTCAATCATATTACCATAGCTTGTATAGAAATAATGTCCATCATAGCTATAGTATTTTTTATTTGCTGATAAATAAGATGGAGCTGTTCCCATCAACTGTGTAGAAGCAGTAGAATCATTATAGATCCCTGTGCTTACATAATGATACAGATTTCCATTGGATACTTTATAATGACTCAATGTCAGATTATCACTATAAGGAACAATCTGTACATCTTTTTTATCCACAAGTCCAGTTACTCCAGCCATACGAAATTTTACTTTACCATTTGATTCAGTACCCAGATAAGCAGCATCTGCGGCATATCCACCAAAGGTATAACCAGTGGTGCCCGTGCCTACTTCTCTATAATCTGTAGTGTCATTTTTGGTATTAAAGTTTACCACACTATAGCCAGAATTGCTTAACAGCTGACCATTACTGTACACTTCTACATCTCCAACACTACGATATAATGCACGCCTTGTCATTGCATCATTGGCTTCTTTAAAGCTATCATATTCCCCTAAGGTAAAGCTATCTTCTCCACGCCTCATCTTTAATTCATATGTAGCATCATCAGATTGTGCCTTTTTTAATTCATCTTCCATATCGTTGATTTGAGGCTCTATGTAAGATACGTTACCATTTTCATCCATGCTTAAGAAAAGTCCAGTCTGATCTTCATAAGACATTCCCTCAAGTTTCTCTTCATTTTCCTTGTTTTCATCGGCATATAGCAACTGAGAAGGTACCCACAAAGAACATGCCAGGATGCCACTCAGCGATAACCCAATCAAGATTTTTGTCTTCCCTTTCATACATATCACTGTCCTTATTTAATTTATCACAAAAATATCTCACATTAATTCTATACGATATAGTGCCAAAAAGCAATTGACAAAATATGTGAAATCACTTACAAAAGCATAAAGTAAAGGAATTTTGCATATTTTCTTGCAAAAAAATAATTTTCGTCTTGCATTTTCACCACGTAAATGATATGATATCTAAGCAAATTATGTTTAGTATTGTACGGAAGGAGGTAACGGTATGTCAAAAGTTTGTGCAATTACAGGTAAAGGACCTTTATCAGGTAATAAACGCTCTCACTCTATGCGTGCTACTCGTCGTAACTGGAATGTGAATTTACAGAAAGTTAAAGTCGTTGTTGATGGAAAACCTCAAACGATCCGTATTAGTGCTCGTGCATTGAAAACATTAAAAAAGAAAAACGCTATCTAAGAGTGATATAAATGAAACAGGGCAACCTGTTTTTTTTATTATTTTTGTATGATATAATATAAGCATGGAAATGAAGAAACATATTGTATTAATCAATGCGAATGCGCATACTAGAAAAATCAAAAAGCTGTTGGCTGAAATGGAGGATACGTTTCGTAAACAGCATTTTTCGTATGCCTTCTATACAACGAAAGATACAGATAATGCCATTCATATCATGCAAACACAAAAAGAGCCATGCCGTTTTTATATATGTGGAGGAGATGGCACGCTGCATCAGGCTGTTCATACACTTCTGCATACTGCACATGAGGTGGTATTACTACCATGTGGAACAGGAAATGATTTTTCAAGAATGTTGTATGATCATAAAGATGTGTTTGCACATTTTCGTAAAAGTTTAAATCAACAGGCACAGGCAATTGATATTTTACAGGTGAATGATACGCAATGTATTAATGCCGCATGTTTTGCATTAGATCACGATATCGCCAATCATGTACATGATACAAACTGGCATTTGATTCCAAGAAAGCTCGCATATCTGATGACTGTATTACGCAGAATCTTTGTATATTCATATCCTATTCTGTCAATTACATTAGATGGGGAAAAAATATTTGAAGGAAAAGCCATCTTTGCGACCTGTAACAATGCCAGATTCTATGGTGGTGGTTTTTGTATGACACCGAATGCTTTATTACAGGATGGGAAAATGGATATCTGTATTATTGAGGGATTTTCCAGATGGAAAATCATACCAAAATGTCCTGCCTTATTGACAAAACAGCCACAAAAGCTGAAAGAATGTCACCTGTATCAGGGAAAAGAAGCGATCATTCATACCAATCAGGGTGTGAATCTGGATGGTGAAATCTATCAGGATCAAGATGTACATATCAAAGTACTGCCTCAGGCTTTTCAATTAGTTAATGAATTAAAATCATTTTAAAAAGGACTTGTGATTGAACACAGGTCCTTTTCCTTTACCCTACATCAAAGATACTAGTACCTAAGAATTCCGCAAGAATGGAGCTTTTTGGCACTGCTTTTTCATCTCCATCTTCAAAGTATTCTAATAATTTTTTTAATCGATTTGCCTCTAAATAAGTTGGATCATTCATCGGCACTTGATCTAATAAGGGAATCACGATTTTCTTTAGGATACTTAATTCATATACCATACTGGTATTAAAAATCATATTTGTTTCTTCTTGGAATGGATAGATAAACTTATCTTCATTATCTCTGACATTCTTCCAGAAGGAAATAGTTGATTTTGCGTCCCAGCCACGGGATTGATGATCTCTTGCGATACGGCGAATCAAACGATAATCACTGGTTGGAATACGATTATGGCTATCTAAGTTCATATGTGTTAATGCATTGATATATATCTTATATTTTGCATCTGGTGGGATATAGGCACTTGTCTTTGGATTTAACCCATGAATTCCTTCTATGATCAGAATTTGATCTTCATCTAAAATAGTCGGCTTGTTTTCCCATTCACGCATACCAGTTTTGAAATTGAATATTGGCAGCTGTACAGGTTCTTTATGCATCAGTTTTAACATGACATCATTAAATAAGTCCAGATCTAATGCTTCCAAAGAATCAAAATCATAATTTCCATCAGGTAATATTGGACAATCTTCTCTATTTTTATAGAAGTTATCCATAGAAATCGGTAATGGTTTTTTGCCTAAAATCTTTAAATGAATGGATAAACGTCTAGAAAATGTTGTTTTTCCTGCACTGCTTGGTCCGGCAATTAAGATAAACTTGGTATTTGGATGATGATTTACGATATCATCTGCGACAAAACCTAATTTCTTTTCTACCATGGTTTCACTCATTAAAACTAATTCATCCATTTTTCCTTCCTGAATGGCTTGATTTAACTGTGCAATATCACTGACATGTATCATTTCACCCCATCGCTCAAATTCCTGAAAGACCTGAAACAGTTTCTGTTGATCTTCAAAATGATGATTTGCGGATAACCAAATACCTGAAGCATAAAAGCGGATAGAGAAATGTTTTAAATATCCTAAATGAGGCAACATAATACCATAAAAATAATCATGAATATCACAAAGTGTATAAATGCTGCTTTCTTTACTTTTGCGTGTATCTAATAGGGATGCTTTATGCTGCATACCTATCCCATTGAAAAATGCCACGGCTTCTTTTGTTGGTACAACGCTGCGTTTGATTTCTTCCTGTCGATCGATTAGTTCCTGCATCTTTTTTTCAATTTGTTTAACATCTTTTAAACACAAATATGGTTGTTTTTCCACTTCACAGAAGATACCGCCACTTAATGCATGTTGAAGATGTACATTGCTTTGTGGAAATAAAAGTTTTACGGCAGCAATAAAAGCGAAATGTAAAGTTCGCTCATATATCATTTTTCCTGTTTCACTATCCGCATAAACAAGTACCATCGTACCTGATTCTTTTAACTGATAGCGTAAATCTCTTAATTTTCCATTATACATCACCGCATATATTTGATCTTTATCCTTACGCTTGTAAATAACCTCTTCTACTGATATTGGTTCTTCTTTTGTTAATGTATTTCCTTCTAATTGTATTTCCAACATGTATTCATCTTCTTTCTTTTCTTTATTATACCTTATTTTTCTAAATTTTAGACCAGAAAAAGAAAAGACTAGGCATCCCTAGTCTGAATCATTAATACTTTGCCTTTATGTATGGTGATATCCGCTTCCTCATGTATAATCTCATTGGATACTGTATAAATATCTTTTGTGGAAATTTCTTGTTTAGAAAGTGGATATGCCACATTTTCTTCACTGATACAACTGTCGCATAAAGCTAAGAAGCTTAAATATTGATAAGCATCTTTTTTTACCTTGTAGTGTCCTTCTTTCAACAGCTGTATACGATTTTGTTCATTCATTAAAATGATGGGATATTCTCGATGTATTAATAGGTAAAGGTTTGCTAATTCATGATCGATTCTTCCACCAAGACCGCCATATAGTATGATTTCCTCATACTGATGCTCCATCGCATAAAAGATTGCGACTTCTGTATCTGTTTCATTTTTATGTGCAGGAAGCGGCATGATATCTGTAGCTTTTTCAATCATCGCTTTTTCTTCATCGTTTACACTATCGAAATCCCCAACCGCACATACCATAGGAATATGCTGTTTGATACAGGAAATAGCGCCATGATCAATGCCAATATAGTCGTACCCTTTTAAAACAGGAACATTTTGACTCATTCCTGCCACTAGTATTACTTTTGACATAACAGTGAATCCACAGCTTCCTTAATATTCTGTTTAAAAATATAACTACCGGCAACTAATGTATCACATCCAGCTTCTACTGCCAGTTTTCCTGTTTCCGCATTGATACCCCCATCAATTTCGATACGAGTATCATAGTTATTTGCTTCGATTTCTTTGCGCAGTTTACGTACTTTATCTAACATATCTTCCATAAAAGATTGTCCCCCAAAGCCTGGCTCTACACTCATAACAAGTACAAGATCCATTTCTGATAAATATGGCAGTAATGCATCCACAGCTGTTTTTGGTTTTACAGAAACCCCAGCTTTTACACCAGCAGCACGAATCTTGCGACAAAGTGCAATACAAGCTTCGATATCTTTTACTGCCTCTAAATGGAATGTTACCATATCAGCGCCAGCTTTCACAAAGATTTCAGAAATCATTTCTGGATTATCTACCATGATATGTACATCCATGAACAGATCACTGCATTTTTTAAAGCCTTTTAGAATATCTGGGCCAAAGGTTAGATTTGGCACAAAGTGTCCATCCATGACATCAAAGTGCATCCATTTGGCGTTGCTTTCATTTAATTCCTTCAGCTGTTCACTGGTATTTGCATAGTCTAATGATAAGATTGATGGCGCAATAACTAATTCCTTCATATAATCCTCTCCTCTTCTTAATATTTTGGTTTTCCTGATTTGATCATTGCTACGATTTCTTTATAATGTTCATAGCGTATTTTACTGATTTTCCCAGCTTCCACTGCTTCCTGTATCTTACATCCGGGTTCATTGATATGAATACAATCATTAAACTTACAAGAATACAAGTAGTCTTTAAAATCAGGAATACATTCTTGTAAAGTCATGACATCCATATAACTAAAATCCATAGAAGAAAATCCTGGTGTATCTCCAACCCAGCCTTGTGCCACTTCATGTAGTTCACAATGACGTGTAGTATGTTTTCCACGTCCCAAGGCTTTACTGATTTCCTGTGTTTGAAGTTTAAAATCTGGTTCTATACGATTCAACAAAGAGCTTTTCCCAGCACCACTTTGTCCAGTCAATACACTAATTTTTCCTTTTAAGGCAGCACATAATTCTTCTGTAGCATAACCTTTTCCACTTTCATATACCTGATATCCGCTTCTGCGATAATCTTCGATTTCCTGATGGATGGGATCATCTTCACGAATTAAATCCAGCTTGGTAATACATAAAATCGGTGTAATATTGGCATAAGCAATCTGAAATATCAAACGGTCAATCAATGTTGTGGAAAAATCTGGATCCTTGCATGACATCACGATAATTGCCTGGTCTACATTGGCAATAGCTGGACGTTTTAATTCATTCTTACGCTTTTGAATTTTTTGTATCCCAATCTGATCAGAAAAATGTTCTATGGTCACAATATCACCTACCACAGGTGCGTATTGTTTTCTAAGTTTTCCCATCGCCACGCATAAATGACGATTGCCTTGTTCATCTAATACTTCATATTGATTAGATATGATCTTTATAATTCTTCCCTGTTGTTTCATGGCTGATAGTAATACAGCATGATATATGCCTCTCCCTCTTGTGTATATTGTGTGCCTTCTGCCGGATCACAGCTGATGACAACATCGTACTTAATTGTTTTCAATTCTTCTTCACTTAGTTCTGATGTAGATAATGGTGATGATACAACCACAAAGCCTTTTTCGCCCAGTTCTTTTGTGACATCTTCTACTTTTCTTCCCACGATATTCTCTAATTTCATGGTTGGTTTTGCGGTAACGGTAAAGGTGATGGTTTCTGTTTTATCAGGATCCAGTTTATCGCCTTTTTGATGTCCTTCCTGTTTTGTGATATATCCGGCTTTTTTATCCACAGCATATTCATAATTCACTTCCACTTTCAGATTCGGATTTTCTTTTGAAAGTTTAGCAACTACATCATCATACAATTCATTTGTATAATCACCCACCACAAAGTAAATACCTTTGCTGATGGTTAGTGTGAAATGCGTTCCTTTTTTCGCTTGTTCTCCTATTTCAGGACTTATGGAAATCACTTTGCCTTTTTCTACATCATCACTTAATTCTTCTTTGACTGTAATATTTTCTGCATCAAAGCCACTTAACTTTAAAGTCTGAGTAGCATCACGCTGTGTCACATTCAAGACATCAGGTACTTCAAAACTTTTCTCTGTATGGAATACACCTGATAGTAATAAAATTGCCACTGTTACACCAATGCAGATCAACGCCAGTAATACAACGATGATAACTTTGGTATAACTTTTACGTGGTGGAATTTCTTCCTCATCATCTTCATCATCCATTTCCACAATCTTTTGTTTTGCTTTATTCACCGTTTTTTTACCAGTTACCTGTTTCTTGGATGTCATAACCATTGTTGGATCTTGTTCTTCTTCAAAAACCAGTTTTTTTACATCACGATATTGTGGCAATAAACATAAATCCAGATCATGCAGCATTTCCTCAGCGCTTTGATAACGCAGTGATCGATTTTTTAAGGTTGCTTTTATGATAATGTTTTCCACCGACTGTGGAATTGTTGGATTAAATTCAATTACACTTGGCACTTCTTCACGTAAATGTTTCATCGCAATCTGTACAGGATTATCTCCATTAAAAGGAACACTTCCTGTCAATAATTCATAAAACACGATTCCAAGTGCATAGATATCCACCTGATTGGTTGGTGTTTCTCCACGTGTCGTTTCAGGTGCTAGATAATGCGCGCTGCCTAAAACTGCATTGGTCTGTGTCAATTGGACAGCATCATGTGCTAAAGCAATCCCAAAATCGGTAATCTTTACAGTACCATCATCTTTTACCAAAACATTTTGTGGTTTGATATCACGATGAATAATATTGTTTTCATGGGCATGTTGAACAGCACTTGTCAGCTGAATCATAATATTGACTGCTTCATCTGCCTGTAAAGCGCCTCTTTGTGAAATCAACTGTTTTAATGTTCTACCTCTCACATATTCCATAACGATATAGTGGCGGCCTTCATATTCTCCCACATCATATACATCCACCACATTGGGATGATTCAATTTACTGACCGCATTGGCTTCTCTTTGAAAACGCAGCAATGCGACTGGATCTTTTCCAAGTTCCCCACGCAAGATTTTTATTGCGACTTCACGGTTTAAAATCGTATCTACCGCAAGATAAACATCCGCCATACCACCTTCACCCAAAGCAGTGACCAGCATATAGCGTTCCGCAATCATCTTATTCATTTCCCCCATCCTCCTTTTCAATTACGATGACACTGACATTATCATAGCCACCGGCATCTAAGGATAGTTTAATTAAAGCATCTACTTTATCTTTTACATTACGATTGGATTGTAAAACATACTGAATGTTATGTTCTGGAACATATCCATGCAAGCCATCACTACATACCAAAAGTGCACACCAGTCGTTTTTTATTTTATTGATATCAATACGCATACTGTTCCAGATTCCCAATGCATTGATCAATACATTGCGATTTGGATGTTTTGCCGCTTCTTCTTCACTTACTTCTCCACGCTTTAATAAATCCGCAACATAGGAATGATCTTCTGTCAAACATAAGAAATCATCCTGATACAGTCCATATGTACGAGAATCTCCTGCATTAAAGATATAGGTGTTATCCTCCTGGGTCAACACTCCCACAATGGTTGTTCCCATTCCTTTTAATTTTTCATCCCGTGTAGATTGCGTAAACACCATATCATTGGCTTCCTGAATCACTTTTTCCAGCCAGCGTTTCACATCCTGATCATTTTTTAATTCTTTACAGGATAAGAAAGCCTCTTTCATATGGTCTACCGCCATTTTACTGGCAACATCACCAGCATTTCCACCACCGATGCCATCACAGACAACTGCTAACAGCGCATGATGAGCGTTCTCCATAATACATAAACTATCTTGATTATTTTTTCTTCGTAATCCCTGGTGACTGGCACCGTAATATTTCATCATCATCGCTCCATTTCTTTTTCTTTTCTTAAGTGTTTTACACGCAGCTGTCCACATGCCGCATCAATATCTGCGCCATGCTCTTTACGAATGGTACAACGCACACCTTTTTTCATCAGGGCATCATAGAATACCATTGCTTCTTCATATTTTACACCTTTAAAACCATTTTCATCCACTGCGTTATATGGAATCAGGTTGACATAGGCATTTAAACCTTTCATTAACTTCGCTAATTGATCCACATGTACCTTTTGATCATTCACACCCTTTAACAGGATATATTCAAACGTTAAACGACGATTGTTTTCACTTGCATATTGATGAATTGCCTTCATCAGTTCTTCTAAAGGATATGCTTTATTTATTGGCATCAGCTCATTACGCAACTCATTGTTAGGCGCATGTAAAGAAACTGCCAGATTGTATTGGGTATGTTCTTTGGAGAATTCATAAATTTTAGGCACAACTCCACATGTGGAAATTGTAATATGACGTGCACCAATCCCTAAGCCACGATCATGATTCACCGTTGAAAGAAAATTCATGACATTTTCATAGTTGTCAAATGGTTCACCTGTACCCATGACTACGATATGACTTAAACGATCCTGCGTTTTATCCAGATCCTGTTGTACATACAGCACCTGCGCTACCATTTCACCACTTGTCAAATTTCTTTTTTTCTTCGTTAGTCCACTTGCACAAAAAGCACAGGCCATATTACAACCGACCTGGCTGGTTACACAAATGCTCTTCCCATAATCAAACTGCATCAGTACACTTTCAATCAAGGAACCATCTTCCAAAGCAAATAGATATTTACAAGTTCCATCACTTGATACCTGTTTATCACGCAACTCTAAAGGCTTTAACTGATAGTTTTCTTTCAGCACTTCTCTTGTATCTTTTGATAAATCACTCATATCATCAATGGATGTGACACGTTTGCGATACAGCCATTGAAAAATCTGATGTCCGCGAAACTTTTTCCATCCATGTTCTAAAGCTAATTCACTCATTTCTTCATAATTGAAATCATATAAACTTTTCATTTTATCACCGCTTATTATTTTAACATAGAAACGCACAGAGAACATATACAAAACACGATTTTAAGGAAACTTTTAGATTTGTATTTATGAATCATCCCAATCTATACCATCATTTATAAAACTAATGGACATCACTGTTTTTGTATGTGGTAAATAATCCACAATACAATACCCATCCTGTGCATCATCACGCATTTTATAACTGGAGGAATCAAAAATCCACAAATCTCCAAACTCATCATACCCTTTTATCTGCGTATAAAATATGCTTCTTGAAGTATGTTTACGCACGCTGCTGCAATGGAAAAGCATAACCTGATCTGGTTCGTCAAGATACGTTAAATCTTGTAAATGGGTTATGATCTCCACACCTCCCCCAATTATAGAAAATATCCCCATTCCTGTAAGTAACAACATAAAAACAAGGGATATCATACCATTGGATACTGTTTTAAGTTTCCACCATCGTTTGATTTTTGGAAAAAGGATAATCATAGCGATAAATGAAAAGATGCCAAATACAAAAATGATCCAGTCCTCTGCTTTCCCCCTGTCTGTTTCAAATGGTCGAGCAATTGCATACATTCCAATAACAATCCATATAAAGGCAACACATAATAACACGAACTTCAAAACAAGCATCCCCATATCCTGAAAACTGGCATGATTGTATTGATTTCTTTTCTTCAACATATGATAAGTTATAAAACAAAAGACAGCACCTGCACATAAATAAAAAATCGCCCTTACAAAGCCCAAATAAAAACCTAAACGTTTATCAACAAAATGAAAGGTAATTGTAATCGCAAAACAAATACATAAAATAAGCAATACCGTTAAAATATTTAGCTTTTTTTCTCTATTCAAATCTTTTCACCTCTTTATACTGTATTGTTAAATGATACGAAATATCCACATAAAAAGCTATGATTTTTTATTTTTTCAGATATACAGTATCACTTCTGTAAGATTCTTTATATTTTTACACCTTATTTCCAAAAACTATAAAATTATATGTATGGAATAAGATGTCTTAAAGCATAGTTTCATTAGATGAAATAAAAACAGCGCTTGGCTGTTTTATTTGTGAATTAATGATTGTAATTCTTCCAATGTATCACATGTAAATATAAGATCAGCTATTTCTTCTAATTGTGAAGAATTTAAGGAATACAGCCAATCACTTGCATCCTGATGGTATTTCTTCAGGATTTGTTTACTTACGACTTTTAAAATCCCTTTCAATTCTCCTACATTTTTTTGCCATTATCTAATGCAACTTCACAATTTGAGTTTCTAATGTAACTTGAATTTTCATCATCTCCGATAAACAAACACTTTGCTATGATATCATCGGTATATGGCAAAAATCTTTTTCTGACCTTCTTTTTTTCTTCCGTCATTTTGTATCCTCTCTTTCTAGGTAAAAATCCCTACATATAATACATACGTAAAAAGAGGTCAAAAATCCTAAAAAAATTAAAAAAAAGCAAAACAACCTATATGTAATTATTAAAAAGCACAATCTGATTCACAGACTATGCTTTTCCTTGCTTCATATTTTCGATTTCCTTTTGTTTTTCACTTAGATATTCCCAACGTTCCATCATTTCTTCTAACTTTTGTTCAAGGGCTGCTCGCTCATCACTTAAAGCGTTCAGCTTCACAAAATCATCACTGCATGCTTCCATTTCTTTATCAATCGCATCCATTTGTCCCTGCACTTTATCCATTTCCTCATCCATGTTTTCTAATTCGCGTTTTTCCTTAGAAGACATACGAAGGGTCTGCATGGCTTTATTTTCAGTCTTTGTATCATTTGTTTTCGTTATCGTTTTTACCTGATTGATATCAGATAATTCCATATACGCACTGTATCCACCGATAAAGGACTTGATGGTTCCATCTGCCTGAAAGATAAATAATGAATCACAGATTCTGTCTAGGAAATAACGATCATGACTCACAACCAGCAGTGCCCCATTGAAAGCATCAAGGTAATCTTCTAAAATCTGTAAAGTCGCAATATCTAAATCGTTGGTCGGTTCATCTAAAAATAAGATATTCGGTGCGCTCATTAGCACTTTCAAAAGATATAAACGTCTTTTTTCTCCACCAGATAACCGCCCGATGTTGGTATATTGCATTTTTGAATCAAACAGGAATCGTTCCAGCATCTGGGAGGCACTGTAGGTTCCATCATTTGTTTTGATTTCATTGCTTGTTTCTTTGATATAATCAAGAATACGCATATCAGGGTCCATCTCTTCATGACCTTGTTTAAAGTAAGCAATTTTTACGGTTTCTCCATGGATAACACTTCCTGTATCCGGTGTGATTTCTTTCGCAAGAATATGCAAAAGCGTACTTTTTCCACACCCATTTGGTCCGATAATTCCGATTCGATCATTGCGTTTCATACGATAAGAAAAATCATGGAATAATACATGACCATCGTATTGTTTGGCAATCTGTTCGATTTCAATCGTTTTCTTTCCTAGGCGGGATGTCAAGGTATCCAAGGTTACATTTTCATCTGTTTTTACATCTTCGATTGCGCTCATATCATAAAAACGCTGTAAACGTTCTTTGCTTTTGGTGCCTCGTGCCTGTACGCCAGCACGCACCCATTCCAGTTCTTTTCTAAGAATACTTTTTCGTTTCTTTTCCTGAGATAATGCAATCTTCATCCGTTCCTCTTTCATTTCCAGATATTGAGAATAATTCGCATCATAACTATACAGATTACCACGATCTATTTCTATCATCTTTGTACACACACGTTCTAAGAAATAACGATCATGTGTGACCATAAAAATCGCTTTACTGTATTTTTTCAGATAATTTTCCAGCCATTCAATCATGGTGTTATCTAAATGATTGGTCGGCTCATCCAGCAATAATAAATCACAAGGCTTTAATAGCGCTCTGGCAAGTGCCACACGTTTACGCTGTCCGCCACTTAAGACATTGACTTTCTGGGTAACATCCTGAATGCCAAGTTTGCCTAAAATACTTTTGGCTTCATATTCCTGAATATCCTTATCCATCGCTAATATCTGATGCAGTATTGTTTCATGTTCTTCAAACACCGGTTCCTGCGGCAAATAGGATATACGTAAACCATTTTTCTTTAAGATGGTACCTTTTTCAATTTGTTCCTCACCAATCAGTATCTTCAACAAGGTTGTTTTTCCTGTACCATTCACACCAATCAATGCGATTTTATCTTTATCTTCTATCGTAAATCCAGCATCCATCAGGATTTCTTTAACATTTTGATGCTTTGTGATATGTTCTGCAGTTATTAACATTTGCTTCACCACTTTCCATCGTCTATTTTATCACAAACAAATAGGCTTCCACCATCGAATCTTGTAAATCATATGAGAAAGATGGGAAAAAAGCATAAATTGTGTAGCGTATTTCTAATTTTTTGTTCCTTATCGCGTTATTATAAAAAGTATTGTATAATGAAATATGCGATAAAGGATGTGATCAGTGTATGATGATAGGAATTGATTTAGGTACCAGCAATTCGCTGGCATGTTGTTTCAAAGATGGGAAATGTGTCTTGATTCCAAATCGTTTCCATGAATATTTAACACCCTCTGCCATCAGTATCATGGATGATGGGACAGTGGAAGTAGGAAAAATTGCAAAGCAGCGAAAAATATCACATCCGGATGTGAGTGCAACCAATTTCAAGCGTGATATGGGCAGTGATAAAATTTATAAACTCGGTGATAAATCTTTTACGCCGATAGAGCTATCTTCACTGGTAATCAAATCACTGGTTGAAGATGCTCGTATATTTTTAAATGAAGATATTGAGGAAGCGATTATCAGTGTGCCTGCATATTTTGATGATACAAAGAGAAATGCTACCAAATTAGCCGGTGAGCTTGCAGGTATTAAAGTGGAGCGGATTATCAATGAGCCAAGTGCTGCGGCATTATATGAGCATATGATGGATACCATAGAAAAAACTTATATGGTCTTTGATTTTGGTGGTGGTACGCTAGATATTTCCATTGTGGATGCCTTTGATAATATCATTGAAATTATTGCGGTAAGTGGAGATAATCATCTAGGTGGAAATGATTTTGATGAGGCTTTGTTAGAGTATTTTCTGATGGAGCATAATCTGCTTGGAAAATTAGATATTCATACCCACTCTGTTGCTAGAAAACAGGCAGAATTATGCAAGATTGCATTAAGTACGCAAAAAGAAGCGCAATTTCAATTACATGTGGAAGATCAATTATATACAAGTATTATCACAAGAGAAAAGCTTATTGCCATATGTGCAAAATTGTTTAAAAGAATCTCCATACCTATGAAAAGAGCGCTGTCTGACAGTCATTATGCCATTTCAGATATTGATGAAATCATTATGGTTGGCGGCTCCAGTAAGATGTGTATCGTTCAGGATTTTGTGAAACAATTGATGCATAAGCAACCTGTTGTATCGATGGACTGTGATACTTATATTGCCATGGGATGTGGTATCGCCGCAGGTATAAAAATGCGTAAAGATGATATCAAAGATGTTATTCTAACGGATATCTGTCCATTTTCTTTAGGCATTGATGTCATCAATCATGATCTAAATGATCATCGCATGTTATTTTCCACCATCATTGCGCGCAATACTACCTTACCAGCCAGTCGTACGCAAACCTACTATACAGCACATGATCGTCAAAAAACTATTGAATGCAATATCTATCAGGGAGAAAGCATGTATTGTGATGAAAATCTGTTTCTTGGTTCTTTAGACATTGACATTCCTCCAAGGCCAAAGGGTGAAATCATTATTCAAGTAACCTTTCGTTATGATATCAATGGTATTTTAGATATCGAAGTATATGTGCCTGCCACAAATGAAACAATATCAAAAGTGATCATTAATGAAAAATGTCAGTTAAGTGAAGTGGAAAAGGCTAAAAGACTGGAGGCTTTAAAACAGTTTACACTCCATCAAACAAATGATATGCAGCTTGCGGAGCTGATTTCAAAAGGAGAAAGTCTGTTTTATCAATGTAGTAATGAAACCCGTTCTCAAGTGATGGCAGCAGTAAATTATCTTAAAAAAATAAAAAACAGCAATCACATCAGTCAACAGAAAAAAGGAATGGAAGATATACAAAACTTCTTCCAACAAGTAGAATCCAGCTTGTATCAGGACCCTTTTCAAAACGATATAGATGATTTTCTTTCTGGCGAAGTTAAGCAAAGAAACTGGATGAATTAAAAAAGACAAGCGATAATTGCTTGTCTTTTCAATTTAAGTCAAATTCTTTAATATGTTTTCCAAAGGATATTAAATCATCGCCTTTATATTTTAGTATTCCTTCTTCTCCACAACATACAGAATCAAAAACCATGGGCCATACAAGAAATGAACGTTTCTTTCCATCTTCTAATTGAAACGTTAATTCATAATCTTCTTCTATAAGTGATGCACCTGATGCTGTTGGTGAGTGATGCAGAATATTTTTTTCTATTAAAATGGCATGACACTGTATTTTTTTTCGTATGTGCTCGCGTAGAGCGATAAGCCGCAAGGATCATCAACCCAAACATTAACACATTGATTATCCATATAAGGTGCTCCATAAAATCCATTAGCGTATTCTCATACCTTTCGGATATTTATTTTTTATGACCATGCCATCTCCTTTTCCAAAACCAATTGGATGATGATGCCAGCTTAATGCAATAAAACCTTTATAACCTGATACAGACAGCTGGTTCCCTTCCAAAAAAGCATGACATTCATCTTCACTCATATCATAAATATGTTGATAACGGTTTTGTAGAAGTGATGCTGTATAAAAATGTTGATGTGGTTCTATTCGATTTTTTATGATTTCTCCAGCAAGGATTCCCTGACGCAGGATTCTTGTTTTTTTCAACTTGATAAACGGTGTATTCTTTAGATATACTTTATCATATAACACGATATGATAAGGCAAAGCTTCATTTAACTGATTTGAAAGAAAATCATTCACAAAAGAAGGCAGTCCATCATTTGTGAGTTTTTTTAATTTAACACTTTGTTGCGGACCATGTTTTTTCATCTTTGCGATAAAATGTCCTTCTCCCTGATCCATTGGTAAAATTCGTCTTACCAGCGTGTGATCTAAATTTTTATAAGGAAATCCCACGCGGCCAAAATTAACGCCTGCATCTATCAACTCCATATCTGGATGTTTTTCTAAGAATGCATATACTGTTTCTTCATTTTCTTCCATAGAATAGGTACATGTAGAATATACCATGATTCCATCTTGTTTTAATGCTTCATAAGCACTGTCTAAAATCAATTGCTGACGTGTAGCACATGCACAAACATGTTCTTCACTCCAATCATCCATCGCTTTAGAGTGTTTCTTAAACATGCCTTCTCCACTACATGGGGCATCCACCAATACTTTATCAAAACATCCCATCATTTCCTCACATAGAATTTCTGGTCGCGTATTGGTAATCATACATTCTCCAAATCCCATACGTTCCATATTTGACATTAAAATCACAGCACGTTTCGCATCAATTTCATTGCTTACCAAAAATCCAGTATGATGCAATTTTGCGCCAATTTGTGTACTTTTACCACCAGGTGCTGCACATAAATCCAATACCCAGTCCCCAGCCTGTACATCCAATACTTCCACAGCACTACTTGCACTTGGCTCCTGCATATAAAACAACCCTGCTAAATGCGCCGGATGATTACCTAAATGTGCAACATCTTCTGGAATATAGAAAGAATCTGAACAAATCTTTGATGGTGTCATTTCACATAAAGACAATGCCTTGATTTCTTCAATATCACTTTTACAAGGATTGATACGTATTCCTCGATACATTCCTTCCTGTAACGTCTGTTCATATGCTTCATATTCATCGCCTAAATAGCGTTTCATTCTATCTAAAAACTGTTCTTTCATAGTCTACCTCTTTTTCATTCATTATTGTAACATATTACGATCATGCTGGACACATTCATCCAAAATCCTGCGCAGTTTTATAAAGAAATATGCAATTATGGAAGAAATCACCCACGATGCCAGCATAAATAAAACAGGAATAGAAATATATGAAATCATCGGTATTTCTACATTTGTAAAATCTTTATATACCAAAAAAATCAAAATATAAATACAAATCAAAGAAGCAATCATCGCAAACATATGGTGCTTTAATAAATTAAATGTTGTATTTCTTGCATATAATAACTCCAAATGCTGCTTTGTGTCGCCAAACAAATAATATATGGTCATCTCTTTTTGATTGGTTCTTCGATTGCGATCAATCAGATATAAAAAGCCAATCATATATATCATAAAGAAGGTCACACCAATAAATAATAAGACGCCTCTTAATTCCTTAATATCCACAACAAATACCTGAAACATACGCGAATTTGACACAAACGCCTGATAATATGCATTCGTATTCAAATATCGTAAAGCATCCAGCATTTCTTCTTTCTGATTACTTTGATAGAATAGTTTATCTATTTTATAATTGGCTTTCATATATGGTTGTAAAAATGATGCACTCATCATAATCTTTCCCGATCCACTTTCAGGGAAAAAATCATCAGAAAAAATATAATCTCCAATCGTCATAATTCCTTTAATTTTCACGGTTTTATTCATAATCATACTATTGCCCGGTTCTCGATTGATACGATAGGCATTGACTGTCACTTCTTTGCCAATCAGTTCTGATGCGAAATGATAGTAATCGTTCATTTTTTCTTCCAGACTCATATCATCATTTACTTTGACATCCCGATAGCGATCATGATAAATCAACTGATATACAGCATAAAAATCCAGATACGCCTCATCATCTTTCAAATGTATATCAGAAAGAAACGTTTCCCCGTTAAAAAATGCTATTTCATTTTTGGGATATTGTATCTGTGTTAAAGGAACTGATCTGTTTTGATAGGTCAGCTGTTTTACCACATCCGGAAACGTTGTCTGTTTAGAGGCATCGTGATTTTTCATAAAGCCGGCCTTCACAAACAAATTCCCTGTATATAACTGATCAATATATTTACTATCATTTTCATCAATACGCTGAATTTGGATACCCAGATTCGGATTATCATCAATTGACAAAATGCCACTGATTGTTAATGTTCTACCATACCATAAGATTTCTTTGCCTATGACCTTAGATACATCGCTGTTTTCATCTAATCCTTCAAAATACCCTGAGCGTAAAAGACTTTTCGCACTTACAGATGAAATACATGCTTCAAAATAATTCTTTGGGAAATGCCCCTGTATCTGATGAAATCCTTGATTCTCATTTTTTAGTTCAATCAAATGATATGTATATAAATCATCCGGATTCCATTTCGTACCGTAAAATCGATTCATTTCTTGTTCCGGATTTTCTATTTTATAACTATAGATAAGGTTTCCTTTCAAATGTTTTGATAAAGCTTCGCCATCACTTTCTTCCATATCCGCATAATAATTAGGATAGATTTTTCCATCATCCCCCACTGCCTGTTTTTCTATTTGAATCATATTCTGATGAAAACTGGATAATACACTTTCTTCTAAATCCACAAGATGCAGCTGGGAATTAAACATGACTACATTAATCGCAATTACGCTGCACAAAAGGCATAAAAATAATACACGGAATTTCCATAAAGAGCGTTGATTGATATCCCTCCAAATCGCTTTTTTCTTTATTGCGGGCATATGAAAAACACGTGGCTCTATGATATGTTCATGTGCAATCTGGTGTAAACTGTCAGATACCAGATATGCTTTACGACATTCTAAGATATGATCTGCGAAAGCATTTGCCTCAAAATCACCACATACAACTACTAATAACTGCTGGCTGCATTTTTTCAATAACTGATAAAGCTGAATACGTTCTTTCTGTGAAAATGGCGAACTATATACATCATATACTATCATCTGACATCTTCTTAACAAACAACGGACAATCACAACAGCTGCCTGATCTTCAAATTCTAAATCTTCAACTGCCACACGTTTTTTATCTATTAGATGCCATTCGCTTAATAATTGTTCCACATCTGCCTTGGGATATGCAAAGCCAAGTGTCGCATTTTCATAGACACTTTGATTCATTAATAATTGAAAATCACCAAACAATCCCTGTACAAAGGTATTACGTAAGATTCCTTTTGTGATGGCGACCTTATTTAATGGATTATCCTGAAAATAAACACTGCCATATTTAGGATAACATTGTGCTCCTAAAAGTTTTGCCATCGCTCGGCTGGCTTTTTCTTCTGCACAAAAAGAAACGAAACCTTTTGAAGCCAGTTCAAAGGAAACATCTTCCAGTATCGTTTCTTTATGATCATGAATGCTTAAATGCTCAACACGAATCATAGCGCACTCCTTTTCTATATTTTATAGGGTATCTTATCTATCTCCACATGTCAACATTTGTATAAAAATCGTAAGAATTCTATTCTTCATGATATGGACCCGTTACCTCTAATTCATTTCCATCAGGATCCTCAATTGTGAAATAGTAGTATGGTGCTTTGATATTTACATACCTTAAATCCGAAAGTTTTCCAATCTGTAGCTTTTTTAGTCGTTCATATTCATATCGCAAATCTTCACATTCATAATTGAAGGTCACCATCGTATTCACTGCCTTTTGTTTACAGGCAAAATCGGTTAAATAAGCTTCATTAAAATGTTCGTCAGTCTTATTTTGTTTTATCAATTCTTCATCAAATGCCTCATTATATAACGCAATTGTATCTCCACAAGTGAATTGAACAAAACGATTTTCTGAATACACCTGCGCCTTCTGATTCAGGAAAGCTTCATAAAACGCAATCGATTTCTGCATATCTTTTACAGATATATAAGTACAGGTCAATTTCATATTCTTCTCCTATTTTAAATCATAATTTTCTTTATAATGATCATATGCCACAAACGGCTGTTCAACATTTTCAAGCAAGTATACCAATGTTTCTGATAATACTTCTGTATATATGCCAATACGTTCTCCATAAGTTTCTTTTTGATGAATATATAAAATACTTTGTGCTTGGATACTTTGAATATCTGCCAAAAGATCTCTAGAAATATTTTCTTTATAAAACGAATCCTTCAGGCATTTTAAACAAGCAAATATTTCATCAAACAGTTTTTCAATTTCTTCTTCACTTTTGATGCCATAACGAAGCTTAAAACAATATCCCTGATCAAAACATGCTTCATTACTACCAGCGTGTACTTTCAACAGACTCCTTGCTTCATCCTTTGTCATCATCAAATCCTCCTTTTTCCTATAATTCTGAAAATATCTTAATACCTAACACCAACATGAATACACTAAACAATAAATAGAAAATGGACTCTAAAATCATAGAAATCGCACTTCCTTTTGTACATTTATCGGGATATTCAGGATTATACAGTATATTTATTTTTTTATAATATCCCATTTCTTTACTCTTAAACAAAAACGTAATAGGCCGCACACACTTTAATGTCTTATCTAACGTTTTCACCTCTATATATGGATAAAAGGAGGTTGATGTTTTCACATGTGAATATGTATATGATCCTGTGATGATTCCTTCATATTTCTTACTGTTTCTTCTGATTCGCATATCCTTGATCAACATACGAATCATCGCATAAAAAAGCAATATTGCACAGATGATTACCAATATTCCTGCTATGACCAATTTCATCTATATCTCTCCATTCGCATAAAACTGTTTTCTAATATTCTATCATAAAAAGCATTACTATAAAATAGTGAATTCTTAGTTCCTGTTACAAAGTTTCATATAAAGATAAAAGGCAGTTTAAAATAACAATCACAAAGTTACAAATTTATTGTTTTACATTTACTAGATTCAACATATTTCTTATATTTAATTTAATCAATAAAAAAAAGAGTGACTAATTACATAGTTCACTCCTTATAAAATGTTGATATTGCAGAACACAATAATTTTCATTGGTTTTTCTTAAGAATCGAAATACAGCCATGAGAGATAATGAGAAATTATCTTAATTCATTCCCTTTTGATGCTCAAAATAATAGCGTAATGCTTCACCGATATATTTTGATGCGCCAATTCCGTATTTTTCATCTATTATTTTAATAACATTATCATTTGTTGAATATTGATGAATCATATATTGCCAGGTTTCTTTTGTTTGTATTTGTGGGAAATCATCACTTTGTGTTAATTCTACTATTTTTTGAACACTACTTTGTACTTCTCGATCTTTAATATCTCTTGATAGATCCGATACAAGTTCCTTCATATATTGATCATTCTTTTTTATATAATCCAAGCTATTCAAATTTTCCATCTTCTCCATATTTTCTGAGAAATTTTCCATATTCTTTTTCATTGCGACTGCATAATTTTCCACGCTGCCATAATATTCGATTGCATTTTTAGCAATACTTTCTCCATGTTCTTCACATTTTTTAATGAGCTTATCAAATTCTTCCTCACTGCCCCAATGAGCAATAACATCCTCTTTATGTGTTTCTTTGAATTCTTTTAAAACCTCAAGATATGCGTCTATTCTAAATGCTTCAAAATCCATACATGATTCTCCTTTCTCAAGCTTATCCAGTAATGCCAGTAATCGATTATAACGATCACGTTTTACGGTTAATAATGCTTTTTGTTGTTTGATTGCTTCTTGTTGATTATACTCTGGATCTGACATAATATGCTTAATATCCTTTAGTGAGAAATCAAGTTCTTTAAAAAACAAAATCTGTTGAAGCTTTTCTAATGCTTCGTTATCATATAAACGATAACCAGCTGCTGTTAGTTTTGTTGGATGAAATAAACCTATTTCATCATAATATTGTAAAGTTCTGACACTGATTCCTGTAAGCATTGCTACTTCTTTTATCGTTTTCATATTACATCAACTCCTTCATAAAGATAGTAATCTAATCTGCCGGCTGATTAAATCATCTATCTGTCTATATCCTAGCTTATCACGTAACGTGAGAGTCAAGTCTTTTTTTTCAAATACTTAATATTTCTTAATGAATTCTTATGGTCACACAAAGAACTGATGAAAATAGATGCTCTATAATAAAAGGCAGCATAAGGAGGAATTAATTATGCATAGATTAGAATCTTACATCAGACTTGCTTTCATTTTTATTTTTATATTTACTATATTATATCTTCCGATTTCTCATCAATTGAAAAAACATGGAATCCCAATTCCTCGACAAATCAGCTGGCTGGGGTTATTCTTATCGTTATTTTTCATTATATTTGCGACTATTTTATATACGCCGATTTCTTTTCATTCAAACACGCATACCTTGAATCTGATACCTTTTTCATGGCTAAACAACTTAAACAAATTTGATGAATTACTTGTTGAGAAAATTCCTAACATTTTATTATTCATCCCACTAGGATTTTTTATTCCAATGGTGTATGAAAAAATGCGCTTTCTTCATAAAACTTTATGGATTTCATTTTTGATTACCTTTAGTGTTGAATTCATACAATTTTTCATTGGTCGTTCATCAGATATTGATGACATTATCACAAATCTATTTGGTGCAATGATTGGTTATGGTGTATTTCATTGTTTTCAAAAATCACTTCATTTTCATAAATTCTGGCATGTATCTACAACAAAGAAAAAACGTAGAAGCAAATGTGATTATTAACTTACCATCTTGCATTCACATCTTTTTCATAACTGATTCTTCAAAGATAGAGTAAACAAAAGTTATCATCAAGGTGTATTTTAACTTCATAATCAACCAATTTGCATACAGGTAGTATGATATCAAAACCACCCGTAAAACGGGTGGTTTGTTCTGAGCCTATAAGGCTCTTTTACTTTTGCTGCGCCTCAAGACGCTTGCTTTCACTTTGTTCAAGCTACTAATGCAACTTGCCCCTTTTGCTACCCCTGAAGGGGTCTATGTACTACTTGCCTTGACCCTTAAAAGGGTCTTCATATTCTTTTACACTTATTTTATCTTTTACTATATCTTTTTGCTCCTGCTCTCTTATATATTTTGCTATTGTGGCTTCATTTAATCCTACTGTACTGACATAAAATCCTTCTGCCCAAAAATGTCGATTCCCAAATTTATATTTTAAATTTGCATGTCTATCAAACATCATCAGTGCTGATTTCCCTTTTAAATACCCCATAAATGTTGATACACTATATTTAGGCGGTATTGCTAATAGTAGATGTACATGATCTGGCATCATATGCCCTTCTATGATTTCTACTCCTTTATATTTGCATAATGCCTTTATTATTTCGATTAAATCTTTTCGGTATTGATTATATATTACTTTTCGTCTATACTTTGGAATGAACACAATGTGGTATTTTCACATCCACGCTGTGTGGGCTAATGAGTTATACTTTTTGGCCATGCTTTATCACCTTTCCTTTTCTAATAGTAGCTTGAACAACTCTATTATAATACGGAAAGGTGATTCAACTGTATAACTTTTTTTGCCCACCCGCTTAGCGGGTGGTTTTTTGTTTCGTATGCCTTGCATACTTCAACTGACTAAAGTCTTCCCGAACTCCGCGGTACTTCGCGAAGTTCTCCGTATCATATAAGCATTAACGGGGCGTTGCCCCTTTAATGCTTACACACTACATACAAATATAAAAAATAAAAGGATTGTTTCCTTTCAGACTACTTCTGCTTGTGTCAGCCACAAGCCCAATATTGCCAGTATCAACCCAATCCCTATTGATAAACTGGTTACTGCTCTTATAGAGCCTAATTATCTGTATGTATTTACAGACCACATACAAGGTCTTTTCTGCCTTTTCCTTTATCCCCTTTCCTATATTTCTATCCTAAATTAAAAGAGGAACACCGCTTGCTAAAGCAAATGTCCCTCTTTCTCTTATAGGATAGACAGATTGTTTAACAAGTCTATTTCAGCCTATGCCATGATTTAACAGTTAAAAGCAATAATAGACTTGATATGATAGAACTTACCTGTTTACAACTTATCCTTTTCAATTCAATCGCTCAATAGCAATCATCGTGTTTATTATCTACACATTATATTGTAGATACATGGGAAAAGATTATTCATAAAAATTTGTATAATAAACAAAGGGGATATGATATAATGGGTTTAACAAATTCGAATTTGAAAGTGAGATGTAGTTAAATGAATAAAGAAGAATTGCATAGTGTTATAGGAGAACAACAACCTAATATATGCCAAATGGTAGTGCTTAAAAACGGCAACATTATTTATAGTGATACCTGGAATGATTTTAATGCAGACGATAACATTCATATTGCTTCGGTAACAAAAAGCATTATAGCCATACTTATTGGAATTGCTATTGACAAAGGTATGATTAAAAGTATCCATCAAAAAGTATTGGATTTTTTCCCCGACTATGTGCTTAAAAGAGGAGAAAAGACCATACACAATATTACTTTATATCATTTGCTTACAATGACCGCACCATATAAATACAAGTCGGAGCCTTGGACAAAAGTATGCACGAGTGAGGATTGGTCAGAAGCAGTCCTTGATTTACTTGGCGGTAAAAGCGGTATTATAGGTGAGTTTAAGTATTCAACACTCGGCATACATATATTGAGTACAATAATAACCAAAGCAAGTAATATGACAACATTGGAATTTGCCAATGAATATTTATTCAAGCCCCTTGAAATAAAAGAAAGACATCTTTATACAGTAAAAAACAAAGAGGAACATATTGGCTTTGTGACTTCGAAAGAGCCAAAAGAAAATGGTTGGTTTTGCGATAACAAAGGAATTGTATCATCAGGTTTTGGGCTCTGTTTATCGGCAGAAGATATGGCTAAAATAGGACAAATGTGCCTTGATAAAGGTATCTATGACAACAAAAGAATTGTATCAACCGAATGGATAGAAAAAATAACTACACCATATTTAACTACTGATGAAAAATTTGGATTTATGAAATATGGATTTTTGTGGTGGATTATAGACGAAGAAAAGAAAATATATTCTGCCATTGGTGACAGTGGAAATGTAATATATGTTAATACTGAAAAGAACATTGTAATCTCTGTTACGGCAACATTCAAGCCTTTGGTATTTGATAGAGTTCAGTTCATAAGAGAATATATTGAGCCATTTGTTTTAGAATAACAAATTCCAGTTTGTAGAAGAACTTAATAAAAGGGTAATCAAGAGGTTGTTAAACAAGGACTGTTTAGCAACCTCTTTTTCTATGGTTTAAGTTGTGATACTTGTAAATGGTTTGTTTCACAAACTTTTTGTGCCAAAAAGCAAGCCATTGACAAGTGTGGAGGCTGTTACTTTCCCCCACATTTTATGGTGTGGGGAAGTATAAAAAACAAAGGTATAAAAAATCATTTACCCACACTTTTCCACAACCACTTAAATAAAAAATAAGGTGTGTGAGAAAATTCCCACACACCCCAAAGTGCTTAAAAGTATTGATTTTACAAGGTTTCTGATTAGCCGAAGTATCTCTTTAACAGACCCTCAAATGCTTTACCATGACGAGCTTCATCACGAGCCATTTCATGAACTGTATCGTGAATTGCATCTAAGTTTAATGCTTTCGCACGTTTTGCAAGATCAAATTTACCAGCTGTTGCGCCATTTTCAGCATCTACTCTCATTTCCAAATTCTTCTTTGTTGAATCTGTGATTACTTCACCTAACAATTCTGCGAATTTAGCTGCATGTTCTGCTTCTTCATAAGCTGCTTTTTCATAATATAATCCGATTTCTGGATATCCTTCACGATGAGCAACACGTGCCATTGCAAGATACATACCAACTTCACTGCATTCACCTTCAAAGTTCATACGTAAATCATTGATAATATCTTCTGGTGCACCTTTTGCAACACCAACAACATGTTCAGCAGCCCAGCTCATTTCACCTTCTTGTTTTGTGAATTTTTCTGCTGGTGCCTTACAAATTGGACAGAATTCAGGAGCTGCATCTCCTTCGTATACATAACCACATACTTGACAAACAAATTTAGCCATTTAGATTTCCTCCTTCTAACTTTTACAATAACATTGTAACGCAAATGTGATAAAAAGAAAATCCATTTGCTCATAAAAATGTAAAAAATTTTTTTATCTTATATTTCACATTTTTCTCTAACAAAACTATGTTACCATAATAACATATGAGGTGATGTTATGACTAAGACAAATGGTGTAATTTTACAATATTTTGAATGGTATCTACCTAATCAGCCCCATCTTTGGAAGCTGTTAAAACAGGATGCAAAACATCTAGCTGATATTGGCATTACAGCAGTATGGATTCCCCCTGCATATAAAGGAGCTGCTGGTAATCAGGATGTTGGATATGGGGTATATGATCTATATGATTTAGGAGAATTTCCACAAAAAGGGAGTATTGAAACAAAATATGGCACAAAAGAAGAACTGTTAGATGCAATCAATGCCTTGCATATGTATGATATCGATGTGTATGCGGATATTGTATTTGATCATAAAATGGGGGCTGATGCGACAGAACAGATTTTAGCTGTATCTGTAGATCCTAGAGATCGTGAAGAAATAACCAGTAATGAAGAAACCATTGAAGCATGGACCAAGTTTACATTCCCTGGCAGAAATGGCAAGTATTCTGATTATATCTGGAACTGGGATGATTTTGATGGAATCGATTATGATCAGGCAACAAAAGAAAATCGTATCTTCCGCTTTTATGGCAAGGATTGGGATCAACAGGTAGATGGTGAATATCAAAATTATGATTATCTGATGGGCGCAGATATTGATTTTCAAAATCCGGATGTTATACAGGAATTAAATCGATGGGGTTCATGGTTTGTGGATACAACCAAAATCGATGGTTTTCGAATGGATGCAGTGAAACATATTCATTTTGGTTTTTATAAAAACTGGCTGGAAAAGCTACGTAAAGATACTGGCAAAGAATTATTTTCTGTTGGTGAATATTGGAGTGGGGATATTAATAAATTGATCCATTATATGCAAGTAGATGATTATATGATGTCTTTATTTGATGTTCCGCTACATTATCATTTCTATGATGCCAGTAGAAGCAATGGCCATTATGATATGTCCAAATTATTAGATGGTACACTTGTTTCTTATGATGAATTTAAAGCAGTTACCTTTGTGGATAATCATGATACACAAATTGGACAATCCCTTGAATCATGGGTATTAGATTGGTTTAAGCCGATGGCATATGCAATGATTTTATTGCGCCAGCAAGGATATCCTTGTATTTTTTATGGAGATTATTATGGTATCCCTCATAATCAAATTTCTGGACTTCGTGATACTTTAGATATCCTTTTATATCTTAGAAAAAACCTTGCTTATGGTATCCAGCATGATTATTTTGATGATCCTCATGTAGTTGGATTCACAAGAAGTGGGGATGCCAAGCATACTGGTGGACTTGCTGTTTTATTAAGTGATCAAATGGGAGGACAAAAAAAGATGTGCATCGATACGACGTATGCACATGTATGTTATCGTGATTGTCTACATCCAGAAAAGGATAGTGTAATTCTTGATGAAAACGGCTGTGGAAACTTCCTTGTGGATAGTGGAAGTCTTAGTATTTATATTCCTGATACGGATGGTTTTTTCGATAAAAAACCTGTCTAAGTAAAAATACCACAACCACCTGGATAATTGATAAAACGATTAAAACCACTGGTAAGAAAAATACGATGCCTGTCATTTGATATACACTGGCAATAAAAGAAATCTTTGGTGGTATTCCCACAAACATATATTGCGTATTATACATGACATTTACAATAAAGGCTATTGTGAACATACAAGACAGTATCACAAAGTTTTTCTTCATATGTTCATAGCTTAAAAGCGTTTCATCTTTTAGCTGTATCAAAGAAAACAAGATAAAAGCGCCATGCAACATATAGAAATTGATGGTACGATAAGAGAATACTGGATATAATCCACTAATATTCGCTGGATAAATCATTGCGACACCACCTGCAATCAAACCAACCACTGCACTGAAAAAGCGTAAGCTTTCCTTTTGTGTAAATACACAGAAGGCATTCATATAAACACATAGACTGCATAATTCTAAAGGCAGAATTTCTAACAGTACATGATCATGACATTTCCATAACAGCCATGCAGTATAGAGCGCTTCTTCTATTAAGAAATAGATTGCCATTTTAACCTGAAAACGTCTTTGTGCTATGGTATTTAATTTACCATAATAGCGATACAGTTTCATAATCAAAAACAAACTGATTGCCAGAAATACAATATGTATCAGGGAGAATGCCTCAAAAGGCAGCTGCATTCCCTGTATGTCTTTATAAAAAGTAAAAAAATCTTTCATTTTTCATCACCAAAAAAAAGTTTACCACAATCTTGTCTGTTTGGGTAAACTTTTTTCTTATGAATCCTTAATTTTCTACTGTGATATGTTTTGGAATCAGGAAATCAGGCTTTTTTATATTATGGATAAACCATGTAAATAGTACACTGCCTTTTCCTATAGAACTGATGGTGATTGCCCACCAGATCCCATTTAAACCAAATAAATCACTTAATACCATTGCCATTGGGATCCTTGCGGATGTTAATGTAATGCTGACAATAGAAGGCGGCATTGTTTTTCCAAGACCGCTGAATGCTCCTGCAGTCGTAATTTCCATACACATAAATAACTGGGAGAAGCCTAAAATCCGTAGATAATCCACACCTAATGGTAAAACATCTTGTTCATGAATAAATATCTGAAAGATAACTTGAGGACATAAAATCAATACCAGTGTACAGAATACTCCCCATGCCAACATTACAATCATAGAAATACGATAACCTTCTTTTACTCGTTTTGGATTTTTCGCGCCATAATTCTGCGCCACAAAACTGTTTAATGCGGCAGCATATCCTTCTGCGCTCATCCATGAAATGGATTCTATCTGTGATCCAACCTTTTGTACTGCGACAGCACTATCTCCCCATCCGGCAATCAAACGTGCAATCACCATGGATATGGTAGAAAACAACATACTTTGTAAAGCTGATGGAAGACCAATACGAAAGATTTCTTTCATATATAAAGGATGTGGTTTATGCAAGATATGTACCTCATGAAATAAAATCTGATCTTTTCTTATAGCAAGAATAAATAGCAACATTACCAGAAACTGTGCAATGATCGTCGCAAGTCCTGCGCCAAATACGCCCATAGCTGGTATAAAGCCAAATCCAAAGATGAATAATGGATCTAATACAATGTTTAAAAGCAATCCTGTTGTGGTTGCGATAAATGAAGTTTTACTATTTCCCATCGCTGTTAATATACCGGTAAATATCTGATTCATAAATGAAAAAATCACAAAACCACAGGTAATCATCAAATAATATTTTGCATCATGTATGACATCAGCACTGTTTAATTTAAAAAATCCTATCATTGGATCCGCAAAAATAACGGATAATATTCCAAATATAAGCGCAAACACGATTCCCATTTGAATAGAGCTTTGCGCATACCATGCGGCTTCTTTTTTCGCATCAGCACCCAGTGCATGGGCAACCTTGATTTGTCCTCCCATTTTCGCTAAGGTCGCAAGTCCATTTGATAACCACATAAACATACCAGCGGCACCAACAGACGCAACAGCAGCACTGCCAATCGCACCAATCCAGATCATATCAATCAAATTATATGCCATTTGTATGAAACTGGTTGCCATAATTGGCAAAGCCAGTTTACTTAATACGGGCAGAATCGGCCCATTCAATAAATTTAACTGCTTTCTCATAATGACTCCTTTTCCCATAAAAAAGCCTGTATCTTTACGACAAGGCTATTTTGTTTCCTCTTGTTCTTCCTGATAGGAATTCTGTAATCGTACCATCTTCTCTGCGACAAGTTTACATGCAAAGGAGATAGTCACAAACTTCATGGCACTATTGCGTAATTCCATACTATCTAATTGAAAAGCGCCTTCTCCGTTTTTCAATTGATTCGCAATCGTTGACAGGCTGCTTTCCAATTCTTCACAAAACATATTGTAAGCTTCTTTTAATCCACTGATATTGGACTGATATTCAATGCCTTCTTTTACTTTTGTGATTGTCAATACCTGTTTTAACACTGTAATTGCGATTAAATATGCCATATGCATACGATTATACCGTTTTTTTTCTGCTTTTGGAACCAGTTTCTGTTTCACATAATTATTAATCATTGCACTGGTTAATACATTTTCTTTGCCATCAGATAAAATGTATAGATATCCTTCGATCAGTGTAATGACCTGATCCATATATAAATCAAAGTTTGGCAGTTCTTCCCAACGTGGCAAATGAAATTCCATCAGAGAATCACTCCAGCTCATCAAATCTTTTTTTAGCTGTGTCATAGATTATCACTCTTTCTTCCTTATTAAGTATACCTGTATTTTAGGAAAAAGAAAAGGTGAAACTGCCTGCACTTGTTTCACCTGATATATTTTTAAGCAATGTTTTCGTTTAGTGTTTCCTTAACATTGACTGCTTCTTTTTTCTTTGTTTTTTGAAATTTTCTGACAAATGGTTCTAATGCCTTACAAACTGCCACACTGACTACAGAGCCAATCACCGCTTCAAACAGACCGTTTGTTGTGACAACTGTCATGATCGCACCAACCAAAGCATCAAAGCTGATTCCAATTGCCTGTGCATATGGCTGACCAAAGAACACATAAATACCACCCATAACTAGAATCGTATTTGTCATAGCACCAACAAGTGCTGATATGATCACACTGATGTGTTTGTTGCAGTTTTTATCCGTTAATGTTTCATATGTCCATCCTGCCATAAATCCTAACAGAATTCTTGGAACAAATGCGATAACCAAGCTTGTCCAGTTACCTGATACACCACCAATACTATAGAATGGTGTAAATATGAAAGATGTTAAACCAGGACGGAAAGTCGCATTTAAGAAGCTACATAATCCAAATACAAATCCCATCTGTGCACCTGCTTTTTTACCAAGTGTAATACCCGCGATAATAACTGGAATATGCATAAGTGTCGGGTTCAATGGTGGAATTGGAATAAATCCAAGTGGTGTAAATACCAAGACAGCTTCAATGGCTAAGAACATTGCCATAAAAGCAAGACGTTTTGTTTTTTCTGCGTTTTTCATGTTTTCTCCTCCTACTTTCGTTCCTTTAGGATACGATGTATTATCAAGGTGTCAAAGGGCATTGTCCCATTTCATTAATGTGCAAGCATCACTATGAAATATCTTCTATATGTTCCTTCAACGTTTTTATTATAGAGAAATTGGTAAACTTTTACAATATAAAATTTCAATGTAACCGTTATCACTTGTGATTTTTTTATCTTTTATCCGCTATTGCCTAATTTTCATACGAAAAAAGATGTCAAATCTTTTGATTGGCATCTTTTATTCTTGTATCTATTTACTTAATTTATCAATTACCTCTTGAAATTCGCCAAAATAGATATATCCAGATAAAGGATAAATTTGTGAAGTATATGTTTGGTAATAACAAACATAGGTAATGGTTTTCCATGGTTCTTTTCCATCCAGAATCAGTTCATCTGTTTGTGTATCATAGGTTGCTTCCATCTTTGTATCATCATAAACCAAATCCTTCATATCAAATGTTTTCATGTCTTCCCCTATATTTGAGAATGTAAATCCACCACGATTGGTATCAAAACTGCTTTTTTCCCTTATCGCTTTATAATTAGAGGCATAATTCACATTTAAATCTTTAGAAAATGCTTCTACATGAACCTGTATATCACAATCTAAATTCTTTACAGTACCATCCTTCATCGTTAATTGTACACGATCTGATATTACGTCATCTAACGCATTGAAAGATATCACCAAATCTCCCTGAATTTTACCATCAAGTTCATTATTTGTTTTTGCTTTTCCAGGCGCAGTATCTATCTTTTTTATGTTGTATAGATTTGCAGTAGCGGATATTTCATGATCTGATGTTATGATACCTACAGATGTAATCTGATTTTGAAAGTTCTTTATATCTTCTTCGCTATCTGATAGCACCTGTACGATAAATGATATTTTCTTTTCTTCGGGATCAAAGATTCCTTCTGTCCCATTGGACAATGTGGAAATCATCTCTTTACCAGGATCACCAACGTAATAAAATGCTGATGGAAAAAAACGCACATTTTCCTTTTGAAATATATCTGTTTTTGCCTGACAGGCCACTAGTAAAAAGCTGAAACACAATACGAATAATTTATAACCACTTTTCACATGATACTTCATAAAACTTCACCCCCGGTTCCTATCCTTATGAATGGATATCTTTATACGCTTTTAATCCATATGCGCTATCCGCTGCCTTTACTGCACGATTAATTGCTTTTGCCATCACTTCAGTTGCTAAAATACCAATGGCATCCGGCATCGCTTCTACTTCACCTGTGCTTAATACAAAAATCGTATCTCCATCACTCATCGTATGTACAGGATGAATCGCTCTAGCATATCCATTATGCGCAATTCCCGCAATCTTTGTACATTGTGCTTTATCTAATTTCGCATTTGTGACAATACAGCCAATCGTTGTATTTCCCTGTGCCAATGCTGCCATCTGTTCAATCTGTGCAATCACGGCATCCTTTGCGTCAATGATTGTATTCGTAGCCGCATCATAAATACCAGCTAATTGTTCATTTGTTTCATAATCCACTACATTTCCACAAGCATTTACTGCCACAACAGCCGCAACCTGAATGCCACCGGTTTCCATACCACTCATACCAATACCACTTTTCATCGCTTTATCAAAACCAAGTACTTTTCCTACACTGGCACCAGTTCCTGCACCATGGTTGCCTTCTTCAAACAGATTTTGTTCACTGTTTAAACATGCCTGATATCCCATTGTTTTATCTGGTCTTACCTTAGGGTCACCTACAGATAAATCAAATAATGAAGCACCACAAACGATTGGAACATGTGCAACTTGCATATCAAATCCACAATCATGTTCTTCCAAGTATTGCATAGCACCACTTGCGGCATCAAGGCCAAAAGCACTACCACCACTCAACATAACGGCATGAATTTGTTGTACCATATTGATTGGATTTAATAAATCGGTTTCTCTTGTGGCTGGTCCACCACCTCGTACATCTACACCAGCTGTGGCACCTTCTTTACAAATGATGACGGTACAACCAGTTCCTGCATTCTCATCTTCAGCTTGTCCAATTTGTATACCTTTGATATCTGTAACTTTGATTTCTTTCATATTATCGCCTCTTTGTCTTTCCTTACTTTTATTGTAAAACAAACATCTGTAAATAGCTATCTTATTTTCTACTTATTCTGATATCTTTGAAAAAGGTTTTCACACCATAGTTGATATGAAAACCTTTTATGTTATTTTTTAATTGCCTTTTTTCTTTTGTCCAATACAGCTAACGCCGCAAGAGATACCATTCCCATCATTGTGAATAACCCTGCTTTTGTATGATCTCCA
Organism: [Eubacterium] hominis; assembly: GCA_014337235.1. GTDB lineage: Bacteria > Bacillota_I > Bacilli_A > Erysipelotrichales > Erysipelotrichaceae > Hoskinsella > Hoskinsella hominis. The sequence goes on along the minus strand of CP060636.1, from coordinate 2,406,499 downwards.
GTTTGTACAGTAGTTACTGTATTGTCTTTCTTCACCATTTGTTGCGTTGCTTCTTGTTTAACTTCTTCTTTTTCAGGTACTTCTACATTACCATGAATAATGGTAGTAATTTCTTTAACTTTAATTTCAAATGCAATAGGTTCACTTACCAATCCATTATAATTATCGTTATCCATTACAATCGCCTTTACATACCAGGTACCTTTTTGTGTTGGTTGTGTATTGGTGTAAATACCATATTTTTCTTTGCTGTATACATAATGTACATCTCCATAAGCAGCTTTCGCATATGGTGCATTAGGTGTCTGTCCCTTATACCATCCCTTTATTTCTAAAGGCGTTATCCATGCATTCTTCGCTTTTTCCACATGTACAATAACATCCACATCTACAGAATTATAATTTTTTGTATCTGCTGGGGTATATAATGCTTTTAATGTATAATCTCCTATATGATCAAATGTAACAGGTTCTTGTGTCCATGTAAATCCTTCTGGTAAGGCAACATCATTTGATGTTTGTTGATAGCTTGTAAATAATTGTGGAGAATTTATAATAGGTGTAGCTTTATGAATGGTAAAAGATGCAACAGCACTTAATTCCACATATCGATCATCTTCTACGCTTGCTTTTACATACCATGTACCTGCATTTGTTGGAACATCTGTTGTGAAAGTTCCTGTTTCACTATCGCTATATGTAAATGTAACATCTCCATATAAAGCTTCCCCTTGAGGTTCTTTAGGTGTATCCCCATAAGTCCAATCAGATATTGTCAATGGCGTTTTCCAAGCATTATTCAATACAAATCTCAAAGTAACATCCAATTTTATGCCATTTTTATAACTGATTGTATATGTAATATCTGTGCCTCGTTTGATATCTTTTAAGATCATGCCATCTAAAGTAGCACCTTTTAGATTACTGATTTCTACATCTTTTCCATATAATTCTTTTAAATCATATGTGTCTGTATCTTCAAGAACAATTGTATTTGCCTTTTGATTTTTACCCATAAAATTTCTCACGGAAGCATCTTGTGCGAATTGTATATCATATAGATGATTCTTTCCACAATTTAATAGCTTCAGTTTTGCGTTATGTGTTAAGTCTAATGTTGAAAGATCATTGCTTTCACAATCTAATTTTATTAATTCAGGATTTTGTTGAACATCCAGTTTTATTAGTTTATTACCTGATACTTCTAAATATTTTAATTTTTTATTATTCTCCACATTTAATTCAGTAAAATTATTATTATTCGCAAATAGATTTACTAAATATAAATTTTGTGTGATATCCAAAGTATCCATAAAACAATCATGAATGGTTAGACTTTGCAAGTTTTTATTTTGTGATACATCAATTGATCTGATTTTTGTATTAGCTAATTGCAGGTCAATTAATTTTAGATTTTTTGTTACATCAAGGGTTGATATATCCGTTCCTGTAACACATAAATTAAATAAAGTAGGATTATGTGAAACATCAATACTTGTTAATTTCGTTTTTGAACAATCTAATGTATCCAATTTTGGATTTTTTGTCACATCCAAAGAAGTGATTCCAGTATTTTTTAGTCTTAATGTACTTAATTTATCACATCCAGTCACATTTACACTTTTTAGATTAGGAACATTATTCGCAGTAACTATTTGCAAAGACTTTATCTTGCTGACATCCATAGTTGTGATGTTTGTGTTATCACAATGCAAATTAACAAGGTATGTAAAGTTTTCAAGTCCTGTTAAATCTTTTATGTTTTTATTACCTGAAAGATCAATAGTCGTAGCTTTGCTTAGTTCAGAATACTCTAATCTGCCATCTTTATTTGTATCATACTTCGTTTTTATAAATTCCCTTAAGGCTACATCTGGGAAAGTTAATTCATCACAATAAATTTCTGGAAAAACAACAAAAGTCATTGCTGATTTCTTACTAATTTCATATTTGATATAATAGGCTTTATTTAGCTTAAGACCTTTTAAAATACTACCTTCAAATTGTGCATCTTCTATAAGATGATTGTTACCATCTTCAATACTGATAATTTTATCAGGATCAAAATTTGGATTCAATTTACTAAAGTCATAGCCATCCTTCACATGTGCATCCTTTAAATCAATATATTGATAATTATGACTCATATAGACAACATCTTTTGCTTCATCCGCTAATTTTAAATCAATCAAATGATTTTCGTTACAGTCTAAAAGCTTTAAATCTTTTTGATTGGTTAAATCTAAATAAGAAAACTGATTACGGGCACAACTTAATAATTGTAATTTCGTCAGATTTGTTAAATCTAAATTTGTTAATTCATTGTAACCACAATATAAATTTATTAATTCCTTTGAATTATGAACATCAAGCGATGTCAATTGGTTGCCTAAACAATTAAAATCTTTCAAATTCAAACAGTTTTCCACATTCACATGAGAACATAAGTTATTTTGAATATATGCAGTTTCAAGCTTCGTATTATTTGATAAATCTAAACCATCTAATGGTGTGTCAGCACGATTAGATTTATGTATATCCAAATATGTTAATTCCGTTAACATACTGACATCTAATGATGTTAATTTGACATTAGATCCAATAAGGTTTTTCAAGTTTGTATTATGCGATAAATCAATAGAAGTGATGTTTGTTTCACTGAAATTAAATAATTCAAGCTGCGTTAATGCACTTAAATCAATATCAGCGATTTTGGTTTTCTCAAGATTTACAATTTTTAATGCTTTATTTTGACTTAAATCAATGGAAGCGATAGGATTCTCGTTCAAAAGTAATAATTGTAAATTCGTATTCTTTGAGAGGTCAATATTTTCAATATCATGATGGGTAAGATACAAATTTTCTAATGCTGTTAAATACTCAATACCTTTTACACTTTGAATCCTATCATCGTCTAATGAAAGATACTGATTCACATCAAGACTTCTAATATTTGCGTTTTCCTGATCTGAAATATAGCCATTATTATTAATATCATATACTTTTTTCACAACCCGACGGAAAATTTCATCCGGGAAGTGTTGTTCATCTATTGGAACCCCTTTTTGTACATTTGTTTCAGCGATAGCTTCAGGTATAATGGTTTCCTGAAGAGTAGTTTCTGGTGTTTCTTCTTTGACAACTTGTGAATCTGTATTTTCATTTGTCGTAACACTTTCTGTTGTGTTTTCCACATCTAGTGTTTCTTGATTAGTTGTTACGTCGTAGATGTTTGTTTGATCCGTTGTGATTTCAGGGTTTTGTTCTTGTGCATAAACAATCGGACTTACCGATTGGAAAGCCGCAGTTACCCCCATAACAGCAGCCATTGTTGCTGCTGTTTTATTGGTTCTTTTTTTCTTTTTCATTCTTAAATCTTCTCTCCTCCTGTTGAGATTGTAGTCTTGTATAATTGTAAGACTACTTTTACGAAAAAAAGCATAGAATACAGAAGTAGCCAGCTTCTTCATTCTATGAGAGTGTATTCATAAAACTCAACATGACTGTATTGTAGTAAAAACAAACATCTATGTCAAGGTATATTTTCATTTTATTTCATTTTGTTACAATTATCTTACATCCGTCATATGACAGGCATAAAATAAAGGTAGAAATCATGATGGTTTCTACCTTATTTGTTTATTCTTCTTCCTCTTTTTTCGCATCCGCAATGATACGGTCTACTAGGTTGCTTGGTACTGGATCATAGCGGTCAAATTCCTGCGTATAAGTTCCTCTACCCTGTGTCATAGCACGTAATTCTAATGGGTAACGCATAACTTCCGCAAGTGGTACCTGCGCTTTGATTTCCTGATATCCATCAACCATATCCATACCCATGATGGCACCACGGCGTTTATTGAAATCACCAATGATTGTACCAGTGAATTCATCTGGTACACGTACAGTAACATTCACGATTGGTTCTAGCATGATTGGATTTGCCTGTTCCATACCTGCTTTAAATGCAAGACGGGCAGCCAGTTTAAATGCCATTTCACTGGAGTCTACATCGTGATATTTACCATCTAATAAAGTGGCTTTGATATTTACAACTTTATAGCCGGCAAGTGGTCCATGATGCATACATTCACGAAGTCCTGTTTCTACGGCTGGGAAGTATTGGCGAGGCACAGCACCACCAAATACTTTTTCTTCAAATACCATTTCTTCTTCATCTGGATTTGGTTCAAATTCTACAAATACATGACCGAACTGACCATGTCCACCAGATTGTTTCTTATGACGACCTTCACCAACGACTTTTTTACGAATGGTTTCATGGTATGGTACTTTTGGAGTTTCCAAGCGTACTTCCACTTTATATTTGTTGCGCAGTTTTGCCAAAATGACTTCTATATGCTGATCTCCGATACCATACAATATGCTTTGTTTGGTTTCTGGATTATTTTCCAAGCGAAGTGTTGGATCTTCCTCTACCATACGAGCTAGTGCATTACTCATCTTGTCCTCATCATTTTTAGATTTAGGGAATACAGCCATGCCATACATTGGTGTAGAGAATTTGATAGGATCTGCCACAAATGCTTTTCCTTTTTCACAAAGCGTATCATTTGTTTGTGTATATTGCAGTTTTACAACAGCACCGATATCTCCTGTAAACAACTTACCAACAGCAGTTTGGTGTTTTCCTTTAACGATAAAGATTGTTGAGATTTTTTCCATTTTATCCTTATTAGTGTTATAAACGTTAGAATCAGAACTTAATACACCAGATAATACTTTGATATAAGAGATACGTCCAACGAATGGATCGACAATAGTCTTAAATACCTGTGCACAAAGTGTTTCTTTTTCATTTGTTTCTAACATCACTTCTTCATTGGTATTGGCATCTTTGACGATGATACTTCCAGCTTCTCCATATGTTGGGAAGTATTTTACAATCAGATCCATCAAACGCTCAATACCAACGCTGTGTGTTGCGCTGCCTGAGAATACTGGACGGATTTCCCCATTACGTACGCCAAGACGTACCCCACGGGTTAATTCAGCTTCTGAGAATTCTTCTCCACTGAAGTATTTTTCCATTAATTCATCATCGCTCATTGCGATTGCTTCGGCAATCTGGTTTTTGTATTCCGCAACCATTGCTTCCATATCTTCTGGTACAGCCTGCGCTTTTTCAGGATCTGCCAAAGGTCCTTCAAAATACCATGCTTTATCTCTTAAGATATTGACAGAACCGATTGTTCTGCCATTTTCCATAATTGGTACTTCAAATGGAATAACAGCTTTACCAAAAGTATCACGTAATTCGTTATATGCTTTATCAAAAGATGTGTTTTCTTCATCCAGTTTATTCACAAAGAAGATTGTAGGCAGTTTTTTTGCCTGCGCACCTTCCCATGCTTTGATTGTTCCAGGCTGTACAGCATTTTTTGCGTCTACGACGATCAATGCGCTGTCGCCAACAGATAATCCTGCTTCACTGCCTCGGATAAAATCCATGTATCCCGGTGTATCGATAAAGTTGATTTTACAATCCTTCCATTCAATTGGCACAAGACTTGCATAAACGGAAATACCTCTGCGGATTTCTTCTGGATCATAGTCGATCAAAGAACTTCCTTCACTGGTTTTACCAAAACGATCACTTGCTTTTGTGAAGTACAGCATACTTTCCATAACTGCTGTTTTACCAACGCCACTGTGTCCTAAGACAACAACGTTTCTGACTTCATGTGATAAATAATCTCTCATATGGCTGCCCTCCTCACTTTAGAATTGGCTTCAACTGAGCCAGGCAGTCTTCACGTACATAGTGAATTGCTTTGTGACCTTCTTTATCAATCAGATCTTTATCAGCTCCATTTGCTAATAAGTCTTCTACTAATCCTACATAGCCACCATATGCAGCACGCATAAGGGCAGTACATCCATTATTATCGCAGATATTGACATCAGCACCACGTGTAATCAGTAAGCGGATGACTTCTTTCTTAAATGCAACACATGCTTCCATTAAAGCAGTTCTACCTACTTCATCCTGTGCATTAATATCTGCACCAGCATCAAGCAATACTTCTACACAACGATCGTGTCCTAAGAAGGCTGCACGCATTAAAGCAGTTCTGCCACGGTCATCTTTCATATTTACATCAGCACCTGCTTCGATTAATTTTTTACAGATTGTCTTATTGCCTTTTTTGGCAGCACCCATAATTGCTGTCTTGCCTTTATTATCTTCCACATTTACATCAGCACCATTGTCTAACAGCACACGAACGATATCCTTGTAATCACGTTTAGCTGCACGCATCAATGCCGTTCTTCCATCACCGTTCTGATAGTTGATATCTGCGCCTTTCTTAATTTCTGCACAGACTGTTGCAAAATCACCGTTTGCACAAGCATCCCAAAAAGCTTTGTTAAATTTCTGATCCATGATAAGTTCCTCCTTTTATCTGTGATGAATCAAAAGAAAAAAATAGACGTGAATTAGCGCAATCTGTTAGCTTTGCCTTTCACATCTACT